>CAYMZW010000540.1:0-4574 GCA_964395005.1 uncultured Rivularia sp.
AACTCCATCCGTTGCCTAACTCCATCCGTTGCCTAACTCCTAACTCCTAACTCCTGACGGCAGCATTACGATAAACTTCTTCTGCGACTTTTGCAAAACGCTGCATTCCGGTTTTGATTTCTTCGTCGCTGCCGGTGAGGCTGACGCGGAAACATTCATGTTTGTGCTGCCATTCTTCGCGTAATCCGGGGAAGAAGGAGTTTCCGGGAACGACTATTACACCAACTTTTTTCAGTTGCTGGTAAAATTCTGCATCGCTTATCGGTAAATCTTTGAGCCATATCCAAGCGAAAATTGCTCCTTCACCTCGATGCATAAACCAAGGTATATCGGGCATTGCTGATTCTAAAGTAGTTTCTAAGACGGTAAATTTGTTTTTATAAAAAGGACGAATTACGGTTTCGCTGATATGTGCTAATTTACCAGATTCAATAGCGAGAGCAGCTATAGCTTGCCCGTATCGCGATGAATGCAAGCTCGCATTTGCTTGGAAACATTCCAACGCTTCAATTAAATTTTCGCTACCAATAGCAATACCAACTCTTTCTCCCGGTAATCCCGCTTTTGATAAACTCATGCAGTGCAAAATGTTTTCACCAAATGTGGGTGTCATTTCGGTATAGTTTAAAGCTGGGAAAGGTGGCGCGTATGCCGAATCAATTAAAACTGGAACGTTTGATTGTGCAGCTAGTGCGGCAATTTTTTTCACTTCGTCATCGGTGACAACATTACCAGTAGGATTGCAGGGACGAGAGAATAAAACGCAACCAGTTTGTTCCGTAATTGATAACTTGCTGAAATCGGGACGATATTTAAATCTATGTGCTGATGCATCAATATCTAAAGTTGGTTTGTAAGCAAATAAAGCTTCGGGAACCAAACTAACTCCGCCGTAACCCGTATAATCGGGACTTAAAGGAAGAACAATTTGTTTTAATATCCCCTCAGTCCCCCCTTGAGAAGGGGGGGTTAAATCGCTATTAGTCCCCCCTTGAGAAGGGGGGGTTTGGGGGGGTTCAGTATAACCACCAAAGACATTTGCAGCGTAGAAATAAAGCGTTTGGCTGCCAGGAGTAATTAAAATATTGCGCTCGGTAAGCTCTAAACCGTAACGTTTATTAAAGTCCTTGGCAACAGCTTCGATTAACGGCGTATAACCTTTAGAATAACCATAACGACAAACCACTTCACCATACTCCGAACTTTCCAAAAGCTCCGCAGTACAATCGCGCCATAGTTGTTCGACTTCCGGCAAAATCAACGGATTACCCGCACTCAAATTCATCAACTCCTGCCCTTTACCTGCGCGTAAAGTTTCGTTGATATCCTTCATAATCGCTCTCACGCCGGTAAGCTTAGACATTTGAGCGCCGAATTTTGTTAGGGCAGGTTTCATAAGCAATTAACAATAAATACAGATATTCTAACTATAATATCCATTGGCATGGGGGATTGGGGATTGGGCATGGGGGATTGGTAGTTGGTAATTGGTAATTGTTAATTGATAATTGATAATTGAACGAATAAGAGGGTGAAAAGTGGAAGTTAAAGCAGCAGTAGCTTATGAGGCGGGTAAGCCGTTGAGTGTTGAAACGGTTAATTTGGAAGGGCCAAAAGCTGGTGAGGTATTAGTAGAAATTAAAGCCAGTGGAATCTGTCATACTGATGCCTATACGCTTTCGGGGAAAGATCCTGAAGGTTTGTTTCCGGCAATTTTGGGACATGAAGGTGCTGGGGTTGTTGTTGATGTAGGGCAAGGTGTTACTAGTGTCAAAAAAGGGGATCATGTGATTCCTCTTTATACTCCCGAATGTCGTCAATGTGAATATTGTTTGAGCTTAAAAACTAACCTTTGTCAAGCAATTCGCAGCACTCAAGGTAAAGGTTTGATGCCTGATGGTAGCAGTCGTTTTTCGATGAGCGTTAAGCGAAGCTCTACCGGTAGCAATCGTTTTTCTATAGGCGATCGCCAGCTTTATCACTACATGGGTACATCAACTTTTTCTAACTATACGGTATTACCAGAAATTGCCGTTGCTAAAATTCGCGAAGATGCTCCTTTTGAAAAGGTTTGTTATATCGGTTGTGGTGTTACTACGGGAATTGGTGCTGTTATTTATACGGCGAAAGTCGAACCTGGTTCAAAAGTTGTAGTTTTCGGTTTGGGTGGTATCGGCTTAAATGTCATTCAAGGAGCCAGAATGGTAGGTGCCGATATGATTATCGGTGTAGATATTAATCCTGCAAAACGCGAATTAGCAGAAAAATTCGGCATGACTCACTTTGTTAATCCTAAAGAAGTGGAAGGGGATTTAGTTCCTTATTTAGTAGATTTAACTAAAGGTGGTGCCGACTATAGTTTTGAATGTATTGGTAACGTAAAAGTAATGCGTCAAGCATTAGAATGCTGCCATAAAGGTTGGGGACAAAGTATTATAATTGGCGTTGCTGGTGCCGGAGAAGAAATAAGTACTCGTCCGTTTCAATTGGTAACTGGAAGAGTTTGGAAAGGTTCGGCTTTTGGTGGTGCAAGGGGACGTACCGATGTTCCAAAAATCGTTGATTGGTACATGGATGGAAAGATAAACATCGACGATTTAATTACTCATGTAATGCCAGTAGAAAAGATTAACGAAGGTTTTGAATTGATGCATAAAGGTGAATCAATTCGTAGTGTCGTCACATTCTAGTTAATTCAAAATAAAACTGTCACTAATGTAGAGACGTAGCACTGCTACGTCTCCAATATTTTGATTATCTAAATTTATTTATAATTTATCAGTAATTTGGTAAAATATCGATAATTATTTATGAGTTAACTATATTTAATCAAAAAAATGCAATTAAGCGATAATGCTCAACAGTTAGATTTATTTCACTTATTTAAACCAAATCTAATAACAACCAAAACTAAATTTACGTTTATAGATTTATTTGCTGGCATTGGAGGATTTAGAATTCCTTTGTCAGAATTAGGAGGAGTTTGTTTGGGTTATTCAGAAATAGATAAGGAAGCTATAAAAACTTATCAAAAAAACTTTATTACCGATACAAATTCAGATGAGTTATGCTTAGGAGATATTAGTAATATAAATAAATTCCCATTTGATATAGATATAATTACAGGAGGAGTTCCCTGTCAACCTTGGTCGATTGCAGGAAAATTAAAAGGTTTGGATGATCCAAGAGGTCAATTATGGTTAGATGTTTTTAGAGTAGTAGAACTTAATAAACCCAAAGCTTTTATTTTTGAAAATGTCAAAGGTTTAACGGAACCAAGAAATAAAGATAGCCTTAATTATATAATTAATAATTTGACCCGATCGGGTTATGTAGTTAAATATCAAGTATTAAATTCTTATGATTTTGGATTACCTCAAGATAGGGATAGAATTTTTATTGTTGGGATTAGAAATGATTTACAAAACTGTTGGGGATTTACCTTTCCTAAGCCTTTAAATAAGAGAATAAAACTTTACGATATAATTGATGGTATTGAAAAGAATAATTTTGAAAAGAAAAAGTTTGCTCCAGAAGTTTTATTTGAAAATGGAAGAATACCAGCCTCAAGAGGTAGATTTCAGAAAATAAACGAATTAAATGATTTTTTCACTTTTGCTGATATTAGAGACGGACATACCACTGTTCATTCTTGGGATTTAATTGATACAAGTGCTAGAGAGAAACTTATTTGTAAAACTATTTTAAAAAATCGAAGAAAAAAAATATACGGACCAAAAGATGGTAATCCTTTAAGTTTTCATATTTTAAATAAGTTAATCCCTAATTTGAATCAAGAAGAACTTGATAGCTTAACTAAAAAAGAAATTCTGCGATTAGTTGAAGACAAGGGATATGAATTTGTTAACTCTAAGATTTCTTCAGGAATTGATGGAGTGTCTAAAATATTTTTACCTCATGCTGATGCAATCGGAACCTTAACAGCAACGGGAACTAGAGATTTTGTTGCTACAGTATCTTTAGAATGTCAAGAACCAGAATTATATAAGCATTCATTTATTCAGAAGATATATAAGCCTAAAAAATTTAAACCTTTAACAGCTATAAATTATGCAAAATTGCAGGGATTTCCTGAATCTTTCCAAATAGCTAAGAATCAAACAACAGCAAAACATCAATTTGGTAATGCGGTTTCAGTTCCAGTTGTTTATCATTTAGCGAAAGCACTACTAGAGTTTGTTTTGTAATTTATTGGAATTGTTATTATATGACAGCTATTAGCTCTAATACTCGGATTACAATTAAAGGTTATTTAGAAGGGTTTATTCAAGGGCTTATAGATGAATATAAAGGACGTGAAATATTAAAACCGGATAATGCAGAAGAATATTTATCGCGATTTTCATCTAAAGGAGAACTCAAACCATTTCAAGCAGCATTAATTCCTCCAGCATTAATACGCATCAATCAATTTGAACGTGGTTTAAGCACGAGGTTAGGAAATTCAATTGAAGAATGCGCTCGTTTGATTGCTTTAGAATACCATCAAGAAGTAAAACGAGGTTACGATATTAAAGCTAATGTAAGTCTTGCAGCATTCGCAGAAGCCGAGC
>CAYMZW010000541.1:0-4544 GCA_964395005.1 uncultured Rivularia sp.
ACTAATAAACTTTGGTAGCAAAAGTCTAACTTTTAAACGGCTTATTAGATAAAACCATGTTAATTACCTTAGCAGAATCTATTATCAAGGTAATAATTTTAAAACAAATGAAAGCACACCCAATTACGAAGGGGCTCAAGGCGCTGAACCCCTTGGTTGATGCAATAATTTAGTTCTATCGACCAAATGCACCAACACCGTAGTAACAAGGATTATTATTGCAATTAGCCATACTAACCCGAATTCGATAAGCTCCACTACGGTTCGGATTTACAACAATGGTAGGAGTATCATCTTTTTTAAAGTCAGAAGCAATCCGATTTCCAGCGCTATCATAAAGTGCAATATCTAAATCTCGACAATCTCTGTCGCACACTCCAACTATGGCGTATGATTTACCTCCACGCAGGTTAATTCTAATAGTATCGGAACGGCGGTGGGCGAGTTTATCTATAACAGGTTCATGAGTTGAAGTAAGATTGTGGCCACCAGCAGATCTTGCTACTCGTACTAATTGACGAGAAATATCACGAACATATCGGCTATTATCGGCACGAACTGCGGTGGGTATAAGGAAACAGGTAGCAGAAATAGCAGCTAATGTTGCACGTACTTTGGTCTTGAGTGTTTGATTTAACATTGGTGTTTGTTGAATTCGATATTCTCATCAAACACTGCGGCGACTTGAGTACAAGCTGGAGATATTATTGAGTTAATTTAGTTATATTATTTTCTAAGTGTCTTTTATTGAGTACGGAAATATTGACGGTATAACTCGCATCTTGGTGTAACTTCATCGTTTCGTAGTTTAACCAATCCCAGACTATATAATTTAAACCTGATTTCCGTTGTTAAAATTACGGGATGGTCGTTTGTAACAATTTCTTGCATTGCTTTTCCTAATTCTGGCTGTTGCTGCAAGATATACTCTTGCCGTTGCAGATGCTTACTATAAATACCTGCTGCTGTTGGTGCTGTTTGCAAGAACTTAGCTAAACTTATGTCTGGGTTTATGTCTCGGTTGGCTATTTTAAACAGAGCTAAACGTACCAAGAAAGGATGTCCACCCACTAATTCCATCAATTCTAGTACTTCTGTATCGCTCCAATTTAGTTGATGACGTTGGGCTAAATCTTTGACTTGCTCCTGAGTAAATTCTGGTAATTCCAACGCTAAACCAACGTTGAATGGTGATTGGTTGATATCCACTGGTACATAAGCTTCGGTTGAATATGCGATCGCCAACCTTAATTGTTTCCAAATATCCCGACGTTTAGCTTCTTCGTGAACTGCACGCAATAATCCAAAAAAATCTTTGTAGATTTTGGGATATTCAAATAATCTATCAACTTTTTCTAACCCTAAAACTAATGGTTGGTTGATTTCTGGGAATAAATAGCGCTCAAAGTAATTTTTACAAGACTTCATATAGCCAAAGCGCTTTCCAGACTTCCAATGTTCATCAAGTTGTTGCAGCAATGTTTCTAGTAATTCTCGATTATTTCCTGCTACTGCTTCGGTGACTGTATCGCAAAACCAGCGCAGAAATTTATTTAAGTCTGAGAAAAACTCCTCGTCTGTTATCTGAAAATCGATGGTAACAACTTTATTACCTTGGTTTTCTGCTTGCTGGAGAATCCGCGTCAAAAGTGAGGATTTTCCCATGTGTTGCGGTGCTTTGATGCGAATTAAGGAACCAGGTTTTTTGATTTCTTCGTAACAACGCTGCTCAATGGAAGCACGTTCTACATAAAAGGGAGAATCTAATGGTACTTCGCCTTCTGGATATTCTAGATCGAGATTTAAAGATGGAGAGTCAGAAGTAGCAACAGGGGAAACTAAAGGAGACGAGGCAGACGGGGAGCTATCGATTTTTTTTGGTGTATAAGCGCTTGCTAATGCATCATAATCAGCAATTTCTTTAACTTCAAAATCTAATATTTCACAAAGTTCATAGAAGGTAAGATATTCAACTTTCCTACCATTAAGAAAAAAATTAATTACAGATTGACTACGCTCTATTCTCTCAGCTAAATCGATTTGACGGGCAAATCCTCTTTGTAACATTCTTTGCTTGACAATAGGAATAAATTCTGGTTTTATCTGGATTCCGCGTGGCATAGCTGAGTAATAAACAAACTACAAAATTTAGCTTATAAGATAAGTATCTATCTGGTAAAGTTAACTACAATTCAATAGCAACTAAATTTGATCTCAATATTCTATAAACTAAACTCAAAGATAGGTATAAAGCCAATATTTTCTTTATCAAAAACTAAATTATGACGGGAGAATACGAGTATAAAGTTGGTGGCAGTTTAGAATCAGATGCTCCCAGCTATGTAAAACGGCAAGCGGATTTTGACCTTTATCATGGATTAAAGGCGGGAGAGCTTTGTTATGTTTTTAACTCCCGGCAAATGGGTAAAACTAGTTTGTTAGTGCGGACGATGAAACAGCTACAAGCTGATGGTTTTGCTTGTGCTGTAATTGATATTTCTGGATTGGGTAGTCAAGATATTACGATTGAGCAGTGGTATGGAAGTATTGTTGATAGTTTATTAACTGAACTAAATTTTGTTCAACCGGAAGATTTAGCTGTATGGTGGGACAAATCTATCGAAATTTCTCCGGTGCGACTTTTAGGCAAACTTTTTGATGAGTTAGTGCTGCCAAATATTCATCAAAATATTGTTATTTTTCTGGATGAAATTGATAGTATACTTCGTTTAGATTTCCCCGCAGATGATTTTTTTGCATTAATTAGAAGCTGCTATCAAAGACGCTCTTTTAAAGCTGATTATAAGCGGTTGAATTTTGCATTGTTTGGTGTAGCGACACCTTCAGATTTAATTAAAGATGAGGAAAGAACGCCGTTTAATATTGGCAGAGCAATTCAACTTTATGGTTTTAAATTAGATGAAGTAGCACCTTTGTCTAAGGGTTTTGAGGGGAAAGTAGAGAATCCGCAAGCTTTAATCCAAGAGGTTTTGGCTTGGACGGGGGGACAACCTTTATTGACGCAGAAGGTTTGTAATTTGTTAAAGCTAACTTTGAAAAAACCTCTCTCCGAACCTCTCTCCGAACCTCTCTCCAAACCTCTCTCCGAACCTCTCTCCGAACCTCTCTCCGAACCTCTCTCCAAACCTCTCTCCTACGAGGAGAGAGGCTTTGAATTTATTACTAATAATATACAACAAAGGAACGAAGATATTAATTATTCCCCTCTCCTTACAGGAGAGGGGTTAGGGGAGAGGTTTTCCATTACCCAGTTTGTGGAAAGGGTGGTAAGAAGTGGGATTATTGATAATTGGGAAGCTCAGGATAAAGAAGAACATTTAAAAACGATTCGGGATAGGTTGCTGGTTAACGAAGGAATTGCTGTAGCATTGTTGGGTTTATATCAGCAAATTTTGCTTTCTAGTGAGATTACTATTGATGGTAGTCCAGAACAAATGAAGTTACGTTTGACTGGGGTGGTGGAACAGCAAACAAAATTAAGAGTTTATAACAAGATTTATGGAAATGTTTTTGATATAAATTGGGTTGAAAATGAATTAGGTAAATTACGTCCCTATACCGATAAATTAAAAGCTTGGCAAGAGAGTGAATACCAGGATGAGTCCTATTTGTTGCGGGGAGAAGAGTTAGAACTTGCTCGTTTTTGGGCTAATGGAAAAAGTTTGAGTGATGTTGATTATAGATTTTTATCTAGCAGTGTAGAAGCAGAATTAAATCAAAAGGTTGCGTCAGCAGAAGTCAGACAAAATCAAGCTTTGGAGAAAGAGAAAAAAGCTAATCAGCGTTTGACGGAAGCAGAAGGGAAGACAAAGAAACAAGTTCGGATTAGTATTGTTGCTTCGATTTTTTTAGCACTGTCTGTGATTGGTGCATTAGCTGCATTGATAACAGCAGGTGAAGCTATTAAACAACAAAATTTAGCTACTTCAAAACTAAAGAATGCAAATAAAGAACTGCAATCTGTTACTGACCAAAAACAAAAAGCAGAGACTGCATTAACAAAAGCCCAAGCTCAAGAAAAAAGTGCAAATCAAAAAGCGACTGATGCAGAAAATAAATTTCAAAAGGCAAATATTAATTTAAAAAAAGCCACTGATGATGTCAAAAAGAAAGAGCAAGACTTGCAGCAAAAAGATCAACAATTAAACATCGCCAAAGAAAAAGAGAAATCTGCAAATGAAGCAGTTGTTAAAGCACAGGGAAACCAACAACAAGCACAGCAGCAAGCACGATTAGCTCAACAACAGCGTCAACAAGCAGAACAAGCACGTCAAACTGCTGTAGCTGGATTAACCATAGCCAAGCAACAACAACAACAAGCACGCAAACAGACGGAACAAGCCAAGAAAGACCAAGAAATCGCTTTAAAACAAAAAGAAAATGCACAACAGCAGCAGCGAAAAGCACAACAACTGGCACAAACCGCAGAAAATCAGCGAAAAAACGCAGAAGCACAACGCCAAAATGCCCTAACGGCTACGCGATTAGAACAAGCGGGAATTAAAACATTGCGTGAGTTCTAT
>CAYMZW010000542.1:0-4543 GCA_964395005.1 uncultured Rivularia sp.
GTTCTAACCACACTTTGTTAGCTCGAATTAAGCAGATAGAAGGAGGTTTCCGCGCGGTACCTTTGGATGACAGGCTGCTGTTTGAACTCAAATTGCGGCAACATGGTGTTGTTTTAGACAACGCTATTGACCATCTTGCCCACGTTCAGGTGCTGCGCTATCCTTTGGCTCAGTACCCACCATTAGGTAAAGTGGTACAAATTCTCGGCAGCGATGCGGAAGCTGCTGCTGATATTGATTTAGTTACCTGCAAACACGATCTTTCCCGTACTTTTTCGGACAACGTCGAAGAAGTAGCTGCTAAATTACCTAAAAGGATACTTAAAGCAGACCGTAAAAGTAGACTAGATTTAACAGACAAGTTGACTATTTGCATTTGCGCTAACGCCGATTCGTCAAAAGTTAGAGAAAATGCTATCTCGCTGGAAGAAACTGAAGAAGGAAATTGGTTACTTGGTTTCCATATTGCTGACGTTTCTCATTATGTAAAGCCAGATGAAGCTTTGGATCGAGAAGCTTTGAAACGCGGAAGAAGCGTTTATTTAGGAAAACTTGTCTTGTCTATGCTACCGGATGCTGTAGCTGCAAGAAGTTCATTAGTTACCGGAAGCGATCGTTTGGCAATTTCTTTTCTGACTACCTTAGATGGGGAAACCGGAGAAGTTCTCGATTGGGAAATTCAGCCGAGCGTAGTTAATGTTGATACGGATTTAAACCAAAAGCAAACTTTGGGAGTTCTTGCTGGTGACACAAAAGAAGCTCCCCAAGTAGTAGAAATGCTGCAACAGCTGCAAGCCTTGGCAATTGTTCTCAAGGAGCAACGTTTGGCAAGAGGTAGCTTACAGTTAAATCTACCCACTCTACAAAACCCCTTCTTTGATGAAGGTGCAAGCGGGTGCGTTACTCAAACAGATTCGCCAGTTAGTACTTTGTTAACGGAATTAGTACTGTTAACAAATCAATTAATGGCAGTTCATTTGAATGCTTTGGGTATTCCTGCGATTTGGCGAGTTCAAGGGGCACCCGATCCAGATGACGTTCAGGAAATGCTTAAGTTAGCAATTAATTTAGGTGTGGAACTTGCCCTACCGGATGATATTGAGATTCAACCTTTAGATTATCAACACCTAACTAAAGTTTTTGCTGAATCTGCTTCCGAACAAGTTCTCACTTATTTATTGCAAGACACCCTTAAACCACCTACTTATACTACCAATCAAGGAGGACACTTCGGTTTAGCCTTACCAGACGGTTATGTTCACTGCACCTCTCCCTTGCGACGCTATCCCGATTTATTGATGCAAAGGGTTTATTATGCCTTAATCGAAAACGGACGCGATCGCCGTAATACTCGGGTAAAGGAACGAGTTAATTTACGTTCTAGTAATAGCCACGGTGAAATCAACTGGAACGTATTACCTCCGGAGCTACAGCAAGAACTACAAACCGATTTAGCAAGGGTAATTACCCAAATCAACGATCGAGAAAAAGAAGTTCAAGAAGCTGAAGCCGATTTAGAAGGGCTTAAAAGAGCCGCTTTAATGAAGCAGCGAATTGGCGAAGTCTTCAGTGGCGTAATTACTGGCGTTCAATCATACGGATTCTTCGTAGAAATTGAAGTACCCGCACAAGAAACCGAAGAAATCAGCAACATACCTTTACGGGTAGAAGGGCTAGTACACGTTAGCTCTCTCAAAGACGATTGGTATGAATATCGCGCTCGGCAGCAAGCATTATTCGGTCGTAAAAATCGGGCATCTTATCGACTCGGCGATCGCGTATCCGTACAGGTCAAAAGTGTCGATTATTACCGCCAGCAAATTGACTTAGTAACTGTAGGTAACGATGAAGCTCGAAGCGATCGCGATTCCGATTCTTCCGGCTACTATATACCCCATCACTACGAGTCAGACGATTTAGAATATCAAGAAGAATAAGTTAGGAGTTAGGAGTTAGGAGTGAGGAGTTAGGAATAGGGAGTAGGGAGTAGGGAGTAGGGAGTAGTTAGCAATTATTTTTCCTTGTCTCCCCATCTCTCCGTCTCCCCATCCCCTTGTCTCCCCCTCTCCTCCTCTCCCCCCTCTCCCCCCTCTCCCCTAATCCCGCAAACAAGTGTCCAATAACGCTAAACCATTAATAATAGGTGTCTCAGGTGCATCAGGTCTTATTTATGCCGTTCGCGCTCTTAAGTTTTTGTTAGAAGCGGAATATGCGATCGAATTAGTAGCATCCAAATCCAGCTTTATGGTTTGGCAATCGGAAAATAGTACACCTATGCCTGCGGAGCCGAAGGCGCAGGAGCAATTTTGGCGCGAGCAAGCTGGTGTGAAAGCAGCGGGTAAACTGCGCTGTCATCCTTGGGCTGATGTAGGAGCGAATATTGCTAGCGGTTCTTTTCGCACTTCAGGGATGATAATTATGCCTTGTAGTATGAGTACTGTAGCTAAGTTAGCTGGTGGTTTAAGTTCGGATTTATTAGAAAGGGCTGCTGACGTTCAACTTAAAGAAGGACGAAAGTTGATTGTTGTACCTCGTGAAACTCCTTTGAGTTTGATTCATCTGCGAAATTTAGTCACTTTAGCCGAAGCAGGAGCCAGAATAGTTCCTGCTATTCCTGCTTGGTACCACAATCCCCAAACTGTGGAGGATTTAGTTGATTTTGTTGTAGCTCGTAGTTTAGATCAACTTGATATTGATTGTGTACCTATTAAACGCTGGCAAGGTCGTTAATAGATAATTAAAGGTAAAGTATGAAGTAAAGTTTTAATATTTATAGTTCATGCTTTTTCCATACTTCTTTTAATTCCTATGGCTGTAATTCGCTCTGTGCTTTTAGTCGCAGTATTGGGAGGGCTTGTGCTATTGCTAGCGCAAAATTTGTCCCCTGCAATACCTTTAGTCTTTTTGGGCTTGCGAACCCAACCACTTTCTTTGGCTGTGTGGATGTTGTTAAGCACTGCTGCTGGTGCGTTGACTTCTTTATTGATTAGCAGCTTGGTTAAATTATCGAGCCGTGGTGTTAAGCAACAGCGTCAAACGTCATCATACGAGCCAGTGGATTCACCCCGCGTCAATAAAAGAACGACTCAGGAAAAAGCTCCTAAAAAAGAACAATTCAAAGAGAGAATATCTACTCCCCCACCAGCTTCACCACAGCCATCAGATCGGTTTGAGGATTCTTATGATGATGATTGGGATTTAGATAGAAATGTTAACGATGATTGGGATTCTGAAGAAAGAGAATATTTTGAAGAAAAAGAAAATGTTACAGCTAATCGGAGTTCTAACTATACAAAAATTCAAGATGATCGGGATTACGATGATAGGGATTACGAGGACTTTCCTTTTGCGGTAAATGATTATGACTCCGCTGCCGATTCTTATTCTTATGACAAAAGCGATTCAAAGGATCTCAAGGTGGAAAAAGAAAAAACAGAATCTGTATATGATGCCGATTATCGCGTGATTGTACCTCCTGTAAGTCAACCTACAACTCCAGACACCTCAGATAATTCGGATAACAAAAAAGGTGATGACGATTGGGATTTTTTAGAAGATTTTCCAGAAGAAAAACCGCCGCGTTAATTAATCAATAAGTAAATAGTAAATATTTGTATCAATATTCGCCGCTTGATTCTACTTAATCCCACAGCGTTCGCGTGATTCTTGCTTGACTCTACCATTCATGGCTGCTTCTTGGAGAACCACGAAAGCACTAAAATCTTCCCAGTCATAACGGGTTGTTAACAATTTACGCAGCTGATTTTCTGCTTCTACACTTAAATAACCAGTTGTTAAAGCTTTTTGAACTACATCACGAATTCTAGTCATTTTTTTTAACCTCTGCTCTACTACATTTATTTGTTCGAGCTTTCTTAGATAAAATATGCAACCGTCAAAGTTTTTACGAATACTCTCATCAATAAAACCATTTTTCTGAGACAATAGAAAATCCTTCTCATTTAAAACTCCATGAAATGCTAACCGTGAAATTTATGTAAAAATTATTACCATTATGGATATTTAAGCAGGATGTATGGTAATAGACAATGCCCTTAGTTAAAGTAAAATTACTACTTTTTAACCTGCTTTACTAAACCCTGAATTATTGACTTATATCAATTGAATAAAGTTTCAAAGAATTTTTATTAAGTTTGCATTAAGTTCAAAGATACCGAAGTTAATACCAAAAAGTCACCTAACAACTGTTATTAAATTCGTTATAAATTCATTTTTATTTATTCTGGCTTTAAAGAAAAATACCTAGAAACTGGTTAAGATAAGCTCTATTCGAGTTTAAAGAAATCAGTAAAAATAATGAGTACAAGTCGTAGGAAGATAGAAGAAGAATTTATTGAAGCTAAAAATAATTGGGACTTAGAAAAATTATACGTTGATTTAGCATCTGCGAAAGGAAAAGCTTTAACACCCGTAGAAAAAAAGTTTCTCCGAGGTTTGCTATGCGGTTTTAGTCCAGCAGAAATTGCCAGCAAGGTTTATAAAACTCGTAGTAGCAGCACGGTTAGGGTTTATCTTTCTAATG
>CAYMZW010000543.1:0-4542 GCA_964395005.1 uncultured Rivularia sp.
GGATATGCCGAATTCGGTGACATGAATGGAAAACCCGTGTTCTTTTTTCACGGTACACCAGGAGCGAGGTTGTTTCGTCATCCTGACGAATCTATTGCGACTGCTTTAACAGCTCGAATTATTACTATTGAGCGTCCGGGATATGGTTTGTCAGACTTTAACCCAGATAACACGCTGGTGAATTGGACTCAAGATGTAGTTCAACTTGCCGATTTTTTGAACATCGAACAATTTGTTGTTGCAGGTGTGTCTGGAGGTGGACCTTATGTTCTTGCTTGTGCATCCGAAATTCCCGAACGGATTATACGGGTTGGTGTTATTAGCAGTCTGTCTCCCCTTAATGTCCCTCACGTCACTGAAAGAACGAACGCGATCAACCGAGTTTTAATAGGGATAGCGCAATATACCCCTTTTCTTCTCAAACCTTTGTCGAGTCCAATTGCACTAATAGCACGCAAAAACCCGCAAAAGCTATTTGATTATGTGTTGAAAAATTATTTTCCCGTACACGACCAAAAGGTTTTATTTCAACCTGGGGTGCGAGATATGTTTTTAGAATACTTACCTCAAGCTTTTCATCAGGGAACTCGTGGATTTGCCTTAGACATGAAAATTTTTGCTGAATCTTGGGACTTTCAACTAAAAAATATATCCGGAAAAGTATACCTTTGGCATGGCGAGAAAGATGAAAATGTTCCTCCAAATGCAGGACGATATCTTGCAAACGCAATTCCTAACTGTGAAGCTAATTTTTATCCCGATGAAGGTCATTTGCTGATATTTAACCATTGGCAAGAAATACTTACCACTTTAGTTAGTTAACTTAATTGTTTTCTGCTCTATTACAGATTAATTAATGTCAAATGAATGCTAGGGATAATAGATGCATTCTTAATCTTATCTAGTCAATTTAAACCAACATATTTAGGAATAAATAAACCATGAATAATTGTACTGAAACTCTTGAAGGATACGTTGTTGATATTATCTGCATTCGGAAATATCCGCAAAATGAAACGGTAGAACGCGCACGCGCTCACACCCGTGATTGTAGTTTAGCTGGACATTGTGCTGAAAGTGGCTACGGTTTGATAGATGAAGAAGGAAGAGTCGTATTGTTAGATCCGAAAGCCACACTACAGGTGGTTAAAGAAATACGCAATAGCCAGCGAAATCGGGGGATTAAATTACAGGTGAAGCGCGAAATGCAGACTGGTGGAGAAATGGGGACGATTGAAGTTAAAGAAGTTCAGCAATATTAAACTAATTCAATCTTTAACCATTTCTCAATCAAATAATTCATATTCTGTTAATGTAATATTCCAATAATTGGAAATTTTGCTCCAAATAACATAGTCAAGAACCATGACATTTAACTGGGCACACGTACATTTACTTTTGAATCATTTTCCGATTGTAGGAGCAATATTTGGTCTACTATTATTAGTTTACGCAATGGCAAAAGACAGCAAAGAATTAAATCTTGCTGCTTACTGGCTGTTTATAATCATTGCTTTACTAACAATACCTACATATTTTTCTGGAAAACAAGCTGCCGGTATTGTTCTTGACCTCAATAATGTTTCGGAAGCTTTTGTTCACGAACATCGAAATATTGCTGAATGGGCTTTTATTACTTTAGAAATTACTGGAGCCTTCGCTTTAATGGGTTTATTAATCTCTAAAAGACCGAGAAAAACTCCTAATTGGCTTACAACTATATTCGTAATATTTGTAATAATTTCTACAGGTTTAGTATCTTGGGCTGGTTTACAAGGAGGAATTATTAGACATACAGAAGTTAGAGGAGATTTACCGTTTTTAATGCCAGATGGAGTAGAACTTAATAACAACAATAACGACAATAATTCTAATACTAATCAAGGTTCTCCAACTGAAACAGGGGCAGGACAATCTGAAGACTCTGGGCATACTCATTGATTTGTTATTATCCTTTGGGTCAATACTATCTTTCTTAAGATGATTCAAACATCTAAAAATTTCAAGTACTGTTCATTAAGCAATCAATAAAAGGAGTTTATTATGTCTAAAGTAGGTTTATTCTTCGGTACTCAAACAGGCAATACACAAACAGAAGCCGAAATTATTCAGAAAGAGTTTGGAGGTGAATCTGTGGTGGATTTAGAAGAAATTTATCAAGCTGAACCAAGCGATTTTGATGAATACGAAAATATTGTTATTGGCTGTCCGACTTGGAATATTGGGGAATTGCAGAGCGACTGGGAAGAGTTTTACGAGCAACTAGATAATATTGATTTCAGTGGTAAAAAAGTTGCTTATTACGGTGCTGGAGATCAAGTTGGTTATCCCGACACTTTTCAGGATGCAATGGGGATGCTAGAAGAAAAAATTTCCCAACGTGGAGGTAAAACGGTAGGATATTGGTCTACTGAAGGTTACGATTTTAGTGAATCAAAAGCGCTGCGTGACGGTAAATTTGTTGGTTTGGCTCTTGACGAAGATAACCAGTCTGATTTAACCGACGAACGAATCAAAGCTTGGGTGGCTCAGGTGAAAAAAGAATTTGGTTTGTAAGATAATTGTAATTGTTTTGATTAACTACTGAAGCCAAAACAATAGTATGCATTTAGAGTAGTTATGGTTATTAAAATTAAAAATATCAAAACGTTTAATAACTAACTACTCTTTATATCTATGAATAATTAATCAAATTTATTATGAAGATTGTAGTTAAATATTAACTAGAAAAACTTAAATATTTGTAAACAAGTATAAAATGAGTTGGATTTGGCAAACAGTAGGCGCAGTATTGATATTCATCTGTTTAATAGATTTGTATTTGACTGTATTGTATCCTCGTAGCGGTAAAAGCTTACTGAGTATGCAAATAAGTAAGCTGCTTTGGAAATTATTTTGTTTAACTTCGCGCATTCTTTCTAAAACAAAACAGCGCAGTTTGCTTTCATATTGCGGTTCCACAGTTTTGGTTGTAGTTGCTGCATTTTGGATAACTCTACTTCTAATTGGGTTTGCTCTAATTTTTTTACCCGCATTAGGAACAGGAATCAAAGCAAGTAATGGAGCTACTCCTACAAATTTTGTTACAGCACTTTACTATAGTGGTTATTGCTTGACTACCCTTGGTATGGGTGGCTTGGTACCTCAAACAAGCGTTTATCGACTGCTGACAATTTTAGAAGCAGCACTTGGTTTTTCTATTTTTACCTTAACCCTTACCTATTTTCTATCTGTATATAGTTCTTTAACTAGCCGTAATACCTTTGCTTTAAGTTTACAACACCGCACTGCAAGTAAAGGTAACGGTGTAGAAATGGTTGCTCGTTTGGGGGCTGACGGAAACTTTAGCGGTGCGCGTCAGGAAGTTGAGCAAATAGCTAGAGATTTATTACAATTACTTGAATCTCATCATTCATATCCAGTTTTACACTATTTCCGCTTCCAAAAACCTTACTACTCACTGGCACGGATTGCTTTCATAACTATGGATACTGCGAGTTTACTTAAAAGTGCGCTTAATCAACAGAACTATCGTTTTTTAATTAATTCCACAGCTGTAACTGAGTTAGAAGAAGGTGGTTTGCATATGCTACGGGAGTTATCCAATTATTTTCTTCCCAAGGAACCATCTCCAAGTCAGAATCAGATAGAAAAAGAATGGCGAGAATGGTATTACTATGCCGTGCAACGGCTTGAGGATGAAGGAATTGAAATTACGCCTGATTTAGAAGCGAGTGCCAATTTTTACATTACATTGCGCCGTCGCTGGAATCCTTATGTAGTAGCTTTTGCTGACTATATGATGTATAGATGGAGCGAAATAGAATCAGTGCCAGAAAACTTTAATCACCTATAACGCTCTTAAAAAAAAGCAATTAAAAAAATTAAGTACCACTAGGCAGAGTTATTTTCAAACAAATTCAATCAAAATATTACCAAAGTAAATTCTGTACTCTATCTTTATCTAATGAACTCTAATAGCAATAACTACACAATCATTCTCGGTGGTGGCTTTCTTGGATTATTTACAGTTCTCCATCTGCGACAACAAAATTATTCTCATCCAATTATTCTGATTGATAAAAATAAGCGCTTTACTTTCAAACCCTTACTATATGACTTACTAAGTCAGGAATTAGATGAATCACAAGTTTGTCCTCGCTACACGGATTTACTCGAAGATAGCGGTGTAAAGTTTGTACCAGCAGCAGTACAAGAGATTGATTTGCATTCTCAAAAAGTTAAAATTAGTTCTACTCAAGAATATAGTTATGATAATTTAGTTTTAGCTTTAGGTAGTCCTACAGGTTATTTTGGTGTTGAAGGAGCTAAAGAAAATACTTTTACTTTCAGGGATTACGAAGATGCGATCGCCTTACAAAAACATTTAATAAACTGCTTACAGCAAGCAATTCAAACAACTGACGCTAAAAAACGTCGTCATCTTTTAACGGTAGCAATTGTAGGTGCTGGTCCTAGTGGAGTAGAGCTAGCAGCAACTTTGGCTGATGTTGTTCCAAATTGGTATATGGATATGGGAGG
>CAYMZW010000544.1:0-4541 GCA_964395005.1 uncultured Rivularia sp.
CTCCCTCTCCTTAACAAGGAGAGGGCTGGGGTGAGGTTAGCGCTGAGGGAAGAGGTAGAGAGTAATAGTTATTTTTTATCCCATTCTTGTAACTTTTTCTGAGCAAATTCTCGTAACTGCTTGTCGGGTTCGTTTTCGGCTCTGTCGCGGAGTAAAGGTAGTGTTTTAGGATGATTGGGGTAGTTTTCGAGAATTGCTTCTAATGCTACATACCTTGGATTTAGCCAATATTCATGAATTTTACACGAATCATTTTTAGCGCAAGAGCACAAAAATTCAATTATTTCAGGTTGCTGTTTCCACCATTTTGATATTGCAGCTATAGCTATTCTTCTAACTAAACTTGCATCATCATTACAAGCAATATTTTTAAGAAATGACAGCATTTCTGGTTCTTTATTCCATCCTATAGCTATTGCGTAAATTGATTCTCGTCTAATTGTCCAACTATTATCTTTTTGAGTACATTCTTTGAGGATTTGTAATGTTTTTGGATGATGTTTGTATCTTTCTGCGAGTTCGATTATGGCACCTGTTCTTATGTTTAAATTATTACTAAATTGAGCAAGATTTATCAGCATCTCTGAATTTTCTATATGCTGTTTTACCAGTTCCCGCGATACTAATCGAGAGACAGCCCAATATCTAGTAAGATTAATAATAGTTTTTAGCCACTCAATAGTTTTTTGATCGTTTTCCCAAACACTGATGATAACTGAAATAGCTTTAGTACAAATCTTTTTTCCTAAATCCCATTGTTCGTTTGTTAAAGCTTTTGTGCCATTATTATATATACTTAACTCTTTCAAGTAATGAAATAATTTGTTATCACTTGTTATAATTACTTTCCTATTCCTCACTTCTCCCAAACATTCAGCTGCTAAAAACAAATTTTTAAACTCTTTCTCCGAACCATCAATTTCCATTAAAAACTCAATAATCTCCCCCACAAACTTCGCCTCAATCATCCCCGCAATTAATCTTAAAACCTCATGCCAGGATTCATCAATCCAGTGTTTACCAAACACCTCTTTCTTCAACTGCTCAATACTTAAAGTTTGCGTTTCTTTAAACTGCCAAACAAACTCCCAAGCACAGAAATATTCTAAAAATGTCCGATGTACAAAGCCATAATAATCAGCACCTAAATAACACAACATAAAGTTGCGGGTTCTAAGTTGATTTATCATTAATCTAGCAGCATCTCTAGCTTTATCAACTTCTATGGTTTTTAAATACTCTTTGAGAATCCTTTCTAAATCACTTTCTTTAATCAAATTACCAGCTAAACCTTTTTCACTGGTTTGCATAACATAGGCAATTTGACGTAACATTGCCTGCTTATCTTTATAATCAATCGTTTTTGGATCTAATCTTTCATCTTCTATCAAAGTACGCTCTACATCCCACTGATGTAGCAATACTCTCGAAGATTGATTATAAAGTTCGGCTCTATCTCTTGGTAATTGTTGATTGCGGTTAAGGATTGCCATCATTGTTAACAATAAAGGATTTCCCGCTAATTCCCGAATCGCTTTTGAATTATCAATCCCTTTTTGCAATCGTTCTTTTTTTCTTACTTTATCTGCTTCGTCACTAAAAGTTAATTCATGCCAACGATAGATGAAATCTTGAATTTGTTCTGTTTCTAATTCTTGAATCATGAAATGTTTAAATTCAGCATCCCGCAATCTTTGAGGTTTGTAACCAATAACCCGAGAAGTGACTATTACCTGTACATCTGGATATTCATTTGTAAAGCGATGAATATCTGTAATTATATCTTCCCTTTTTCCAGCGTCGAATATTTCATCTAATCCATCAAACATTACTAATGCGTTACCAGCTTTAAGCTGTGTTTGTAGTTGATTTTGATTTAAATGATGTACAACACCGCTACATTTATGAAAAAATTCGAGAAAATTATGGCATTCTTTCTCATCCCATCGGCGCATATAGGTACGTAATTCAATTAATAAAGGTATTGGTTGAGAAATTGAATTACTTAAAGGCGATTCTGCCCAATTTAATGCTAAATATTGTAATAATGTAGATTTTCCAGAACCTGGATCTCCTAAAATAACTGTATATTTATTTATGTGTTTTTTGTTAATAATTTCTAAAACAGAACGTATGGGTTGCTCAAGATAAATTCTTTTAAAACGTTCTAAATCTTCTGCTTCAATTTCTGATTCTGCTTGCTCGCTTTCTTGTAATCGTTTTAAATGCTCTTTCGGTAACTCGTGTTGCGGTAAAACTTGGTGTACTTGCCGCACATTTTGAGCAATAAACATTCCCCATAACTTCAATTCGTTATAAGCATAACCTGTAGTATCCAAACTTTCTAATTGAAGTTTACCGTATCGCTCTTTGATTCCTTCCTGATATCCTAGTAAATCAAAATCAGGTATTATTCCTGCTGTTTCTTGAGTGTAATCTTTAATTGCTTCGATATTTTGCGAATCAAGAATTATCCTAAGTTTATCTGAATCCCGAATTATTGCTTTAACTTTTTTCAAATACCGCTTACCAAGTCTTTTCCAGTCAAACTCTCCAGGTAAAGCTGGTAAATCTAATTCATACCATTTTTTTTCTAATCCTTTAGAATCTAAAATCTCGCATTCATAATTAAAAGCACTTCCTAAAATCTCCTTAACATCATTGTTGTAGATAAATTTATTGAAAGGCTTAACAAACTGCTTCAATTCTTCATCTTCAATTTCAGCATCTTCCAATTCCTGTTGCACTAATAACAAAAATTCTTTTAAAGCTTTACCAGCAGCAACATCTATATCTTGCTTTTGCAAGCGCTTCAACGCATTATCGGGAATATCCTTAAATAAATCCTTAACCCAATCCTTCGCTGCATTCTTAGCAATATTTCCCAAATCCTTCGATAACTCTTCTAAAATCGGTTTAAAGACAAATCCCGCAGCCTGCGCTACTCCCCAAACTACCAATAAATCCATCGCTTATTTTAAGTAATTTTTGCTATTAGTATAACTACGAAAGTAATAATATCTGTGTAATTAACATTGCATATTGGATTTAATGTTAGCTATATTTAAAATTTACGCAAAGCCCGTCTTTTTAAGTTGGTAAGGAATAATATTATTCTGTTGATAATATTCATGCAATAAATAATTTCAAATTTATTTTGATTTTACGTAGGTATTTTTTTACTCGTTAATAAATAAAATTTTGTATACTTGTATTTATTCTTAAATGTAAAAAAACGTCCAATTGTATTCAGTATATTCACTTCGCCTCAAAAAATATCACCATTCGCTATACTTTAAAAGAAAAACCCCTCTAAGTGTCAAACTCGAACCATGCGAACAATAGTAGTTGGTGATATTCATGGCTGTTATAAAGAACTTATTCAGTTATTAGATAAAGTACAGATTACAGATGAAGATTGTTTGGTTTCGCTGGGAGACATTGTAGATAGGGGTGCCGATTCTGTTAAAGTCTACGATTTTCTCAAAAATCGTCCTAATACTATTGTGTTAATGGGAAATCACGAACGGAAGCATTTACGTAATACTCTTTCCTATTCTCAAGAAATTGTTAAATTACAATTCGGTAAACGCTACGAAGAATTTTTAGAATGGGTTAGCCATTTACCTTACTACTATGAGACTGATGAAGCAATTTTAGTTCATGCTGCTGTAGAAAATGGAATACCGATTGAAAAACAAGCAGAAGAAGTTTTATGCGGTTGTACTGCTGGCGAAAAAAATTTAACTAAGCGCTACGGAGATATATATTGGACTGAATTATATAATGGTGAAAAACCAGTGATTTTTGGTCATCGTGTCGTTGGCGATCGCCCTTTAATAGTTGAGGGAAAATTTTTCGGTATAGATACAGGAGCCTGTCACGGTGCAACATTAACTGGGTTAGTTTTACCTAGCTTTGAAACTTTTCAAGTACAGTCTTCTAAAGATTATTGGAAGGAAGAGTTAGTTAAATGGCAATTACCTGTGATGGAAGCTAAACCTTGGAAGACTTATAAATGGGATAAAATAAAAGCAATTTGCAATGATTTTAAGGATTCAAGAAATCCAGAATTAACTGCTTTTTTAGTTAAGAAAGAGCAGTGGATGAACAATCTACTTGGTAATGCTCCCAAAATAATTTTCAAAGTAGAAGAAAAACTAGCTGAATTAATTGCCCTCCACGGTGCCGATAATTTCAAAAAACAAGCCCGCAATTTCACTTATGCACCCCTTTTATATAAAGCAAATTCCAGCGGTATTACCAGCGAATTTCTCAAACAAACTTTACGTACACCTCAAGAATGGTTAGAGGTAATGGAGGAATTGGGGATAGAAGGGGAGATGGGGAGATAAGGAGATAAGGAGATAGGGAGATAGGGAGACAAGGTGACAAGGAGACAAGGAGACAAGGAGATAGGGAGATAGGGAGACATCCTCAAGCAACGAGTAACGAGTAATGAGTCGTTTTACTCACTACTCCTAATTCCTAACTCCTAACTCCTAACTCCTAATTCCTAACTCCTAACTCCTAACTCCTAA
>CAYMZW010000545.1:0-4528 GCA_964395005.1 uncultured Rivularia sp.
CGGAATTAGTATTAGAGAAAGCCCATTTAGAAAAAGCCAAAGCCTTAGCAATAGCCTTACCAGATCCAGCAAGCACCAGATTATTATTAGAGCGCGCTTTGTCAATAGCTCCCGAGTTAGATATTATAGTGCGATCGCACTCCGATAAAGAAATAGATGTTCTAACTCAAATGGGTGCAAAAGAAGTTGTGCAGCCAGAATTTGAAGCAGCATTAGAATTAGGAACTCATTTACTCCAAGCTTTAGGTGAAGAGGAGCAGCAAATTCGCTCCGTTATCAGCGATATTCGTATTGATAAATATATCAGTATTAGACCAGATAAATAACAATTACAGCAGATTTCATCTTAATGAGGTACAGAACATATCGTTACGAAGGATTAGGGAGTAGGGAGTAGGGAGTAGGGAGTAGGGAGTAGAAGAATGTACCTCCTGCAAACTGCTCCGGTGCTGTTTCAATTTTTAATTTTCAATGCCCAATGCCCCATGCCCAATCCCCCATGCCCAATGCCCAAAACACGATAAAATAATAACCAAGTCTTAAAAACAGGCGATTTTTATGGCAACCCAAATTGATAAACCCAAATCTTCAACCGAACTGGTAATATCCTGGGAAGCTTTACCAGAAGATTTTCAGCTTGAGGATGAACCAGTGGAAAATACTGGACAACCACTTTTAGCAGGTGCATTACGGGAAAGTTTAGAAGTATCTGGTTTTATTCAACCGCAAATGCTGATTGCTTCAAATTTTGGACTTTGTGCGACAATTAACGGGCTATTTATTGCTAAAGCTCCAGATTGGGTTTACGTTCCCTCAGTAAAATCAATAGAAGAAAACCGTAGAAGTTATACGCCATTATTAGAAGGCGATATTCCTGCGATGGTGATGGAATTTTTATCGGAAACTCAAGGCGAAGAATATTCAGTTAAACGAACTTATCCACCAGGAAAATGGTTTTTTTACGAGCAAATTTTAAAAGTACCCGTTTATATTATTTTTGACCCAAATGGGGGTTTACTGGAATTTTATCAACTGGAAAACGGACGGTATGAATTACAACAGCCAAACCCTGACGGCCGTCATTTTATCGCTTCGATGAATTTATTTTTAGGAACTTGGCAAGGTACAAAAGAAGCTCGAACTGGATATTGGTTGCGCTGGTGGAATGAAGCAGAACAAATGCTACCTTGGGCAGTAGAATTAATTGAGCAAGAGCGTCAACGTACCGAACAACAGCGTCAACGTACCGAGCAAGAGCATCAACGTGCCGAACAAGAGCGTCAACGTGCCGAACAAGAGCGCCAACGTGCCGAACAAGAGCGCCAACAAAAAGAAAAGTTACTTGCTTATCTATTATCTCAAGGTATTGATCCAGATAATTTACCTAATTGAATCAAGTCTTTCCTACTGCCTACTCCCTATTTCCTGCCCGAACAAAATGTTAGATTAATTGAGGCACAGGTATTTATTGTACTTAATCAAGAAGTACTATACAGAATAATAGAAAACACACTATTTGATAGAAACACCTGGTAACTTAGACTGCTTTGTTTGAAATTAAACGAAGAGAATTAATGTCCATTAAAAGCAATAGAAATGCTACATAAATTAACTCGCAACTTTGACTAACTGTCTAGAAGCAAGCCACATTTTGGTAAGATCATATTTTACCAAAACAGTTTCATGCTTGGCATTGCAAGAAGCTTTGAGTGTTAATGTCTTGTTGCTGTTTTTTACAAGTTTAGCTTGGTAATTATAAACCGAGCCGTCAGGTTTTTCTAAAGTTAGCTCTGCTAATACATTATTCTTATCTGGAGTTTGCTCGACAATCCTACCTGTTGCTTTAAAATTAAACCAATCCCATCCGTAGCGCAGTATTAATTCTCTTTCAACAATTTGAATCGATCTAGGTAAAATTCCCCAACCACGATAAAAATCCTTAAAACGCTTAATATCGCCAGTATGAGTCAATATTGATTTAAATGACTCTAGGTCAAGATTGCCGTAATACCTTCCTTGAGGCAAGTCTATCATTGTTGGTGCAAATCGATGTCCGCCAAAGTGGCTGGATCTCCATATTCTCACGTTATCTAAATCCAAATCGGAGATTGTATTTTTCGCGTGAAAATAAAATGGATTGCCGTATCTAGCACAGCAATTATCATGACTACCATGAGTACAAACTAATATATCTCTTTTGGTAGTTGCATCTATTTCATACTTAAGATTTTTTGCCCATAACCATTTTTTAATAGTTGCTGCTGCTTGTTCGATATTTTCTAACTTAAATTCTCTCTTGGAATATCCTTTACCTCCTCCTTCTTCTTGGTGATAAATCAAAAGAGTTGTGGAGTCTACTTTATGAGAGAAATCGTTTGCAATTAACAGAAATTTAATTGGTAGTTTAGCAAGCTTAGCTTCTTTTACTAACAACCGTAAATTGTCCGGAACCCATCTGGAGCTGAAGGCATCCGAATGCCAAGGAGGAGGACATTCTATCAAAACATAAGTTTGATTGTTAGTAGCAGTACCAATGATGTCTTCTGCTGCTTCTCGTGAACGATCGGAACAAAAATTTTTTTTCATCTAACTTACATGGGTAGTGTCTTTTTGCAAAAAGAATATTACGCATACAGATAGTTAAATTTACTATCAATTTCCCTTAAAATCCTGATTACTACAAACATTTCTCAATCATAATTACGTTGCAATACTTCTGATTCAAGACGGGAAACACTTATTTAACAAAAATATTTATTTATTTCTCTAAACCTTATAGACTTTTTATAACATTTTCCTTATTAAAAGTCTCTGATGCTAGAAAAAATGTTACTAATGGCTTAAATCTATCCAAAATTAAGTTTTTACCTCCAAAGATAGTTATTAGTTCAGTGTTTTTGTGTATGTTTTGGACACTTATAGCTTGAGATTTAGTGTTTTTACTTATAAATATGCTAACTATTTCGGGGCTATACATATCCATTTTTATTCTATTTATACATATTGCTATAGCTAAACAGAATTTATATATACGCTCAATACTTGAGTATCTAAGTAAACTGCGATCTGTATTACGATTAAAATTTAAACCATATGTAAATTGCTCACTAAAACGGTAGTTAAAAAGACTACCGTTACATTTACTTGTTTTCCACATTTCTCGTAATTTAGCTAATTTTTGGACGTTTTTATTAACCATACCCTCACTATATCTAATTTTTGAAAAATGTTGCAAATAATTCTCAATAAAAATACAAAAAAATATTCGGATGAATAATTCTCTCAGAAAATATAATTGAGATGCTGATATAGTACCTTTTGAGCATTATTCTCAATTAGATGGTTTAGACAAAACTTTGAATCAAACAAAGCTAATCAGTATCCATCTTTTCCCGAATGGGAGTTAAACTTTACATCCGAATCTAACCGATGTCTATGTAAAGTGCAAGTATTTAATAATTTCTATAGCTTTGACTTAGATACAGTCTAGCTTGAGTTTTGTATGAATACAATTTAAATATCCGCGAATACACCTAAGATAAATAACTGTAGCATAAATTATTGAGGAATATTAAATATTTATTTGACTGAAATATTATCATTTGTTTAACTTTTCTTAAATGTAATTAGATATTAAAGCTTAAACTAGATTACACCAAAACAGTACAGTGTTTTACTTTATATAAATAAGGAACGCCTATTTTATACATAAATAAGTAAGTAGGTTTAGAAAATAGCTTTCAGCTTGCTGTCTATTGTCTGGGATTATCCTTGCTTTGCTCCCTTGCACATAGGGATAATGGGGGATCTGAAAGTATATAGTTTTATTTATGACTTCCCAAACATTTTCTTATAGATATATAAGCGGATTTTCAAACAACTGTAAAACGTTTTTTACTTAATATTGAATTCAGAATTAAGAAACCTCCATAGCTGCAAATCTGCAAAATCGGAAATGGTTATGAAAGCACCAAATTCTTTTAAAGCTTCTGAAGTTTGAGTAGAAGCCATGCCAAAAGTACGGATACCTGCGGTAACGGCAGAATGAATTCCGGAAGCAGAGTCTTCTATAGCTATAGCTTCTTGTGCATTTACTCCTAAGTAAGTCGGCAGAAAAAAACATAACTATGTTACAGAGTGTAAATTAGCTTTAAACCCTTACCCCTACTGCCTACTGCCCACTGCCTACTGCCTTGTCCGGCGTTACAATTTTCAACGCCGACCTACTTAATCTTTCTAAAGCGACTTTATAAGGCGTTGGATCTGGTTTGGCAGCCTTTTCTTCTCCTGCTAAAATTATAATGTCGAAAGCTTCTTTAATTTGCAAAGCTTCGAGCATAAAATATGCGTTAAGTTTCGGAGCATTGGTAATTAAAGCACGTTTGAGATGATACTTTTTGCTCCATGCCAATAATTCTGTAAATCCATTTATAGGTTTAAGTAACGATGCTTGAGAGCGAAATCTCGCTTCTTTTTCTTCTGCAAATTGTTCCGTTTCTTCTGCCGATAGATGCGGTAAAAAGTCTTG
>CAYMZW010000546.1:0-4528 GCA_964395005.1 uncultured Rivularia sp.
CCTTGAACGCCGCTTCCAGCAACTGCTTCAAAGTCGCGAGCATCTGTCAATTCTATACCTTGACTTTCAGCATATCTAACTACGGCTTCCGCCAATGGATGTTCTGAATTACGCTCTAAGGAAGCCGCTACTTTTATAACTTTCAACTCATTTTGATTAGCAGTACCGTTCGCAGTAATAAAATTAGTAACGGTAGGTTTCCCTTCTGTCAAAGTCCCGGTTTTGTCCAAAACAATGGTTTTGATTTTATGAGCGAGTTCCAGACTTTCCGCGCCTTTTATCAAAATACCATTTTCAGCACCTTTACCCGTACCAACCATTACCGATGTCGGAGTTGCTAAACCCAAAGCACAGGGACAAGCGATAATCAAAACCCCGACGGTGGTAATTAAAGCGAGGCTGATATTACCCATGAAATTAAACCAGATGACAAAAGTAGAAATGGCGATCGCAATTACCACCGGGACAAACCATCCCGTTACCTGGTCTGCTAATCTTTGAATAGGAGCTTTACTTCCTTGAGCTTGTCTCACCAACTGTACAATTTGCGATAGTACAGTATCTTTTCCTACTCTTGTCGCTTTAAACTTAAAACTACCAGTTTTATTAATCGTCGCGCCGATAACTTCATCACCGGGCTGCTTTTTCACGGGTAAGCTTTCCCCCGTCACCATTGCTTCATCGATAGTTGATGTACCATACACGACTTCTCCATCTACGGGTATTTTCTCACCAGGACGTACTAAGATTATGTCATCAAGCTCAACTTCTTGAATAGGAACGTCTACTTCCCTTCCATTACGAATCACGCGAGCATCCCTAGCCTGCAAACCAATCAACTTGCGGATTGCTTCACTAGTTTGTCCTTTAGCGCGATTCTCAAACAATTGTCCTAACAGAATCAAGGTAATTACAACCGCAGCAGTTTCGTAATATACCTCCGGCATCAACCCTTGATTGAGAAAGAAATCGGGAAATATTGTTGCAAACAGTGAATAGAAAAATGCCGCCGAAGTACCCAAGGCAATCAAGGTATCCATTGTTGCCCCGTGCCGTTTAAAAGCTTTCCAAGCCCCAGTATAAAACCCATAACCACACCAAAACTGTACGGGTGCGGTTAGTGCTAGCTGCAACCAAGCATTGTGCAACCATGCAGGGATAAAGGGTAATTCCAAGCCCGTCATCATTGGCAAAGAACCAAAGATGAGGATAAGACTTATTACACCCCCCACAATTAGTTTGCGAATTAAATCGCGGGATTCGGCTTTACGAGCGGCTTTATCCTCATCATCTTCCCCGGTAATCATTTCTTGCTCTTGCAAGGGAGTTGCACTGTACCCAGCAGCATCTACCGCATCCTGAATTTTTTTGATATCGGTTTTTTGGGGATTATATTTTACAGTAGCTTGTTCGGCACCGAAGTTAACGTTACATTCGCTAACTCCCGGAACAGAATTAATAGTTTCTTCGATGCTGTTTGCACAGGAGGCACAACTCATACCTCGCAGTTTAAGAATAGTAGTATCCATAATCGGAATTGGGTTAATAAAGCCAGTAAACTCGCTTTTTGTATGTATGAAATGAAATTTTGGCGGGTACTTCAAAAATTAAGCAGCCGGGTAGCCAGCTTCAGCTATAATTTCTTTAATTTTGTCAACTGAATGCTGAGATTGAACCTTAACTATTTTTGTTTTTGTATCAGCTTCTACAGTGGCATTAGCGTCAACAGCTTTGATTGCTTTAGATAAGTATTTACACTAGCCGAACAAGCGATATCTGGAACTTTTAGTTGGATAGTCATAGTCTTTGAATTTGAAATTTAAAACAACCAATTTGCTTTTGATAATATGCTAAACCCTCTAGTTAGCTAGAGAGTCAAGGGTAATAGAGCAGAAAACAACTAAGCTAACTGACTAGAGTGGTAAGAATTTCTTGCCAATGATTAAATATCAGCAAATCACCTTCCGAGGGATAAAAACGAGCTTCACAGTTAGGAATTGTGTTTGCAAGATATCGTCCTGCATTTGGAGGAACATTTTCATCTTTCTCGCCATGCCAAAGGTATACTGTACGAGAAATATTCTTTAGCTGAAAACCCCAAGATTGAGCAAGGATTTTCATGTCTAACGTAAATCCACAAGTTCCTTGAAGAAAAGCTTGGGGTAACACCAATTAACCAGCCTTAATTGATGTAGTTTCTGCTAATAGCTATTTTTAATGCAGGTAGGGTTTTGAGAGTTAATTAAATGAGTGAAATAAAGGTTCGCGCTCAGTACGAGCAACTTGCGGATATTTACGATTTACGTTGGCGCAAATATATCAATAATACCCTTACCTTCCTCTATAACTGGGAGCAAATAGACTCACAATCTAGAGTCTTAGATGTTGCTTGTGGTACTGGTGAATTTGAGCGGCTTTTGCTCGATAATAATCCTACGCAGAGAATTACTGGTGTTGATATATCAGAAAAAATGTTGGATATAGCCAGGGAAAAATATCGGGTTTATTCTAACGTTGAATTTCATCAAACCTCAGCTAATTCACTACCATTTGCAAGTCATACTTTTGATATAGCTGTATGTGCGAATGCTTTTCATTACTTTGAACAACCTTTAGTAGCGTTATCGGAAATAAAGCGAGTAGTTAAACCTAATGGTAAATTAATAATTCTTGATTGGAATAAAGATTTTCTTATATGTAGAATTTGTGATTGGATATTACAAATTTTTGACCCCGCTCATCAGCAATGCTATACCCAAGAGGAATTACATCAACTATTGATATCTGCTGATTTTAAAATCAATCGTGGAGCTATGGTTCGTTTTGGTGTTATTTGGGGATTGATGGCTGTTACAGCTTTACCAAACAAGGGATAATTAATTTTTAAAAGTAGGCTAGCTGACAAAAATTGCTTCTAAATTAAATAATCAGCAAGTAATTCCATCCTAATTTCATTTTTAGATGCAAAACTGAATAATAGAAGAGAAAGATAGCTCGAAGAAGGGCTATTTATTTTTTATTTTTAAATCTAAGAATAAATTACTGTGAGGTTATATTTATGTTTAAATCTAATTCCAAATTGCTTCTTTCTTTAATTGCGGGTGTTGCTGTTGCAGGAGTTACAGGGACGTTTTTCTGGTTTGGAGGAATGGGAAATAATACTCAAACAGTTGCGAACTGGGAATGATGGGCGGTAGAGGTATGATGGGTGGAAATAACAACAATACATCAGCAGTTTTAGCAACTCTTAATTACGATTCTGCTGTTGAAACAGTTGATTTACCAACAAAACTTTTATCAGTCCCAAGTTTACCCGAACCAGAACAGGTACGTAATTTTAAATTAAATCATGGTATGCGCTCCGGTGTGGGTATGGCTTTTCTAATTAACGGTAAGTCTTATGAAAATCAACGAATTGATACGCAAGTCAAGTTAAATACAGTGGAAGATTGGGAAATTGTGAATACGGGGACGATGGATCATCCTTTTCACCTCCACGTCAATCACTTTCAAGTTATTAGCCGTAACGGTAAACCCGAACCTTACCGTGCTTGGAGAGATACAGTTTTAGTTCGTAAAGGGGAAACTGTTAGGATTCGGATTCCCTTTAGAGATTATGCAGGCAAAACAGTTTATCACTGTCATATTCTCGACCATGAAGACTTAGGAATGATGGCGAATCTAGAGATTGTAAGCTAATGGTAAAACCCATCATAATTAATGCGGTTGTCCATGTTCACTTGAATACTTATGATAAAGACGCTCTTGTAGGGTGTGTGACGGCTAAATAACTTATCAACCATAACCAACTAATGTGAAGATGCCGTCACGCACCACAGGTTGATTTTCTATTATCACTGATTAACCGAACATAATATAATATGTCGAATTACCGAAATATAGCTCGTCGTGGTTGGCTGAATTTACCTGAATTAAATATTGCTATTTTCGCGTTTCTGCTGAATTTTGTTTGGGAAGTTCAGCAAATGCCATTTTTTGAACTTTCTGATTTATCTTGCTGGGAAAGGACAAGAAACTGTACTATATCGCTACTTTTGGCGACGCTTTAATTGCATTAACTGGATTTTGGACTGTTGCATTTTTTGCTAAATCACGTTATTGGTTTCATCAACCAAAATGGCGGCAGTTAAGTATTTTTATTTTAGTAAGTCTTGTAATTACAATTGTTTTTGAAAAACTAGCTACTGGAGTGCTTAATAAATGGGAATATGCTGATATCATGCCGACGCTTCCAGTCTTAGGTACGGGTTTAACTCCGATTCTTCAGTGGATAATTATACCTTTGGTAATAGTTTGGTTTGTTAAGAGGCAGGTTTTTTAATTATTGCTTTTATATTCATTAGCTTTTAATAAAACATAAAATCTTATATGCCTGATTTCATCTAGAAGAATTAATGAAACGAGTTTTTTGTAGTTTAAGCATGGTGATAGAAAACATCACCCATAAATAACCAATCCCATAACCAGCAATCACGTCTGTAGGCCAGTGTACGCCTAAATAAAGACG
>CAYMZW010000547.1:0-4518 GCA_964395005.1 uncultured Rivularia sp.
CACAAACTTTCTTAGCTAATTCCGCAGCAGTTTTATTCAGGTAATAAGCTTGGTCAGCCAAATCATATTCGGCAAGTACAATTGACGTACCGCCAAAGGTATCCGTTTCAACCACATCCGCACCAGCAGCCAAGAAACCACGGTGAACAGTCGCTACCGCTTCCGGCTTGGTATGAACGAGATATTCGTTACAGCCTTCGTATTCCGCACCACCAAAATCTTCAGCAGTGAGTTCCTGAACCTGTAAATTTGTTCCCATCGCTCCATCAAACACCACAACAGGGCGTTTGGGGCTTTGGATATGTTCCAAAAATGAGTTAGCCATAAAATTCAAAAAAATTTAGGTTAGCCTTAATTTATTATTTTCCCGGATTTCTAGACTTTAGGAACGATTAAATTACATTTGGATTACATTTATGATTATAAAAGAGTACGTTAACCAAGATGAAGGCTTTGTCCGTTCGAGTATTGAGGAAGTTCGAGGTAATTTACTTGAAGCCTTGAAAACAGTGGTTTTAGCAGGAAAGCGTATCGTTTTACAGCAAGCTGGTGAAGATGTTGCTGCAATAATCCCTGTCAAGGAATTTGAGCGTTTGGAATATTTGGAACACGAATTGGTACCTCCGATATGGGAACCCTATGAGGAAGAATATTACGACTCGGAGGGGGGAATTCACTGTGTTTTAGTTGATGAGATGGAAGCGGAGTTTGATGAGATTATTACTGAGGTGACTGTATACAAAGAATTGTTTGCTTTGTTACCACCGCACCATTTATCAGATAAAGAATTTGATGTTTTTGCTCCTGTGGCAATTGTGATGAATATTGATAAGTTTTGGGTATCGGAGTATTTGATTAGTGAGAAGGATAGGTTGAAGGCTTGTCGCTGAGGAAGAGGAGACAAGGAGAAAAGGGAACAAGGAGAAATAACTGATAACAACTATCAACTAACAACTATCAACATACTGAGAATTATTTTAACTGGGTCAAATTATTTCGCGTGATTTCGTCTGCTGGAAACAAGGTTTCAATGCGTAATTCTTGCAACATGATATCTTGAGGTGTACCGAGAGTTGCTATTGCTGAAAAAAAGTTGAGATTTAATCCGTCTTTGAAAAAGTTGACGGTTAATAATGGAATTTGCCAATTTTGAGTATGAGAAAGTTTCCACAGTTGTGGAACATCCGGATATGTCATCAATTCTTGATAAAGTTGCTGTGGTTTTTGATTATTATTGTCTGCTATTGCTTCTCGATAAACTCTTTTAATTAAATGATTAGCGGTTTCTTCCCAGTTTGAAACAAAGGGTTTTAAACCTTGGGGGTGTAGCATCAATCGCATCAAGTTGATTTTTTTGTCGATGTAGAAATTGTTGTGTAAGTCTTCTGGATTAATTAACCAGTTGATTAACTGTTGCGATATCGGATTAGTTTGAATTAAATTCCAATATCTATCCATTATCAGCACGGGTGAATGTGTTTGAGAAAGCAGAATGAAATCCAAAGCTTTGCGGATGGGTTCAAATTCTGGTGAAGATAAATCGCTTTCGGAATAAATTGGCGCAAATCCCGCAGTTGTCAGCATGACGTTTTGTTCCCGTAAAGGTATATCTAGCACCGTAGCAAGCTGCAATATCATTTCTTGACTGGGATTTGCTCTACCGGATTCGAGAAAACTAATGTGTCTTTGAGAAACATCGCTGGCTAAAGCTAAATCAAGCTGGCTGAAATTTCGCAGTTTTCTATGGTGTTTAAGCAGATTTCCGAAGGTTGTTTGATGGTTTGAGATAGATTGCATTGCAATATTTTGTCGTTCAATATTAATCGTGTAGAGACGCGATATATCGCGTCTCTACATTTTGATTACCTGTGAGGTAATTGTTTCTCTCGGATACAGCAATGATAATCAAAACAACGATGATTGAGTAATAAAACTAAAACCATGTCAAATACAACTTATCGAAATCAAGATTCTGCATCCAGTAAATTATTTTCAGCAAAATCGCTTTATTTACTGTTGGTAATTATTGGAAGTATTGCACCTTGGAGTTTGCTTTTAAAATTTATTATTCACAATGGTTTTTCTGTAAGTTTATTGATTGAGAAAGCATTCGCGAATTATTCTTCTACTGTTTTTGTAATTGATTTGCTTATCTGTATAGTGACTTTCTTATGCTTTTCATTTATTGAATTGAAGCGATTAGGTTTATCTAGTAACAGGTTGTTAATTTACATTGCAGCTACTTTTGGAATTGGTTTAAGTTGCAGTTTACCGTTATTTTTATATTTTCGTGAAAAAGTTTTAGAGAAAAAATCGTAGCGTGTGTTATCGCGGAGCGTAACGCACCATTCATTGCGGTGCGTTACGACATTTTAAAATTAATAATTTCAATAAATTAAATAATGAAGAATCTAATATTTAATCTGGGTTTTGCAACGCTCATTACTCACGAACTTGATGCAATGACGCAATCAGAATGGAAACTTTTATTTATATTAAAAAATCTTCCCGAACAAATAGCTCCTTCAATATTTGTAATTATTCATATACCATTGATTGCAGCGCTATTATGGCTTACAAATAATAAATCTGAAGTTATTAAAAATTGGTCGCGGATTTCACTTTCAATATTTTTAATAATTCACAGTGGACTTCATAAGTTATTAGAAAATAGTCAAAATTATACTTTTAATTCAACTCTTTCTTTGGGGTTGATTTATGGTGCTGGTTTGCTGGGATTACTTTATTTGATTCTGGTTTTTGTTTCTTGGTTAGGAAAGAGCGAGAAATCGCTTACTACGAACTAAATACGTAACTTCTCATAATTAATAAATGGTGCGTGACGGTATGTTCTAATTTGTAATTTCAAGCATTACATATTCGTCGCCCCAACACACTCTACAATCTTGGATTGATTTATTTAATATTGGCTTTTGTTTCTTGGTTAGGAAAGAGCGAGAAATCGCTTACTACGAACTAAATACGTAACTTCTCATAATTAATAAATGGTGCGTGACGGTATGTTCAAATTCTTCTGTTACAGATGGTAAATTTTCGTAACCGTCACAGCACCCTACAGTTTAAATTTCTACTTCCCAAAACTATAAATCTTCTGGGTTTCTAATTCACCGCTAAGTGAAGAAGGTAATTGACTTAATTCAAAAGCTTGTCTATCTAATTTTACCTGTAGCTTACTTAATGGATCTACTCCTGGTGAAATCAGAAATTCTAATTTTTGCACGTAGGGTAATTCAACTAGTTTATCTAGGATGTTAGTAACAGCCTGTACGTAAGGATGGTGTTTTTCTTTGTACCATTCCGCTGAAGCAACGTTGGCTTGATCTAAACCCAAGTGTACTGTTAAAGATGGTTCGGTAAATAAAGCTAAGCCTAAAGGGCGAGTTTCTTCCTGTAATAATAAATCATAGTCTTTTGCTAAATTCCGTATCTTTTCTAAACGCTCGTAACGTTGGGTAATTGATAAAGGCTCATCTTCCCAATGTAACGCTAAGGTTACTAAATAAGTTTGCAACAGCATATGACCAAGCTTTTTGGCTTTTGTTGCTAGATAATGCGTGTTGTAATCGTTGGCTTCAATTAATAAAGGTACGCGATCGACAACTTCCAAACCATAACCTTTTAAACCAGCAATTTTACGGGGATTATTGGTAATTAAACGTATATTATGTACGTTCAAATCCATCAGCATTTGCGCTCCCATGCCGTAGTCGCGTAAATCGGCGGGAAATCCTAAACGTTCGTTTGCTTCTACGGTATCCAGCCCCATATCCTGCAAAGAATAGGCTTTTAATTTATTAACTAATCCAATACCGCGTCCTTCCTGACGTAGGTATACAACAACACCTTCCCCTGCATTATTAATCATTTTCAAAGCTGCTTTTAACTGCATTCTACAGTCGCAGCGCAAGGAACCTAAAGCGTCTCCAGTAAGACATTCGGAATGTACCCGCACCATTACAGCTTTATTGCCAAATGTCTCCGGATCGCCTTTGACTATGGCAACGTGTTCTTTATTATCTAAAGTGTGGCGGTAAGCGTAAATTTTGAAATTACCAAATTCTGTAGGTAAATCGGCAACGGTTTCGCGTTTAATTATTCTGTCGTAGCGGAGACGGTAGCTAATTAAATCCGCAATGCTGATAATTTTCATTTTGTGACGTTTGGCATACTCGATTAATTCGGGTAGCCTTGCCATCGAACCGTTAGGGTTTTGGATTTCGCAAATTACCCCAGCCGGATATAACCCAGCTAATCGGGATAAATCTACAGCAGCTTCCGTATGTCCCGCTCTTTTAAGAACTCCTCCGTTTTTAGCGCGAATCGGAAAAATGTGACCGGGGCGGCGTAAATCTTCCGGCTTGGTGTGCGGGTTGAGCGCTACTTGAATCGTGCGAGCGCGATCTTCTGCGGAAATTCCCGTAGTAACTCCTAATTCCGGCCCAGCGTCAATGCTGACAGTGAAAGCAGTTTGATTGGTATCGGTGATGTTTTTCACCA
>CAYMZW010000548.1:0-4505 GCA_964395005.1 uncultured Rivularia sp.
AGTTAGGAGTTAGGAGTTAGGAGTTAGGAGTTAGGAGTTAGGAGTTAGGAATTATTTCTCCTTGTCACCTTGTCTCCCCATCACCTCTTCCCCCTCTACCCTCTTCCCCCTCTACCCTCTTCCCCCTCTCCCCCTCCCTGCTCCCTACTCCCTACTCCCTACTCCCCAATCATCATGAAAGTAGCAGTATTCAGCAGCAAAAAATATGACCGCCACTTTCTTTCTGAAGCGAATTCTGATGGCGGACATGAGCTTGTATTTTTTGAACCAAAGTTAACTAGTGAAACTACGGCATTAGCTTCAGGTTTTCCAGTAGTTTGTGCTTTTATTAATGACCAGCTTGATGGTGATACTATAAGGGCGATCGCCAATGGTGGAACAAAACTAATTGCTTTACGCTCTGCGGGTTTCAATAATGTAGATATTAAAGCTGCCACCGAGTTAGGAATCACCGTAGTAAGAGTTCCGGCTTATTCTCCTTATGCAGTAGCGGAACACGCAGCGGGATTAATTTTAACTTTAAATCGTCAGTATCATCGGGCTTATAATCGAGTCCGCGAATCGAATTTTTCTTTGAATGGTTTATTAGGATTTGATTTACACGGCTCCACTGTCGGTATAATTGGCACGGGTAAAATCGGTATGTGTTTTGCTCAAATCATGAAGGGATTTGGCTGCAATTTATTAGCATACGATATTTATCAAAATCCTAGCTGTGTGGAATTAGGCGTTAAATATGTAGAATTATCACAATTGCTTGCCGAATCGGACATCGTTTCTCTTCATTGTCCCTTAACTCCCGAATCCCATCATTTAATTAACGCTACAACATTAGAGCAATTCAAATCGGGAGCGATGTTAATAAATACTAGTCGCGGCGGGCTTGTCGATACGAAAGCTGTAATAAACGCTTTAAAATCAAAGAAATTAGGTCATGTCGGATTAGACGTGTACGAATTAGAAGGGGATTTATTTTTTGAAGATTTGTCAGACGAAGTAATCCAAGACGATATCTTTGAACGTTTGCTGACATTTCCCAATGTAGTAATTACAGCCCATCAAGCCTTTTTTACCAGAAACGCTTTGCAAAACATTGCTCAAACAACCATTTCAAACATTACCGAATTTGAAAATACAGGTAAATGTGAAAATACAGTTAACAGTTAACAGTGAACAGTTAACAGTTATCAGTTATCAGTTATCAGTTTTAACTGGTTCCTAGTCTCTGGCTGGGAAACATCTTAAGAGGCTTAACTGGTTCCCAGTCTCTGGCTGGGAAACCATTTAACTGGTTCCCAGTCTCTGGCTGGGAAACCATTTTATGAGGCTCTGCCTCTTAAAAAAACGGAAGGCAGAGCCTTCTGCGAAATGCATTACAAGTTAGAACCTTGTAACGAGGAACACGATCAATTAATAAATTGTAGCGTCACACGCTAACTACACATTTATATTTTATTAAGGTTTGTAGTAGCGCTTTAGCGGATCTTATCGGATGCGCTGAAGCGCTACTACGAGCTATTTTTCTTAATTCTTATCTATTTCGTTAGTTATAAATTACCAGCATTTTTGATTAATTGTTTGCTATTTACTGTTTATTCAGAACTGTTTGCTGTTTACTAATTACAAATTAACAATATTGTGACTCAGTTAAACCTTAACTGTTAACTAATAACTTTTAACTGATAACTGTTCACTGTTAACTGTTAACTGTTAACTGAAAAAACAGGAGCTTATATGACTAAATTAAAAGTAGCTATAAACGGATTTGGCAGAATTGGTAGATTAGTATTCCGTGCTGGTATTGATAACCCTAATATCGAGTTTGTTGGTATCAACGATTTGGTACCGGCGGAAAATTTGGCTTATCTACTAAAATACGATTCTACCCACGGTAAATTTAACGGAGATATTGAAGCCAAGGAAGACGGTATCATTGTTAACGGACAGTTTATTCGTTGCGTTTCCGTGAAAAATCCAGCGGAATTGCCTTGGGGTGAATCGGGTGTGGATTATGTTATCGAATGCACCGGACTTTTTACAACTCACGAAACTGCGTCAAATCATTTAAAAGCAGGAGCCAAAAGAGTAATAATTTCTGCTCCTACCAAAGATCCAGAAAAAGTGAAAACTTTATTGATGGGTGTAAATCACCAATTATTCGATCCCGAAAAAGATACTGTAGTTTCCAATGCTAGCTGTACCACTAACTGCTTAGCACCGATAGCTAAAGTAATTAACGACAACTTTGGTTTAGCAGAAGGATTGATGACTACCGTTCATGCCATGACAGCCACACAACCTACCGTAGACGGCCCTTCCAAGAAAGATTTACGTGCCGGTAGAGGTGCTGCTCAAAACATTATTCCCGCTTCCACAGGTGCAGCAAAAGCCGTAGCCTTAGTATTACCAGAACTCAAAGGTAAACTAACCGGGATGGCATTACGAGTACCTACCCCCGACGTTTCCGTAGTAGATTTAACCTTTAAGACAGAAAAATCTACCAGCTACGAAGAAATCTGTAACGCAATGAAATCCGCCGCCGCAGGTGAAATGAGAGGTATTTTGGGTTACACAGAAGAAGCAGTAGTTTCCACAGATTTCCAGGGTAATTTTCATTCCAGCATTTTCGATGCAGGTGCAGGAATAGAACTAAATTCCAACTTCTTCAAAATAGTCTCATGGTACGACAACGAATGGGGATACTCCTGTCGTGTAGTTGACTTGATGCTATCTATGGCAGAAAAAGAAGGTATTTTGCAAAAACAAATGGCAGCGGTTTAGACAGTTAACAGTGAACAGTGAACAGTGAACAGTGAACAGTGAAGAATTAACGTTCGTAGTAAGGACTTTAGTCCTATATAGTTCGTAGTAAGGACTTTAGTCCTTTAAAAAGAGCGATAAATCGCTTACTACGGACTTCTTTAATAACTGGCAAATAGTTATTGGTTGATGTTTACTAGTAATTGTTCACTGATAACTGTTCACTGATAACTGTTCACTGATAACTGTTCACTGTTAACTGTTCACTGTTCACTGTTTTCATGCGTAAAACCAAAATCATCTGTACGGTAGGGCCATCCACATCGACACCGGAGACTTTAAAGGCTTTGGTTGATGCGGGAATGAATGTAGCTCGGTTGAATTTTTCTCACGGGGATTATGAATTTCATGGTAAAACTATTGAAATTCTCAGAAGTATACCTACTCCTGCTGGAAAACCTTTGGCTTTGATGCAGGATTTATGCGGGCCAAAAATTCGTTTGGGTATGCTTCCGGATGATGGTTTGATGGTGGATGAGGGAGAAGAAGTTACTTTTGTCGAGCAAGAAAAAGGTAATAATATCCATGAATTGCCTTTACCGATACCAACTTTGTTCGCAATGGTAAGAATTAGCGAACCAATTATGATCAATGATGGGCGGATTAAATTAACTGTTATCGATAGAGATACAGATAAAATTCGCGCTGTTGTCAAAATCGGCGGAAAAATTTCTTCTCGTAAAGGAGTAAATCTACCTCAAACTCATCTCCCGGTGAGTTCGATTACTGAAAAAGATTTATTAGATTTACGTTTCGGGATTAAAAATAATCTTGATTTAGTCGCAGTTTCCTTTGTGCGATCGCCACAGGATTTGGAGCCAGCACAGCGAATGATTGAGGCAGCAGGTAAAAAGATTCGCATTATCGCCAAAATAGAAAGACGCGAAGCTGTGGAAAATTTTGATGATATTCTAAAAGTTGTTGACGGAATCATGGTAGCTCGTGGCGATTTAGGCGTTGAAGTTCCCTTAGAACAAGTTCCGTTAATTCAAAAAGATATTATTCATCGCTGCAACCAAGCTGGAAAACCCGTAATTACCGCAACTCAAATGTTGGAATCGATGATATATGCCTCCGATCCTACGAGAGCAGAAGTAACAGATGTGGCAAACTCTGTAGTTGATGGTACGGATGCAATTATGCTGTCTGGAGAAACCGCAGTCGGTAAATATCCCATCGCAGCAGTAGAAATGATGGATAAAATCGCCGTAGAAACAGAAAAATCATTACCCGACGGCACCTTGCAATCTTATCGCTATCAAGCCGGTAGTCTCAGCGTAACCGAATCAGTTGCCGAAGCAGTATGTCGTATGGCTTACGAAGTCGGAGCAAAGGCAATTTTATGTCACACTTCATCAGGAAGTACGGCAAAACTAGTTTCAAAATATCGTCCCACAACTCCAATAATTGCTCTTACATCCGAAGAAATTTCCTACCGTCAACTAGCACTTTCCTGGGGAGTCAAACCCTTACTTATTCCTCAAGCTTCTGAAACAGAAGAAATGCTGATTAATCTTATTAATACCGTTGTCGAAATGGGAATTGCTCAACAAGGAGAAAAAGTAGTAATCACATCCGGTATCCCCGTAGGAAAGCCAGGAAGCACTAGTTTAATTAAAGTGCATACTATTGGAGAAGCGATTTCGGCGTAATGAGAAAGTTATGAGTTTGGCAACGGATGGAGT
>CAYMZW010000549.1:0-4500 GCA_964395005.1 uncultured Rivularia sp.
GATTTGACATCTTATTTCGATCGCAATAGCTTTGCTAAAGATGGAGCCAGCCAGTTTTTCAATCCGGTATTTCAAACCAATCCAGCTTTAGCATCGACAGGAATAAGTTCAAAACCTGGATTGTTAGTTAACTGGAGCGTAACGGACAATATTGACGCTAAAGCTGCTGTTTTTTCGTCATCTGATGCTCTAAGCGAATTTAGCTTGGATGCATTTGCTGGTGAAATTGGCGTTCGTTATGGTAATGCGATTATTCGCGGTACTTACAGTACTGCTAGAGATGGTGGAAATCGCGATTCTTTTCCCCAAAGCTTTCAAATCGAACGCGAAAACGGTGAGTTTGGAGTTTTAGAGGACGATCGCGAAGAAGCATACGGTTTAAACGCCGAAGTTTTTATTCCTGAATTAAAACTAGGTTTATTTGCACGCTACGGGCGCTATGAAAATAGAGACTTAGGAGAAGATGCAGATACATACGTTTTCGGTGCTAGCTTCTTAGATTTATTCACCCCCGATGACAGATTGGGATTAGCTTACGGACGTGCTTTATCCAATGAAGATGAGCGTGAAGGCAAGCAGCTTGATGTGTTAGAGCTTTATTACGATTTTCAGTTTCTTGATAATTTACGATTGGGTTTTTCTGTGCAGGGAAGAGACGACTTTAACGAAACAGTTCTCGGCGTGAGGATAAAATCAGAGTTTAATGTAACTCCAAGGGGGAGAATGACTCGATGAATCGCAAATTCAACTTATCGTTGTTTTACAAAGCTAATTTATGGCAGCAAAAACGCAAAAGACAAAGTAAAACTATTGTAGGAATTACTTTGCTACCTTTTCACTTATTTGTTTTTACTTGCCCAATTGTACTGGCAACTTTAAACAATATAGAACCCGTACAGGCTCAAGCATCTGGAGCCACGCAAAAGGGTTACAATTTGCTCAAAAAAGGATGGGTAGATGATGCGATTAAAGCCTTTCAACAAGCTTTGAGAAGTAATCCCCAATCTTTACAAGCCAAGCTAGGTTTAGCTATTGCTTACAACCGTGCCGGACAAATTGAAGATGCGTTCCAAGCTTATCAGGAAGTTTTAGCGCAAGATCCCAGCAATCAAGCAGCCTTGAAAATTGTGGGCATGATGGGTACTTATCGTCCGGAATGGAACAAACCTGGTATCAAAGCTCTCAATACTTTGCTGGAATTAAATCCCGAAGATGTGCAAAGTCGCTATTATCGTGCTTTACTTTTTTCCTATCAAGGACGATTTAGCGAATCTGTTGCCGATTTTGAAATAGTGTTGGCAAACAATCCCACACCAGAAGCAATTATCGGAGCCGCTCAAACTTATAGCTACAGTGGCGATTATCAAAAAGCTTCAGAATTATTCAACCGCTATAAAGCTAGTGGAAAAGAAATAACCGATTATGCTGCGGTTGCTTACGCTCTTACCTTACGTAAAACAGGCAATCCTCAACAAGCGATCGCAATATTAGAAAGCCAGCTAGAGCGTTCTGAAACTTTCGATCAGTTAGCTATACTTGCTCGCGCACAACTGTCTCAAGCATATATTGCCAACAAACAACCGGCCGAAGCTTTAGCGGTTTTAGATCCTTTAGAAGGTAGAGAAGACGCGATTTTACCTTTAGCTAGAGCGCTGAATGAAATTCGTAAAAACACGGATAATCCTTCCTTGGCGCAACGAGTTGCCAATCTCTACCGTCAAGCTCTTGCTAATAAACCCAATCCTTCCCCGAGTCTGCTACGGGAAATCGCCAATGTCTTTACTGGTTTACCCCAAGGAGAAGAAACAGCATTACAAATTTATAGACGTTTAGCTTCTACGTTACCCAACGATAAAAGTTTGATGGTGCGTCAGCTAGGGTTGGAATATAAATTGGCAATGGTTTCCAAAACCGATTTAAACCAGCGTTTGGCAACAACATTGCAAAACTTACCTACAGAATCCGCACAACTGCAAGAGTTAGCTTTAGCATTAGCCGATATAGATGCTCCTTCATCTCAACTTCTACCCGCATATCAAAATATATTGCAAACAGGAGTCAACGTACCGTTTTTAAATTTTCGGGTAGCTCAAATGTATCTGGAACTTGAAAATACAATTCAAGCAAGACAGGCTTTAGCAGCTTATACAGCAACATCCGCAGGCTCCCAAGACATGGCAACACAATTGCTTGCAGCGGAAATCGAAAGAAGGGAAGGCAATTTAGAAGCCAGCGCTCAACGCTACTTTGCTGTACTAAACGAAAATCCCCAGAGTGACATTATTGATGGTGCTTTGCGCGGATTAGTAGGAGTAAGAGTCCAACAAAAACGTTTTGACGAAGCTTTAGTAGTATACGAGCAAGTTATCAAACGCAATCCTGAAGATATTACCGCTCAGTTGGGACAAACTAGCGTCGCGTATCAAGCCAAACGTATCTCTAAACCACAAGCAGAAGCTGTTTTGGATAATTGGTTGGCAACTCAAAAAGCAACCAATACCCCACCAGAACTATATAGTTTGGTAACACAATTACCTACCGATCCCAATCGCGAAGCTCTGTACAATTACTTAGTTGAGCTTGACCCTAGTAGCATTAGATTACAGCAGCGTTTGCTGGAAACTATAGCGCAAAGAAACCCCGCAGAAGCACGTATGCGAATGAAGCAGTTGATTGCTAATGCTCCAAATAACAACAAGATACAACAAAGAGTAGCCTTATTAGCGAAAGCTGTTGGCGATTTAAAGATGGCTAGTGAAGCTTATGAAAATATTCTCAAAGAGGAACCAGATGATATAGATGCTTTAGCTGCTTTGGGGGGAATTCGTTTTGAGCAAAGGCGATTTGGCTCGGCAGAACAAATTTATTCCACAGTGTTGGAACAAAATCCCCAAGATACACAAGCACGTCGCGCCCTGGCTGGGTTAAATGCTATTTTTGACAAGCCATTAGCGGCGATGAAAGCCTTAGAACAACTGCAAATCGAGCAAATTGCCAGCGGTGAAAAAGACCCGGAAATTTCTAACCAGATGCAGCAGATACAAGAAGATTTTCTACAACGACGTGGTTTTCAACCACCTTGGGAAAGTTACGAACGTCGGGGTAAAAATTAATCTTGAAACAAATTTTTGATGAAGAAAAATTTCTTAGTTAATTACACCCACTGTTTATGGGAAATATAAGTTTAAGAAATTTTACTGATACGAATTAATGCAAGCGGTTCTTAAGATGAACTATCTTCTAAAAGTAGTAGCTATATTGAGCATAATTACTTTGTGCGGCTGTAAAGGGGGTTCTTCAGCAACTAATACTGAAAAACCCACAAATCCATCTTTGGATTCATCACCTCAGCCATCTGTTATCGATGATAATAACGTTCAATTTTCGTCAGCCCTTCCTGCTTCAACTCCTAACAGAGAGTTATTGGTGGAAAGCTGGGATAGCTATCGTCGTCGGTTTATCCAGAGAGATGGAAGAGTGATTGATTACGAAGCTAGCGATCGCTCGACAAGTGAAGGTCAAGCCTATGCAATGTTGCGAGCAGTCTTGATCGATGACTCAGCAACCTTTGCTCTCACTTTAAATTGGGGAGAAAATAATTTACAAAGACTAGAAAATGGCAAACCTATAGATAATTTATGGGCTTGGAAGTGGGGACGCGATGAAGATGGTAACTGGGGTCCTATAGATAAGAACTTTGCTAGTGATGCTGATATAGATGCTATTACTGCCTTAATATTTGCATCAAGACGCTGGAATCGTCCGGAATACCTAGAATTAGCAAAAACTAAACTAGAAGATTTGTGGAAGTATTCAACCGTAGTTGGACAAAACAAACCCTATCTGCTTCCTGGCCCGAAAGCTGCATTTGTAAAGGATTCATCGATTATTCTCAACCCTTCTTACTTTGCTCCCTACGCTTTTCGCTTATTTGCTCAAGTCGATCCCGAACGAGATTGGTTGAGTTTGGTAGATACCAGCTATGAAGTCTTGGAAGATTCCACACAACTGAGTACTGTAAATTTACCTAGTGATTGGGTTATTCTGGATGCAGAAACAGGAAAATACCAATCCTTACCTGCTGATAGTCCGATCAAAAGCGTATATAGCTTTGATGCCTATCGAGTTTGGTGGCGAATCGCATTAGATGCAAGCTGGTTTAATTCATCTCGGGCGCGAAACTATCTGGAAACATCCATTCAGCATCCGCTCAAATTATGGCGAGAACAATCGAACATACCAGCACGGATAAACCTTGAAGGTAAAGCTTTGGTAAATTACGAAGCCACATCTCAATATGCCATGCTCTATGCAGCAACTAAGCTGCTACAGCCAGAAGTGGCTCAAGAATTGCTAGAGAAAAAACTGATACCTCAATACCAGCAAGAAGTTTGGGATGATAACGAAGCTTATTACACTCAGAATTTAGCTTGGTTGGGGTTGCTATCTCCATCAGCAATTCCTCCAGAACTTTTGCAAAGTAATTAAGAAGTTATGGCG
>CAYMZW010000550.1:0-4499 GCA_964395005.1 uncultured Rivularia sp.
TTAATTGCTAGTTACAGAAAAAACAAGCTCGTAAAGATGATGTTCGTTTTCTGCAATTCCTTCCCAATAAGCTGTTTCGCTACTAAAACCGGGCTGTTTTTTCAAGTTTTCAATTGCTTCTTTATTGCTCCACTGTCCGTAATTAATCACGCGAGTTCCATCAAGACTGCGATGAAAGTTAGCTGAGACTAATCCCGGTAATTTCATTGCTTTACCAACATTTTTTTGTGCTAATTCAATCATTTTGGGTTGATTTTCTGGCTGCATCCGGAATTCAGCAAAGTGATAAATATATTTATCGTTAATTTCTGGTATTCCTTCTTTGGATTCAGAAATTACCACTTCATAAACATGACTATCTAGTTTATTTTCTAAAATTTTAGATGCCTTCTGTAGTACTTGAGGATTTTTGGTAAAATTTTCAAAGTCTTCTTTTGTTTTCCATTGAGCATAGTTAGCAACTTTCAAACCATCCAAACTTTTATGGAAATTTGCAGAAACAAAACCGGGCTGTTGCTTAAGTGTTTCAACAAATTCTGAAATATTATCTAATAATTCTTGCTGTTTTTGTTGTTCAACATCAAAAATTGCAATTACGGTAGCGACTTCGTTGTTTGTTGCAATGGTAGGCATTGATATCTCCTTTTAATTAATTATTGCTAAATATCAATTATTTTGATATAGCAAAATTCAAGTATGACGTTACTTTGATAAAGCTTGGTCATTAATAGAACTACCATAAACAATATTGAAAGTTTTGTCTAAAATTAAAACTCATCCTTTAGATATATATTTCTATATCACGAGGCAGAAGATGTTTTATTAATGGTTATGTTTGCATAAATCTTACCTGTATGAAAGCAAACGTAAAGTTTAGTATCAAAAATTATCTGATAGCTTTTCAAAGTATTAACTTAGAGATTGAAGCTAATAGCTTTGCTAAAAAATGTTTTGTTTTAGTTAACAGCTTTTTAAATCAACTATCAATAATTTGAAATAGGTCGCTAATATTATGTCACGTCTTCAGCAAACAATTCAAAATACGTTCATTCGCATTGCTGCTGTATTCTCTGTTGTGTTCCGTTCTATCTTTGGTTTTCTGGGAAATATTTTTGGATCTGTAGGTAGGACATTAGGAGTTTCTGATTCAAATTCGGGGTATTATGTAGATGCCGATGAAAAAAAAGTCATCGAAGAAACCAAAATCCCCGTCGCAACTGTGAGAACTTCCGAACCTGCTGTTAGTAGCGATCGCCGTCGTCCAAAAAAATCAAATATGGACGATTTCATGAAAATGGCTAAAGAATTGAAGAAATAATCGTTAATTATTAATAGTCTGGGAAAAGACAATAGGCAATAGGGAACAGGGAACAGGAAAAATAAAATACTAATAAATCAACTTTATAAACCTGCTTTCTTGAAAAAAGCGGGTTTTTAGATTTTTAATTATCATTTTAGCGTAATATAAGTCTTAAGATACAACATTTTGGATAATGCAAAACTCCATCGAACAAGCAGCAGATTTTTTACAAAATAAAACTGCAAAACCACCTGAATCACAAGTTGTGGTTGAAGCATTAATTGCAGCAGAAAAAGCGGCTAAACAAACTAAAGTAGATTATAGTTATTCGCAGTTAATTGGTAATTGGCGATTGGGGTTTATTACTGGAACTAAAAAGACTCGCAAGCGTGCGGGAGTTGTTTTAGGAGCGGGAAGATTTTTATCAAAGCTGGTGAAAATTCAACTTTCTTACAGTAAATCGGAATCATCAGATACAGGAGACGTTGAAAATTCAGTACAATTTGGTTTATTAAAAATAGTTTTAACGGGACCAATAAAATTTTGGGATAATAAAAACATACTTGCCTTTGATTTTACCAGAATGAGGTTATCTTTATCTGGATTAAAACTATATCAAGGTTACATTCGCGGTGGTAAAGATAGAGAAGAAAATTTTTATCAGCAGACTTTGAAACAGCAAGCATTTTTTACCTACTTTTTAATAAAAGATAACTATATTGCCGCAAGAGGTAAAGGCGGTGGTTTGGCTTTATGGACAAAACAGTGAACAGTGAACAGTGAACAATTATCAGTTAGAATTTAGAATAATTTCTATCTCATGCCACTTTCTACAACAGATTTCTTACTCTACGTCTTAACTGCTCACTGCTCACTGCTCACTGTTAACTGATTACTTCTTCGTCATTGCCCAAACTCCGCACCAATCTTCAGGAATTCCGTTAGATTGCAATTGCTCGACTCTTTCTAAATATAATACTGCGGCTTTATCTTCAGGATTTATAGCTAATACTTTTTCAAAATATTCTTTAGCTTTAACGCAATCTCCACTGCAATAATTTTCTAATCCGTTTTCAAAGTCTGACAGAGTTTCTAACTTCAAATTGCGAACTTCTTCTAACTCCCCATCCAGTATTTCATAAATGGCGATCGCCTCGCTTCTTCCTTTAACTATGACTCGATCTAAAAAGCGCATTTGATATTGTTCGGGATTACTCAAATGCTGCAAAGCTTGTTCGCTAATTACTAAAGGTACACCGTAAAATTTAGTCAAACTTTCCAAACGAGCCGTTAAATTTACCTTCTTAATCTGGTTTCTAAATTCATTTTTACTTATAAAAAAAATACAAATCTTAACATAATAGTAAGTATTTTTATTGTGGGCATTATTTGCAAAATTACTTTATTATATTAATCTTAAAGTTTTTAGAGTTTATTGGTAATAAATAATACAATGAATCAAAATCAAGATAGTAGAATTGTAGAAAATACTCAACTTGAAAGTTCGCAGCCAATACCAAAAAACTTTGAACAAGCTGTTTCGATGATTAAAGAATTTGCATTTGCGGAGGTTGAAAAAGAAGCGCAAAAAAAGCAGCTGTACTTCCATAATTACGCTCATGCAGAGGCTGTAAGACGCAGAGCAGAAATAATATTTAACGCTATTGAACCTTTTTGGCATAAAATTTGTGAAGAGCCAGCTTTATGCGATAGTAAAAGATCAAAATGCTTAATTGAGATTTGTGCTGCAAGTCACGATATGGTTCAAGAATTCTTACCTTTGAAATCGCCTCAGACTGCAAGAGTGCGAGAAAGTGGAGTCAGCGAAAATGCTACAATTAGCAAATTAATTAATTATATAGAAAATTTAAATCAAAAGTTTATAGCTGAAAATCCCGAACTTCCCCCTTTATTTACTCAAGCGGATTTAGAAATAATTCGTAAATCTATTTCGGCAACAATTTGCCTTTTTGACACTAACGATAATTCAATTTATCAACCAGATTTATATAATTCAGAACAACAGATAGCCTTAAATGCACGTATAATTGCACTTGCAGATATTGGTGGATTAGGTATTGATGGAATTTCAGCTTATTTTCAAGAAGGTAGTTTAATACTGTTAGAAGAAAACCCCGATATTATCCCTTTAGTTAAAGAATTTTTATCTGAAAAAAATAGCAGAAATGACGACGAAGCATATGAAAACTTAAGACGGCGACTTTTAAAAAGAACCAAATTTCAAATTAGCTTTGCAAAAGGGCGCTATGCAAGGTTTAATAAAGAACTTGAAGGTTTGCCTCAAGAAGTAGTTTCAGTATTAAAGGAAAAAGTATTTAAATATCTCAACGAGCAAACCATTCAACAAATCGAAGCCTTAACACCTACCGCCAATGATACAAGTTTAAAAAAATTGATTGAGTTTTTTCAGTTGGAAAAGTATATTCATAATCAACATTGATTGGTGAATTATATTACCAGGAAGGCATATGGAATGGCTTCAGCAACAGAGAAATAGAATTACTCAATTTTTCCAGAATATATATACAGCAAAACTTTTAAAATTGGAAGATGGTAAATCTTTTACTCTAGGTTTATTCATCCAACTAATTTTTTATGCAGTCATTGCTTATATTATCGGTAGTCTTATCAGCCGCTTAATTAGTAAGACTATATTAAGTCGTTTCAAGATCGATGTATGTTTAAGTGGATTAGCGATCGAATAAATACTTTATTTGAAATTTAGTTTGCACTCAGCAATTTATCGCCTTCTTAAAATAGTAATTTAACTTTCGTAGGTTGGGTTAGGCACCCCAAAAAATCATAATTATAAACGAATCATTAATCTTTTTGCCGTAACCCAACATAATGTTATCGATATTACAAAATATCCCAATTTATCTTAAATACTGAAGTTGGGTTACGAGAGAATGAATATAAATTATCGTTACCAATTCAATTCATTTTTTCTGTTTAACCCAACCTACAAAATAAGTAAATGTAAAATACCTTACAAATTGGACTATAAAAACAAAAAAATATTGCAAATTGTATTCTAGTATCATTTTTGGCCAGTTTTTTTTTGCTATAAATATACTCAACAACAGATTTTCATATCTTGATTGGAGTGATTCCCCATCAATGTATTGACTTCTCCTTAACTTATTATCTCAATCATGTCTGCTGGATTTCCAAGCCC
>CAYMZW010000551.1:0-4478 GCA_964395005.1 uncultured Rivularia sp.
GGATTTTTTGCTCTTGACGATCGAATACACCTTTAAAGCGATCGCCCATGCCGATAGGCCAGTTTACCGCATAAGTTTGTAAATTTAATTCTTGCTCAATTTCATCCAAAAGTTCTAGCGCTTCTCTTCCCGGACGATCGAGCTTATTTACGAAGGTAAAAATTGGAATACCCCGCATTTTACAAACTTCAAATAATTTTCGCGTTTGGGGTTCCAAACCTTTGGCTACGTCAATCAACATCACTGCATTATCGGCAGCGCTCAAAGTTCGATATGTATCTTCACTAAAGTCTTGGTGTCCCGGAGTATCTAATAAATTTATTTGGCAATTTTGGTACGCGAACTGCAACACCGTTGAAGTAATAGAAATACCTCTTTGCTGTTCCATCGCCATCCAGTCAGAAGTTGCTTTACGCTGTGCCCGTCTAGCTTTTACAGAACCAGCTTCGTGAATGGCACCTCCGTACAAAAGTAATTTTTCAGTCAGAGTAGTTTTACCAGCATCCGGGTGAGAAATGATGGCAAAATTGCGACGACGTTCAACTTCTTCGTAAATTTCTTTCTCAAGTTCGCTTGACATAAGGTATTTGTTTGGTTGTATTCTATCTAAAATAATTGTTTTTCGATTTAGCAGAAGTCTTTTAATCTTAAGACAACTCCACCGGATAATCGGTTAGTTATATAATTCGGTCATCTCATCATCAGGGGAAAAAAAATGTACGACACCGACAGCAGAAAGCTTTTATCAGCACTGTGTCATGGAGCGATTTTTTTAAACTTCATAGTAGTACCTATTGCTATTCCTATTGTCATATTTTTTATAACTCAAGATCCAGTTGTAAAAGATAATGCAAAAGAAGCTATTAATTTCTACTTGAACGTTTGGCTGTTTGGAGCGATTGTCGGAGTGCTAGCTACCGTTACTTTCGGTTTACTCACACCTCTATTGGCACTATGGTTTTTCGTCCATTGGGGACTTACCATTTGGGCGCTTTTCCACGTTTTAGGAGATTCAGAAAAATCTTTTCGCTATCCCTTCATTCTTAGAGTTTTTTAGCATTTATTCTCTAGCAGGCGCGTGCTGGCGATCGCAAGTCACTTTTAGTTAGCTTCAAAGCCTCAAAGACTCACAGCGTCAGTTTTACACTTGTGCTACTCACACATTTTTTTTCAAAAGTACGTTTCAGTTAATTACAAAATTGCAATGCTCAATGATACCAAGCTTTCCAATTTTGCAGAAATTTTCTTTTGTTAAGCATTTATCCTCACAATGGTTAAAAAGTTAGAAACAAACGCTACATCCTTTTTTGCATAAATCCCGCGCCACATCCCCGAATGCTCTTAGATAGAGTCAGAGGCAATTTCATAACTCTAGGACTGGGAGCAGCGATAACAGTGCAGGAGCGTGTTCCAGACATTCTAGATCCCCCCAACCCCCCGCTAATTTGGGGGGCTTGCCTAAGTCCTAAACTCTTAAAAAGCCTGCATTCGGGCTTCTTGTATCGGCATCCCCAACAACGGGAATAAACTTTAGCTTGTGGAAAATCTGCTGTATTCGATCGCAATATTAAAGATTGTGAAAAATCATTGACTAAATCATCAATTGTCCAACTGAAAATTGATTAAATAATATTTTCATATGGATACATTTTAAGCTTTTGTAGGATATATATACAGCTAGTTGTAAAATACAAAATTGCCCTACATCTTCTCAGAGAGTAGGGCATAAGAAAGTTAAGCGCTGTTAGCAGTTTGTCTTTTAAAAGTTCAATTTTGCTTGCAGTTTGTGACGCTTTGGATTTTGTCTGTAAAAGTTTTTCTTACTGTTTAAAAAAATTATGTTTCCTACTCATCGTCCCCGCCGTCTGCGTAGCCATTCTCAATTGCGTCGGATGGTACGCGAAACTGTATTAACTACAAATGATTTGATTTATCCTTTGTTTGCCGTACCAGGTGTTGGTATCGCCAACGAAGTAAAATCAATGCCGGGAGTTTATCAACTTTCTGTTGACAAAATTGTCGAGGAAGCAAAGGAAGTTTACGATTTAGGAATTCCAGCAGTTATTTTATTTGGAATTCCAGAAGATAAAGATGTTGAAGCTACAGGTGCTTGGCATGATTGTGGCATGATTCAAAAAGCTTCTACTGCAATCAAAGAAGCAGTGCCTGATTTAATTGTGATTGCCGACACTTGTTTGTGCGAATATACCAGTCACGGGCACTGCGGTTATTTAGAAGTTGGCGATTTGAGCGGTAGAGTTTTAAACGATCCAACTTTAGAATTGCTCAAGAAAACAGCGGTATCACAAGCTAAAGCCGGTGCGGATATTATTGCTCCTTCCGGAATGATGGACGGTTTTGTGCAAGCTATTCGCCAAGGTTTGGATGAAGCTGGTTTCCAAGATACGCCAATTATGTCTTACGCTGCTAAATACGCTTCTGCTTATTATGGCCCATTCCGCGATGCAGCCGATTCAGCGCCGCAATTTGGCGATCGCCGAACTTATCAAATGGATCCATCTAACTCCCGCGAAGCAATCAAAGAAATCGAATTAGATATTGCCGAAGGCGCTGATATGCTAATGGTTAAGCCTGCTTTGTCGTACATGGATATAATTTGGCAGGTTAAACAAGCTTGTAATCTACCAGTCGCGGCTTACAACGTTTCCGGCGAATACTCCATGATTAAAGCCGCAGCCCTCAATGGTTGGATTGACGAACAACGAGTTGTACTTGAAACTTTAACCAGCTTTAAACGTGCCGGTGCCGATTTAATTTTGACTTATCACGCTAAAGATGCAGCGCGATGGCTCTAACAAGCAAAACAAAGCACAAAGATTAATCGGATATTGCACAGGGGAGTAGGGAGTAGGGAGTAGGGAGTAGAAAAAAAAGACGATACTAATTTAAGTTGTTAGTTGTGGAACATAATAAATCTTATAAAGATTTTTGCTGATATTTGAGCATATCTATTAAGTTTCGGAACTAATATTATTTTCTAATATATTCCCTATTTCCTATTCCCCGTTTCCCGTTCCCCATTATCCGTTCCCCGTTCCCTATTAGAACTATTTAATTGGCATAACAATTACGGACAGTACTTTAATGTTTTATATATAAACTATTCTCGCGCCTAATTTCATTACCTCAAAATTTTTAAATATAAACCAAAAAATATCGTAAATACTATCGCTGCATTTTTCACATCTACCTTTTTATAGATATTAATTAGAAGAAAGCTTTCTTAATGATATTAAAAGATTAATTGCAGTATGGTTAGATTGCGATGCGGGCATACAAAGTCCTATACAATAATATAGTTAACAAATAATTTTCAGTTGGCTATTATTTTGTCAATTGATTTAATAAATCCAATTAATGAGTTTTGAAAAGGGAGCATTGAGATATGGATATGCAAGTCCTGAGAGAACGTGCGGGACTCAGCCGTGCAGAGGTTGCGTTCAGGCTTGCAATCAGTGAAACGAGCGTTCGCAACTGGGAAGCAGGGCGAACCGAACCAACCATGACACCGAAAAAATACTGGGATGCGTTGCGCCTGTTCAAATGTACGCCAGAAGAGTTAGCTGGAGCAAGCGAAAAATCAATTAATCAAAGGCATAAGCGTAAACCAGGAAGACCAAGGAGATTTCCAGAAAATAACGATTATAATCAAGCAGCTTCTGAAGATTCAACAGTTTCTTCTAATCGCTAAATTTTTTAATTTTTGCAAAGAAAATTTGTCTTTAAAATTCTTTGTAAAAGAAATAATCCTGAAATAGACTTGCGATCGTTTATGTTGCTCTACTGCTGGCGACACAACAAACGCTACCGCACTTTAAAATTATCTCCAGAATTGTAGTTGTATCGGTAAACTATAATACTGGAGTTTTTTTAATGTTTGTGACAATTGGAAAAGATTTCTTCGCGATTGTTGATTGGTGTTATGGACTACTAAATTTATGATCTAGAAGTACAGCTAAAAGTAGTATTTATACTTGAAGAAAGCAAATAAACTGCTAAAGGTGCATTATACAACTAGGTACTTTTATCTTCGTGCAGAAGAAACACTATATAATTCAGTACGATGCAGCAGTCATTATCTTGTTTCTCAAATCTTTCTCAAAAATTAGGTAATCTTGCACAAATCATGCTAAATTTACCGTATTTTTTGTAAAGACGCGATAAGATTCACTCAACAATATTTATAAATTTTGAACTAATGGCAGAAACACTATTTTTTAATGCTTTACGGGAAGCCACTGATGAAGAAATGGCGCGAGATAAAACCGTGATGGTACTTGGTGAAGATGTAGGACATTATGGTGGCTCCTACAAAGTAACTAAAGACTTATACAAAAAATATGGCGAACTGAGAGTTTTAGATACACCCATTGCCGAAAATAGTTTTACCGGATTAGCAGTTGGTGCTGCAATGACCGGATTAAGACCGATAATTGAAGGCATGAATATGGGATTTT
>CAYMZW010000552.1:0-4468 GCA_964395005.1 uncultured Rivularia sp.
GTAAACATAAATTTAAACAGCTATCAACAAGAACTTATTATCCTGGAATTCACAGTGTTGAACTGATTGTTAACGGACGCTCTATTGGTAAATTTGATTTTGAATTAATTGAAAAGTAATCCTGATTTATTAAATCGTTGGTTTACATCGAATAGTAAATATTGTTTGAGTTATGTAAATCATCTTGAGAAGAAATTGAAATTGTGAAAAGCTTGTTTTGTGGGAGATTGAGCAATCGAGTAGTAAGTTGGGAAAGTGCGATCGCCTTGTTATGTAAATAGCTCCATTTGTGGCAAGTGAAGTTTATCTCGCATTTGTCAAGAAATTATCATCTTATATGCTTGGTTGTGGGATTCTTCTGATAGCAAGCCCTATTTTAGTTAGACATCGCTTGAACCTGCTTCCCACCAATCTCGTAGAAAATGATTTCTAGGAGGTAAATAACGCCCCTTAGTGCTAATTTCATTAAGTACATCACGCAGTTTTGATGAATCAAAATCTTCTTTTTCTGACCAATGTTTGATTATCTCTATGGTTGATAAAACTTGAAGATGAGGAGCTTTCTTTTGAATAAATGAGATTGCTTTTTTATCATCAGTTGCGATCGCCCAATTTCGATGAACAGCAATAGCAAAAGTCGCTGACTCACCATCATCAAGAATAGCCGCATAGTTGACGAATGATTCTTCTTCTTCCTCTGAATCAAAATCTACGACTTTAAGTAAACCCTGTGCAATAGCTGCTTCAAATTGATTCGCACCCTCGTTTCCCTCATCCTGGAGTTTTTGAAGTGTCTTTAACTCATGCTCTTGCACAACCATAGCAACTACAATCTCAGCAGGAATAGATTTCAAGATTGATAGAAAATTACCACTAGCACAAAAATTAAGAACGCAGCAAGCATCAAGAATAAGATGGGAGTGAGTAATTTTCATATGTCCTCACTTATCTTCATTCTGTATCTTACGCAGATCGAAATCAGTTGATTCCTCCATCATTCCGCTTGAATACTCGCGTAATGCTTCTGCAATGCGGCGGGCTTCTAAACGGTCAACACAGAGGAAATCAGCAAAACGCCCTTCAGTAATCAAACCCCGATCGAGTGCCTCAATCGCTAAGTGTTGATAATGAAGTGGCATCACATCAATTCTCTGTGGGATTTCCTTTAAACTGATTTCTTGCTGCACCTTCCTGACTTTCAAGCCTCTGTCTCGTAATTTATCCCAAGTACCCGAAGGCAAAAGTTCTATTTCCTGTAACCGATAAATAAGTGCTTCGACTGAAACACCGTACTGATGCGCTAGCGTAAAAAGATTAGTCGGAGTGAATTTACCATGTGTACGGTACATATCATTAAAACGCTTGAGTAGTCCACTCGCAGGCATTAGGAAATATTTTGGGAAGGTTTCAGCTAATTGCTCGCTTTCTGGATATCTTTGATATTGGTGATCAAATTGGAACTCAGGTTTGTAGCGATGTACCAGGAAATGAAGGTATCCATGAGCCATTGACCAACGTCGTCGCTCTTCTGGGTGACTAGCATTAATTGCCATGCAACCACCAACTTCCTCGTTGTAGCTATACACTTCTGAGTATTTTTGCGGCATCTTCAAATAGAAGATACGTAAACCCACATCTTGCTCTAAAATATCCCGAAGTTTTGAAATAGGAGCATCCCCTAAACCTAGCCGTTGACGCTCAGAGACTGCGATACTCTCCGCAGCAGATTTGATCGGCATATTTGCTACCTGATACTCGGCAGGATAGTTCTGCGGCAATGGTGCGTCCATAATCTTTTCAAGCTCAAGGTAATTTTGGCACAACTCTTCTAAATGAAGAATGAATGGTTCAATCTCCGATTTTTGTTGTTCGTTACGCTGATAAACAGCCCGAAACTGTACCTCAAAAGGTTTCACAACTGGACGCGGTCGAACGAAATCACTTACAGAGCGTCCATAAGCACGGGCAAGTTTGATTAGTTCGGTTGGCTTGAGGCGGCGCTCTCCTTTTTCAATAGCAACCATAGTAGTGCGTGCAATATTAATGACCTTAGCCGCATCAGTTTGAGTCATGCCACACTTTTTACGTGCTTGTTGAAGGAGTTCCCCCAATGCCCGCGGGTCGATGTTATCAAGGATATTGGTAGCCATAGTATTTTCCCTCAACTTTGTTGAGACGAGACTATGTATCTGCTTTTATCTTTGTGATGCCCTTGTTTATTTAAGATTCCGTTTGCAATCTGCCATTCAACAGTGTTCCATTCGGAAACATAATTTTGATAAAGTTGAATTATATGACTTCGCATATCGGCAGGCAATAAACTTTCTGCCACAGATACTTGGTCAACAATATCATCCAATACTGGAAACTTTTTAGTAAAAGCTTGCCAAGGTTCATCTGAGACACCGAGCAAAGAGTCAAGGGTACGAACTTGGGCTTGCATATGCAGGAAATATAAGCTTGGCTCTTTCACTGAAGCTTTTCCATGCAACACCACATAGCGAGTTACATCTTTTATATTATTGGCAGCAAGAGATTGTCGCCTTAAAATACAAGAAGAGCAGTAACCACATTGAATTGGAGAACGGCGGTGCGGACTGTCACAGGACATAGTTAACGGTGGCAAGTCGTCTCTTCCATATGCTGCCAATGCTTTACACATTTTGGCTTTAGTCCAAAATAGAAAAGGATTTTTAACCAAAAACTCTTGTCCTAAAAGCTCAGAAATAACATCACTTACCATCAGTAAAGTCAAAGGATGAACTGAACGGGAGTGATCTAAACCTACAGCAGATTCACGATATGGAAGATTAATCGCACCAATTCCGTTTTCATACAGATAAAGAACCTGTTGCCCCATAAGGTATGCACACGCAGCACCAAGCAGAGTAAAAACAACACCCCGGACTCGGCAAAGCTTGTTTTTATGTTGCTCGCCACTATTATTAAGTCGGATTGGAACGCGGAAAAGATTACAACGAGCGGGGAAGATATCTTGAACCTTCTTTGCTACTCTTTCCTGACGGGCATATACATTATTACTACTCCCAGTTCCAAACAAGACGAACTGTTTATCTGGATACATTAAAAGGCGAGTGTACAAACCCGCAAGAGCATCTAGTCCACCACTCCACAATGTCACTTCACATCCTTGAGGTGCAATGGGAAGAGATTGGTGTTCAACCTGGCGTTCCGATGCTATCCGTTTTTGGAAATCAAAAATCCATTGACTATCAGTTACCCATTTAAGTAAATCATCTAGCTTTGTAAGAAATGCTTCAGCACTCAGCAATTCTGGATGACGTACTGGTAATACCACATAAAAACGGCGCTGCTTCCCTGTGAGATTTTGAGGTGCAAGACGATCTGAAGTGTGGATGGCAACTGCAAGATCAATAAGATCGGCAACAATAGCCGGAAACTCTCCCTTAACCCGATATTTAAACTCTGTATCTTCTATATTAATTCCAACAATTACTTTCTTATCCGCCGAATGATCGATAAACAGTACAGATCCATTACTATTTGAAATGGGTTGAAAGTGCAAAGTGTAATCGATGTAGTCACTGTCATTAGATTTTTGCTGGAGCGAAGGTCTATTTTTCATAGCAAATCCTCGTCAAGATCGATCCCTTTGACTTTCGAGCGTCGAGTCCGCTTCAAATTAGCTACATCCTCATCTACACTCGCTTTTCGTGCCCATTTACTTAGCTGTGTACTTATATATGACCCAAGTGCGTCTATACGCTCTGCTAGAATAACGCCGTCAACATTGGCGTGATGGTTGTCAGTAAGTGGAATTCGTTCCTTAAAATTTGATATATACACTTTTTGCATATATCTTTCTGTAACTAGCGCTTTAATTGTATTTACATCAATTTTTTGACCATAACGCAAATCATGGAGGATGTCTTTCGCCCCATCAAGGACAAGTGATTTAGTTCGATTTGATATGTTGGTTTGTTGTGCCAATCGATCAATTTTTTTACTTAAATCAGTCCAATCCGTAAATAGATTACTTGCCGAATTTTTAATGACTTGGGCTATATACTCTCCCATCTGATTACATAAAGCAATAGGATCGGCACGTTGTTTCTTAATATCCTTCAACACTGCTTCCATAAGAATCCACACACATTCATTACGATCAAGCTTTCCTTCACAGAGGATTTGGTATGGCTTCTGATAAATTCCTAAAAGCCCACTGTGAATGATATCCCCGTCAGGCATAGTTCGACCTCCAAAGATAGCAGGGAGCTTACCTCTGTGATTAACTTAACGCCTGTTTCTGACAAAGTCAACATTTAATAGTATTTTTATTTATGAAATGTCAGATTAGGTCATGAGTAGAAATAGGATAAACTAAAATAGTACTAGTGCAGTAGTACAAAAATATTATCATATTGATTAGAGAGTTGCACTACCAGGTCGCCTTAAGGTTTGTTTGCTAGATATCTAAAATAGGCAG
>CAYMZW010000553.1:0-4429 GCA_964395005.1 uncultured Rivularia sp.
AGGGTGTGTTACAGCGCGAAAGGTTTTGGATATTTATCAATAAATTTGAAAATGCAACGCACCATTAAACTTAGTACTCAAACGAATAAATAGGCAACGGATAATCGTATCGTTAGGTAGAGTAGCGATGAAGGTGTGTTGAAACGGATGAATTTGGAAAGCTGTAGGGTGTGTTGGAGCGCGAAAAATGTTGGATATTTACAAATAATTGTGAAAATGCAACGCACCATCGAATTCAGTTTGATAACAAGGCGGGCAAAGATGCCCGCACCACAAGAAAAATTGTTGTAAGTAAATTGGTTTTATTGTTGAGTATTTTTCCTTACCGTTTCTATATCCAGCTTTAAACGTTCTGCAACTTGCTCAACGGTTAAACCTAATTCGAGTAACGTTGGAATCATCTCCAGTTTTTGATTGAGAATACCTTGCTCAATACCTTCTTCTTTAGCTTCTTGATAAACTCTACTAGTTTTCAAATTGTTGAAAGAATCTAAATTTAACATTGCTTCAATTTCCTCTATACTTAAACTCGCATATTTGTCAATCACGACTGCCTTTATAAATTCTAAAACCTTTTCTTTCAAGGTGGTATTGGTCAACTCTTCTTGAGCTTGAGTCATTAAGACTCTTGCTAACTCCCCGGTTTTTTCTTGACTTTTATTCTCGACGATTAAACGCATTACTCCCACCGAGAGCAAGGCTTCGGGAGTTGTTGCTAATTCATCAAGATAAAAGCGACGTAGATGGGGTAATAAAAAATTCAAGTATCTAGGAAAATTTCCTTCGTTACTTCTGGCGTTATAGATAACAACTGCGTACCAATCTTGATTTGGCGGTTGATATTGAGTTAGGTAAAGAACTATTTCGGCGGCAAGTTGGTTGTAAAAATTATCATCTTTATAAGAATGAGCTTCTAGGAGGATGTTTTAAAAGTATCTGGCGGTTAAAACCGCTACTACACAGGCAAAGTCTACCTTCGTAGACTAATAATTTAAAACCCGTGCAGACGGGTTTTGTTTGTGTAGCCGCGACTTGCAGTCGCCAGGTGAAGTATACAATTAGACTTTTAAAACATCCTCTAAGAAATAAATTGGCTCATTCGGATAATTATCAGAAGTTAAAAGCAAGCCATCTAAACGAAAACTTCTCTGCTTAATTTCTGGTGCTAGGAATTTATAGATACTTGGGTCTTTTTCTGGTTGACCGATTAATTCAAAGAATAATTCCGGTATTTCCTTAAATATTTCGTAGAAAAGTGGATCGGCAGTCATGCACTTTTTGCTGGTTTTAATGTGAATTAAATTAGTATATAATAATTAATTTATTATTTAGCAATCGTGCATTTATTAGTTAATGAAAATATAATTTTAAGTTGATTTTAGATATTTATAACAATATTAAATCGTCGTTTATAGATGGCGATCGCCATGATTGGGATTACTTCTGTAACCAAGGTGAATGTATAAATATGAGCGCAAACGATACAGCGAATTTATCTTTTTGACTGCTTCCCAGTCTCTGGCTGGGAACCCACATCACGAGGCTCTGCCTCCCCGTCAACCCCCTAGAGGCAGAATCTTTAGAAATGCATTCTCAGCCGGTCGGCTGGGAACGAATTAACCGCTAGGTAATTTTTAAACTTGCTCTTTCACCCAAGCCCGAAAAGCACGAGTTGTCGCCATTTCCCCATTGATTCGAGTCTCTTGAATAAATCGAGGAATTTCCTTTACAGATACTTGAGCAAAAGTAGGACTTTGTTCGACTTCTATATATTGTCCGTTGTTGAGTACATAAATTCGTAAAACGCTGCCGTTAAAGCGCCAAAATTCCGGAACACCAATTGCAGCGTAAATTTTAAACTTGTCTACTTTCGGTTTGGAATATTCAACTTCTAATACTAAATCTGGTGAGACAGCGCCGTCTTGGGGGTTTCCCCCATGAGCGACTGCGAACCCGGAGGGTGGTGGATCGATATTTAGGTCTATTTTTTCCTTATTTCTAACCTGGGATTCGTTTTGTATTTCCCATGTCCGCGAGCATAGCTTTGAAGGTTTGCCAGGTAATATTTTCAAGTGAAGTTCTGGTTTCTGCTGGTGTTAATATTGCCACCATGTTGAAAGTACCTCGCTTAAACTAGTACTCCACCACATTAATTATGAGGGGTATATAGATTGTAGGTTGGGTTGAGGAACGTTCACTGTAGGTGTGCCGGAGGCACAACCCAACATTATCGACTAGTTTTTTCTCCCCCCTCTACCCACTCTTCCCCCTCTACCCCCTCCCTTACCTCACCCATCATTATTATCTGTGCCCTATTCCCCGTTCCCTGTTCCCTATATTCCTTAAAAGCTTTGTAATAAGTGCCACACAGAAGATATCTAATAAATGTTTCCCGATTTCCAAAAAAACTTTTTTTCAAAATGTTAATTCCTTGAGTCGAAGTGGGTAAGTTACACCTAGAACTCAATAACCCATCCCCACCTAAAGGAAACTACTAATGAAAACTGAACTTAAAGCAAAGTTTTTACAAAACATCCTCCGTAAGAAGAAAGAAAACGAAGGTTTTACCTTAATTGAATTGTTGGTTGTAATTATTATTATTGGTATTTTGTCGGCTATTGCGCTTCCTTCATTCTTGAATCAAGCAACTAAAGCTAGACAAAGTGAAGCTAAGAATTATGTTGGTTCCATGAACCGGGCACAACAAGCATATTATTTAGAAAATAATAATTCATTTACAACTTCTGTTGTAACACTGGCGCTAGGAATTAAGACACAGACTGATAATTTTTTGTATGAAATTGGTTCAGCAAGTACTACTGGATCTATCGTCACAAACAAAGGTCAAGCAGTAAAGAAAGCGTTAAAGTCTTATGCTGGCATTACCTATACTACTACTCAAACAGTAAACGGTGTTTCTGACGCAATTACTCTTGCAGTCTTATGTGAGAGTACTTTACCGGCACCCAATGATAATGCTACTGGTGTTGCAATAACCGATGCTACTAATGCTGATTGCCCTGCGGATGCAACTGGTGCGATGAAAACTATCAAGTAATTAATATGCAAGTAGCCTCATTGACATAAGTTACAGTCAATTTGAATTAAGTGTTTACAAGGAGTGGGTAGTTAAAGCTATTCACTCTATTTAATTTAGAATTAATGGTGCAATGATTTCTAATTTCGCTTTAACTAATTCTGCCAACAGTTGGCAAGTACAAGCATACGAATGTGTTATCGAAGGTGATTATTACAAAGCTACTAGTCTCTACGAACAAGCAATTGAATTAGAACCGAATGTTAAATCCCATTACTGGCATTTAGGGTTGATATTGCTGCTACAAGGAAAAGAAGTAGAAGCACAGACAACTTGGGCTTTGGTAATGATGGAGGGTGAACCGGAACAAGTTGAAGTTTGGTGTGACGAATTAACAAAGGTGCTGGAAGCTGAAGCACAAAGACGTACAGAGCAGGAAGATAATTCCACTGGTTATTTATTAAGACAGCATATACGAGAAATTCAGCCAGCGGAAATCAATAATTTATTATGTCTAATTACAATTGCTATCAAACTAGAAACATTTACTGGAGAGGATTTAGCTGATTGGGGAATAATTGAACTTCTGAATTTACAGAAATTAGAAGCAATAGATATTAATTTATTAATGCAAACGTTACAGCAAATTTTAGACTATGATTCACCACAAGACTCATCACTAGAATTTGCTAAAGCCTGTTTACCTTATCTAGGTCATTCCTATAAATATTTTGCGGTCATATTAGTCGCAGCGATTAATTTAGCTTACTCCAAAGGAAAACCACAACAAGCGATAAAGCTTGTACAAATATGCTGTCAGATAAATGCTGAAGATACGGAATTATTGCGGCATTTAACCGTATTTTATGAAAAGTCTGGTGATTATACTAAAGCAATAGATACTGCTAAAAAATGCTACTCATTATTAGAAAATGAGACAGTAGCAGGTAGAGTATATGGCAACCATTTGCTTTTAAAAACTCTTATAAATGCAGGTGCTTACTGGGAAGAAGCCGATCGGATTTTACAACGGCAAGAAAGTCTTTTGCATTCACTTATAGAACAGCAGCCAGTCTTAAACGATGGTGCAGAAATTTCGCGGGTATTGCTATCAACATTCTTTTTTCCCTACTTTCAAGATTGTCCACAAACATATCGCAAAATACAAAATCAGTTGGCAGCTTTATGTCAAGAGAATCTTCAAAATTATGCCAAAGAAGCAGAGTGGTATCAACAGCGTCACAAACTACCATTAAAAATAGAAAATTATAGTAAACGCTTAAAGATTGGCTACATTTCTCATTGCTTTAGACAACATTCAGTAGGTTGGTTGGCAAGATGGTTATTTCAATACCATAATCGCGATCGCTTTGAATTATATGGTTATTTAGT
>CAYMZW010000554.1:0-4418 GCA_964395005.1 uncultured Rivularia sp.
TTAATTCCGTGCTGAAATAATAATTCGTTTTTATCGGCTACTGATAAACCATCCATAATACTAGTAGCTTTGCGTGCGGTTTCTCCATCATGACGCAAACACCAATAACTATGAGAATTGAGTGAATTTCTGTGAGCATCTTGCTGTCTCCAGCGAAAGTAATCTATTACTTGTTGAATATTAGCAAGTTGAGAAATCCGACAGTCAAAGCAACCCATATCACCTAAAAGTAAAGAAAATTTGGCACTAGCTTCTCCTGCTAAAACTGAGTTAATTTTGCGGGTTTTGCGATTAAAAGTTTCATCTTCTAAACTAAATAATAAAGAAATTTCATCGCTTTGAGTGTAACCGTAAGTGATATCAAAGCCGCTATTCATTAAATGCTCTACAGTATCTAACATATAGTCGCGAAAACATTCGTCGTAAGGTGCTTTAAATTTATGCACGTCTTTTGTTAACCGAGTAAAACCCCTTCCATCTAATCTCGCAACAATATAAATTCCCGGTAATACGCAATAATCGTGAGCGGTTTCAAATACCCGCATTTTAGTATCTAGCTCATCAAATTTCACGATTCCACTCCTCAACGATAAACGAATAATCTGGACAAGTTTTTACCGAGTATATTGCATCAAATCCTTCTGTGTAACTGGGTATCAAGGAAATATTCGCGGTAAAAAGTTGATTTTCCTGCTCCTTGGATACCGATGAATATGATTGCTTGCATTTAGTTCGTAGTAAGGGCTTTAGCCCCTCTTGACTCGTTCCCAGTCTCCGGGCTGGGAATGTATTGCAGGAGGCTCTGCCTCCAGCCTGTATTAGAGGCAGAGCCTCCCGGAATGCATTACAAGGCAGAGCCTTGTAACGAGATTAACGAGATTTAGTTGTTAATTGATAATTGAAAAAATCGCCATTTGCGTTGGGGAACCTACTTCTAAATCTTCCTCTCCTATATTTTTAAATTCCACGCTGTAACTAAAGTTTTCTCCTATTTGATTTGCCCAGTTTTGAAATTCCGATCTTGTCCATTCAAAACGGTGATCTTTATGACGTAATGTTCCTGCGGGTAAACTTTCAAATTTAACGTTATATTCTATGTTTGGTGTGGTAACTATTACTAATTTCGGTTTTGCGAATTCAAACAAAACTCTTTCAAAAGCACTTAATCTAGGTAAATCGAGATGCTCTATCACTTCAATTACCGCTGCTGCATCGTATCCGTTAATCCGTTTATCTGTGTAAGTTAAACCACTTTGAATTAATTGTAATTTTTCCCATTGGTTGCGAGGTAAATGCAATCTATCTAATCTTTCTTTGGTAATTTCTAAAGAGCGATAGGAAACGTCTACTCCGGTAATTTTTTCAAAGTAAGTTTCTTTTAAAAGTATTTTTAATAAATTACCTTGTCCGCAACCCAAATCTACAACTTTTTTAGCATTATTTTGCTTTAAAACTTCTACAACTGAATTCAAACGCTGTTTATTTAAACTTAGTGGTTTTTCTACTGTTGCTTCTTCTTTATCGTGATTTTCTTCCGCACTATCGGGATCTGGTTCGTTGGGTTCGGTTAATTGTGCTAAAGCTGCACGAGTTAAACGATATTGGCGTTTTAAATATCTTTTGGTAATCTCTTCTTTTAATGGATGTTGTTTTAACCAACCTTCTCCATGACGCAATAATTTTTCTATTTCTTCTTCGTTTACCCAGTAATGTTTATTATTATCTAAAACTGGTATCAAAACATAAAGATGGCTGAGTAAAAGCGAAAGCGGTAAAGTGTTTTCTAATTCAACGGTGAAATATTTACTGTCTCCCCATTCCGGGAAAGTTTCATCTAAAGGATAATTTTGTAAACTTACTTTATAACCCAAAGGTTCAAATAATCCTCGCAGAAAACCTTCACCACTACCAGAAGGTAAAACCGATATTTTTGCTACTAACGGTATCGCTGTTTCTACTAATTCCGGTTTATCCTTGCAACGCCCACCCAAAGCAGTACCAAATACTTGAGATATGGCTACGCTGAAAAATGAAGAAGCTACATAAGGGCGATCGTTTACATAAGCATCCAGCGTCAAAGTTCTTTTTCTGACTAGTTTTATAGGGTTAATATCTAATAATAAAGCTGCCGTGCATTGAGTGTTTGTTGCTTCCGGGTAGAAAACGTGTGCTTCTCCAAAGGAAAGTGAAAACGATTGACAGCGATTTGGGTGTTTGTGGAGAAGATAACCCAAGTCGGTTGCGGGTTGGTGAGTGGTAGCGATGGTTAGCAGCATTTGGTTTAAGGGTGAGAAGACATTATTTAAGGTAGCATTTTGGATTTGATAAATTTTTAATTTTAACGCAGAGGAGCGCGGAGGTAAGCGCGGAGGGGCGCAAAGTAAGCGATCGCGCTTAATTTTATAGAGTTTTAAGTAACTTGTTTGACTTCATCTACAGTCAAATCCAAGGCTTGAGCAATTTGTTCTACCGTCAAACCAGCAGCCAGCATCGGTGGTACAGCTAGTAGCTTTCCTCGATGTTCACCTTGTTGTTCACCTTCTAAAAATGCTTGCTGATATACTTTTGTTTGCTTCAAATCGCTTAATTCAAACATTTCTTGTATCTCCTTTATATCCATTCTAGGAAATTTGTAAATTAAAATAGTCGAGGGGCAATTGTAATAATTGTTGCTGTTGTTGTGTTGAATCAATTTCTGTGGTACTTCTTTCACGTTAAAGAACTATTATTTATTTTTTAGCGCCTTTTACATAATGCCTTTTAATTGCACCCTGACAATACAAAAGGGACATTTTTTAATTTGGAATTTACCTGAAAAGTGAGGCGATCGCACTTTATCTGATTTAACTTTTCTTTTCTTACAATATTCATCGAAAAAGTAAAACCAGGTGTATCGGGTAGCGCTACCAACAGGCAAATTTCTGTAAAGAATAATTTTGAAACCAGGATTTATGCAGATGGTTTTTCAAGTTCGTCAAAATTTGTGGAACGAAGGATAGGAGTTAGTTAATGTTGATTATGCAATTTTCGGTTGCAAACCGTTTAAAAAATTAAGAACGGTTTCTAAACCATCAAGCTTAGCCATTTGCTAAATTTTCTAACGCATTTGTAAAAGCTTCACTCCCCACCATTTTTGAATTACTAAGTGCAGCGTTAGCAACTTGAGCTAATACCATATCTTCTAATTCTTCCAATCTTTCAACTAATTTCTGGTAAGTTTCTGCTGACATGATTACATGACTCGGACGTGATTGTTTTGTTAACAAAACTGGTTCAACAGCAGCTTTATCAAAAACCTCACCGTGTTTATTTCGAGCATCTGTAAGTGAGTAATTTTGCATATAAAAACAAGAATGACTCCGCATGTACATTATGACTATTTTCTATTATTTATCTTCTTGCTCTTAAAAATCGCTGGTGCGTTACGGCTACAACCAATTACCAATTATCAATTACCAATTACCAATTACCCATCACCCATTACCAATGCCCGATGCCCCATCCCCAATCCCCAATTCCCCATGCCCAATCCCCAATTACGAATTGCGAATTGTTAAAAAGGCGCGTATTTGACTCCAAAAAATCCCAAAATACCGGAGACTGAGAAAATAACAGTTAACTTTACTTCCAGTTTCTACCGTGAAAATTTCTACAAATTACTCAGCCGCAACAGAATCGCGTAAAGCCGACCATATCCGCATCTGTCTGGAGGAAGATGTTCAGTTTCGGCAAACTACTAATGGGTTTGAACGATACCATTTTGACCATTGTTGTCTACCGGAAATTGACCGCGATCAAATTGATATTAGCACTACATTCTTAGGAAAACTTATGAATGCGCCTTTATTAATTTCTTCGATGACTGGGGGCACCCAAGAAGCTAAAACTATTAATTATCGCTTAGCAAAAATTGCTCAACATTATAGGTTGGCTATGGGTGTCGGCTCTCAACGAGTTGCGGTAGAAAATCCGGATGTTTCTGATACTTTTGCGGTTCGCAAGTATGCTCCCGATATACTATTATTTGCTAATTTAGGCGCGATTCAACTCAATTACGATTACGGTTTGGATGAATGTCTGCGAGTTGTCGATCTTCTGGAAGCTGATGCGCTGATTTTACATCTCAATCCGCTACAAGAATGCATTCAGCCAAAAGGTGATACTAATTTCCGGGGCGTGCTGGACAAAATCGAAACTTTATGTCAAAAATTACCAGTGCCGGTAATTGTTAAGGAAGTGGGAAATGGAATCTCGGCGAAAATGGCTCATAAGTTGATTGGTGCTGGAGTGACGGCGATTGATGTGGCTGGTGCTGGCGGTACTTCTTGGGCTTTGGTGGAAAGCGAGCGTGCTGATAATATTTTACAGCGACGTTTGGGTAGAACCTTTGCTGATTGGGGCGTACCAACGGCTGACTG
>CAYMZW010000555.1:0-4393 GCA_964395005.1 uncultured Rivularia sp.
GTATGGGGATTGATTTTTTAGCTGCATACTGGGGAGCAAAAAAAGCTGGTGCAAGTAAATGGGGGCAGATTGGTTCGATGGTTGGATTAGCAGTAGCATTCTTCGGATTGTTACCACCTTTTTTAGTTGTTGGCGGCCCTGTGATAGGTATTTTTATTGGGCCACTTTTAGGAGCAATTATCGGTGAATTAATTTATCGAAAAGATTTAGTTGTTGCTGTTAAAGCAGGTGTTGGGATTGTTGTAGGTAGTTTGATTGGAAATATTATCCAAGGTTTTTTAGCTCTTGCAGCAGTTATAGTTTTTGTTTTTACAACTTACCCGCAGGTGTTTGGGGGTTAAATTTTCCAATAAAGCTCCATAGCAATACAAAAAAATTGGAGCATAGAATCAAGTTCTATACTCCAAAAAAATGTCACATCAAATTAAAAACTTTATACAAAAAGCATGAGACTAAAGCCTCCTATAAAAAATAATTGTTATTTGAAATTGGGTACATCCGCATTTCTTGTAAGAGGTATATTCGTGCAGATTGTAAATAGCGGATTAAAAAAAGCTTTCAAAAAAAGGTTTTGCGATGTTCGTTTGTTTAAATAGCCGACTTTTTGATATTTTTGCGCTTTTTGACACCGAACATACCAGCGACTGCTAAAGCACCAAGGCTTAAGGTTGTGGTGGGTTCTGGTACGGATTGAACTCCTGCTAAGTTTACACCATCACCCTGTGAACCATTTTGCCAAACCTTATCTGGATCGCCTAATTGTATTTCAAATGAACTTACGTTTTTTAAAGTCAATGTTTGGACTTCATTGTTGGCTCCTTCTGCTAGCAACATATCTTCAACTGATTCCCCGTTGACTTTCAAAACACCGCTGAAACCAGAAGTTTCTACGTCCATTAAATCTAGTGTAATTGTTTCGTACACTCGATCGAGATTAAACAGGAAGCGACCAATTTCTAACTCTCCACCTTCAAGAGGATCTCCATTGTTGTCATAAGCTACACTACGGAACATATATGAACCATCTAGATGATGTGTTCCTTTGTCAAAAGCGTCAAACTTAATACCAAAACCCCAATCGTTTTCACTACCTACCTTATCTACAAATAGTCTACTTGGTCCATTATCATCACCATATTCCAAGCTGGTAACAGAAAAACCCAGTCCTGAAGTGTCAATATTGGTTGTAGCATTTGCATCAAGATAACCAAGGTTTGTTAATACTTCACCTTCTTGTTGAGGAATAAAGTTGAGGCTTTGTGCATTTGCAGCAGGAGCAGCAGCAACTAATCCTAAACCTAGACCTAAAACAGCACCAATAACATTTAACTTACGCATAGTTGATTTCCCTTGTTTCTCTTTGTTTAAATGAGGCAGTAACTAATTTGTTTTGTTCGCCTCTGATTACTTACTAAGTTAATAGACAAACTGCCAAAAACCTAAGCCCTAAGCAACATAATTAATCCAAACTTTATTTTGGGATAAAAATCGAATATGCTTCCGAGAAATTGCGTTAATCGTCGTGTAATTAATTATTTAAAATCAGTTTTTACTTGCTATCTATTCCGAATAAATACTGTTTTTTCTATCTTAAAAATGTCTAACTTCAAATTAATTAATAATTTTTCAGTAATAACTAGGAAATTTAAGTAGAATTGCTAATACCTTGAAAGCTAAAAAAAAGAGTAGTCAGATAATTTAACCTGCGAAGGCTCGATTATCTAGCTACTCTGTGTAAGTTTAAAGAGAAGGGAATATTTTTATGAGTGTAGATGCGTAAATCCGGAGAACTAATTCAATAAATAAGATAGAAAATATTTTAGTGGTGAGATGCAACCCCTTATTGGAATAAATGAGGGTAGATGACTAGATTGATTTAAGCTTTTAGTGAAGCTCTTTTACGACGCTTGAGGGTAAGTACTCCAGCGACTGCTAAAGCGCTTAAGCCGATAAGGTTTTCAGACTCAGGTACGCTCACTTGTAGTGAAACACCGTCACCAGTCTTGAATCTACCTCCTGGTTCGCCGAGTTGAACTTTGAACTTACTCAAATCTGTCAATACTACACTTTGGATATTGCTATCATCCCCGTGTCCTACTGTTTGGGCTACTCCATCGACAAAGATAGTGGTGGATTCAGCATACTCAACATCAAAGAAGTCTAATTTTATTTCACTGATAGTTCTGCCAAAATCGAACTCAAATAAACCTACTTCTAAACGTCCCTCTTCAGCAACTGCACCATCTTTGAAAGCTACTGGACGTAAATAAAATTGGTCTTCTTGTGGATTCGTACCTTCATCCTCTGCTAAGAAGTTGATTATGATTGCTCCGTCAGTATATGTGTTTGGATCTTTTCTTTGATCGGAAAACAAGCGGCTTGCATCGAAGTCTCCAAATGCGAAACTTGTAACTTTGTAGCCAAGTTCTGATTCTGTATCAATACAATTGCCAGTTAAACAATTGAAATTAGGGTCGGTATCAAAATTAGTCAGTTTGATTTCACCTTCTCTTTGAGGAACTAATAAAGCTGCTTGTGCTTCGGAGATTGATACTGTCGCAAAACCTAAACCTAAAGTGGAAACTGCTGCGATGGTTTTTACTAACTTTTTGATATTTTTCATTGTTAATCTCTCTAGAAAATACTGATTTTTTAAACTATGTTTTGGATAGTTGGTTTGTGTGTTTCCTCGTATCCATATTTGTATAGTATTTCGGCGTAAGTGAATATGTCATCCCCTAGCTACAGTATTTATCGCAACTTAATCTTGCTAATAAATTCAGGTAAACTACTTAAGTATCTAAAATTAAATGATACATTTTATTGCTTAGTAGATGTAATAAAAATAGTTGCATAAAAGCGAGTTATTCTTATGAATTGTTAAAACTTATAGATGTTTAGAACAAAATTTTGTAAAGAATCTAATTTTAAAAAATATTCTCGTAGTTTTATAATTTTAACTTCTGGAAAATAAGTCATAGGAAGACTGTAGGTAGAAGCCACAAAATACAGGATTTTCACTCAGATATTTAGCCGCTTTTTTTTCATTACCTGCATTCTCTATTGCTGCGAGTCGATTTTTTGCTTATTCTCAGAACAAAATTTCTATCTTATCAACTGCTTAGGCTTCCCCTATATAGAAAAGCTACGTGATAATTACTCAAATCTTAATCTCAAAACGAACTTTAGCAGCTATATTTCATTTGAGTAAGGTATAGGTACAGCACATATTTTTATAGGGCAAGGCAGCAGGAAGTAGAGGGAATGTACCTTCTAAACTTACTTCCGTGTTGTAGATTAGATTCAACTCAACTATTTTTCCCAATACTTATCCGTATAAACTCACAGCATTTTCCCAACCATTTGGTTGCTAAAAGTGCTTTATTACTGTGCCAAATTATTTAAATACCTCAAAAACCTTATTTGAGAGCATTAGTAAGCTTCACATTTCTACATCTTTGCTGCGATTTTCAATATTATTCACATTACTCCCTTCCCGGCTTTACGATTATCAAGCAGCAGCGAGGAGAAAATGGGGAGTAGGGAGTAGGAGATGAAATTAGATAGGTAACTAGCAACTGCTAAGTGCGAACTAACTCAAAACCAGCCTTCTTGTTCGAGAGTTTCGATTAACTGAAGTCCTCGTGGATCGCCCACTCCTAATAATGCGGCTTTAGTATCCTCACGCACTCCTAGATCTTCGTCTTCAGCAAAAGCTTCAATCAAAGCATCAATAGCGGTAGCGTAAACAATATTAGAAGGCAATTCGCGGCATAATTGTCCAATAGTCCAAGCGCAATTACTCCGCACCGCTGGCACAGAATCTTTCACCAAGCCTTCAATCAAAGCAGGCATCGCACCAACAACAGCTTCATAACCCACTTCAGCCATCTGCGCCAAAGAACTAGCAGCCCACAATCGCACGGCGGAGATATCAGTTCTTAAAGCATCGGCTAAAGGAGCTAAACAACGCGGATCTCGACAATTACCCAATGCCCAAACCACACCTTTTCGCACGTGGCCATTCCAATCTCGCTCGTATTGGTTAATCAACGGCTCAACCGCATCCGTACTGGGATTGCGTCCAATGCCATATGCTGCACTTACCCGCACCAGAGGACAAACATCTGTTAATAAGCGAATTAAATGAGGAGTAGCGCGAGCATCTTCAATATCACAAAAAGCGCGTGCCGCCAGCATCTTCTGCTGTGGCTGAGGATTTTCAAGCAGCGCTAACATAGCCTCCGGTGATGGTTTATCCGCTTCCGACTCCGCACTCAGCGGCTCCATCTTATCTAAAGGGCTTTCTAGTTCCGCTTCGACATCAAGTAGGTAATGGTCATCTGCATCATACATAATTTTAAAATTACCATTACCCTGTAACTTTGGGAAG
>CAYMZW010000556.1:0-4391 GCA_964395005.1 uncultured Rivularia sp.
AAAGAAATGCACACAACTTCCCACTTGATTTGGCTGCTGGTGAAACTGCTCCTGTAGCAGTACAAGCTCCCGCAATCAACGGTTAAAAATTGAATATTTGGGAGACGTGATGTATCACGTCTCTACATTATGAAAACGCCTTCCGAGAAATTGGGAGGCGTTTTTTGCTGTGTAATTTTTTTTAAGGTTCGTAGTAAGCGATTTATCGCTTTATTATTTGGAGCACATTTGTAGGGTGTGTGACGGTTACGCCAATTTATAAAGCGCATACGTGACTAAGATTAGCATTTCTGAAATTAGCAGAATTAAATTTACAGAAACCTATTTTCGCTTCTGTCAGATTAGCATTTTGTAAATTTGCATTTGTAAAATTAACAAATTCAAGCTTTGCTTTAGCAAGATTAGCACCATTTAAATTAATATCACTAAATTGATATCTATTACGAATACCAGTAAGTTCAATTCCAATTAAATCAACACCAGAAAAATCTCTTTCTCCTGCTTGATATAATTCGATAAATTCTGTTTTATCCATGATGATTGGGTTAAAAAAATACTTTTAAAACATCTTGGTGGAAGACTTGAGCTATTTGTTATACATCAAGCAATCAAATTCTCAAAAACATCCAATTCCCGCGCTTGCTCAATGTAACTCACTCCATATATCTTCGGTAAACGCTGCGTAGTTACCAAAACTTCCCGCACTTCTAAATTAGAAATTTCTGCCAAATTACGATTTTCAGAAAGGGCGATCGCAATTCCAATTCCTACGCCCTGCCCTACACCACAGTTAAATTCAACAATTCTCCCAGCCGAGCAAGCATAACCTTCAAACCCAGAAGCAGGGCTAATAACAGCAAGATTTGGAATATCTTTTACTAAAGCGTGTTGAATACCAAAGTTGGATAACGGTGGTAAATGTAAACTAAATTGCTCTAATCCTTTTTCCAAAGCTCTATTACCCAAACCTTTGATACCTCCACGAATATCGAAATGGTAGCCAAAAGTTCCTAAAGCTTCATCTTCTGGTACTCCTCCAGCAAGCATTTCTGCTCCCGTTAAGGGTTGTACTACTCCGGTGATATTTCCTGCATGACGGATGTATAATTCGGAAGATGGTATTACTTCGGTAGCACCAATATTTTTAAACCATTTAGCAACAAATTCCATTTCCCGAAGCATTTTAGATGTTGGTAATGCTTTATTTCTGGCTAAAGTTTCTGCTTCGGTTGCATTCACATCGAATAGTAAAGCATTCCACGATAAAGTATTATCGTTCAAAATCGCGATATTGCCATTATCTAAAATACTTCCGCTGGTTGGTAAAGATAATGGTGTTCCTCGGAAACTATGATAAGCAATTGATAAAGCTTTAGAGCGAACATCGATGTAGTCTTTACCCGCGTACATCAGTTTAAAATTTCCATTTTTATCGATCAAATTTTGTCTGAGATAATCAGCAAATTCTGAATTATTACCAGCAGCAATATTTAAGAAGTTTTGAAATTGAATATTGTTTATGTTTGTAAAACCTTCTAAATAATCAGATTCAATCCGCTTTAATATATCTACAGTTAATCCTTTAGTTTGAAAAGTTAAAGTTACCGACAATTCAGAATCTGGTAAACCAAATGTTTCAAACCCTCTTAATTTCTTAACTCCAGCAAATTGAGCTAATTCGGCATTTACAGTACTATCAATAAAACACTTTGCCTTGTAAAATTCACCTCGAACTAATTCAATAACACTGATATTATTTCCTTCTTTAATTACCGACTTAATTTCCGCATTGCTGAGAACATCTGCTCTTACTTCTTGCAACATTTGACGTAGAGTGATGTCAGCGTCTTTGGGATTTAAAGCAATTTGATAAACTCCAGAACGTTCTAGAAATTCGTTATAAATTGCTGGTGAATCTCCAAAAGTATCTAGATCGTACTGCTGGCGAATTGAAATCGGAACGGCAGAACGATCGAGATAAGATAAACCACCTCTAACTAAATGTCCGCCGATACCTAATTGAGAATTTCCTTTAAATAATAATAAGCTGCGGGGATATTTACCAGTACGGCGATGATATTCTCGCGAAGCACATATCAAACTTAAAACACCAGGAACTTCATCACCAAAACAAATAATATCGTATTCGCGAATCTTATCTGGATTTATTGTTAAATATTGTGGTGAAATTAAGTATTTTGATTCAATTTTTTCAGCTTGCTCTAAATGAACCAAAGCTTGATAAACAAATACCGCAATATCAGCCCGAGTTGCTGCTAAAGTAGGATTAAGTAATGTAATATCTGGATAACTTGCAACCAAACCCGCTTTTGTAGAGATAGCCATAGCTATTTTCGCGTAGTCTGGAATTTGATTGTAATCCCGATAAATTTGTGGTAAAGCAGTTAATAAATCGCGATCGACACTGCTAGTAAATCCCAAACCGCTGATAATTGAAACTAAAGCATTAGCCCGCGTAATCCGATTTTTAGGGCGAAACAAAAGGTTAGGAAATCCTGTAATAAAAACTGTTTCATAAGACTTTTTGATTGCAGAAAATGCCCAATAATTGGTAGGAACATCAACAAAAGGTATATATTCTCGTCGTATAGGAATTTGATGAAATGTTGAAGTAATAATCGCAGCAAATTCAGCCCTAGTTACCGAATGATTAGGACGAAAACTACCGTCGGGATAACCATTTAAAATCCTTCGTGTTGCCAGAGCTTCAATAAATTTTCTTGCCCAATGGTTTGTAATATCTGGGAAACTAGAAGAGTTATTTACCATAGTGATTCCAAAAGATGAGTATATAAATTAACTCAGTAAGTAACTCTGCTTATGTTACCGTAATTTGTGTATCTTGGAATCACCTGATATGCAGGCACCATTCGAGTCGAAGCTCAAACAAACCCGGTTTATTGCTGATTGCACAACGAGATAATAGTATTTTCACTTCGGAGAAACCGGGTTTCTGACACTGGTGTAAGATGTAAGAATCACTAAACTTATTTTTGGCGTTCTATAGAATAATAAAGACCATATCTTTTTCTCGATAGTTTTAGCAGACTCAAGCAATTTTAGCTTGATTTTGAACTACATCAGATTTAATAATCGCCTTGAGCATTTTATCACTCGCCATTCTTGCACCTGATAAATTCCTCGCTGTCGGCCCAATTTGTAAAGCCGCTAACCCACCCATAATAAATAACGAACAACCGCGCCAACGTAAGTTCTCATCTAACACAGGTAAACCGTTAATTACAGGTATTGGATAAGCTTGTAAAACTTCCTTTAATAAAGGTTCGGAATTGACATCGAAACGGGTTCCGGTAGATAACCAAATGCGATGAAATTGTTTTTGCTCACCATTAGTAAATTTCACCAACCATTGATTATCTGTCCATTTAGCTTCAACAACTTGCGTGTTTTCCTGAATTCTCAACTTACCATTATGCGTTTGTCGTCTTAGCTGCGTTACCATTGCAGGAGTCATAGAACCGCCATTTCGCGCTTGTTGAATCATTTCAAAACGCTTTTCAAAATCTGGTTCTGCAAAAAATCCTTTGAGATATTTTGGCCCCAACCAACCAGCATCCGCATCAAATATCTTTTCCTGTAACTGTCGTCGCATCGATATCAGTACTTCGGCTCCGCGAGACATTGCACCTACCGCTAAATGTCCGCTTGTTAACCCTCCACCAATGATTAATACTTTTTCACCAGCTAAATATAGTTTACGTAAATCTACTGATGTAGAATGACAAAGTTTATTCTCTGGATAATTGTTTTTGATCCCATTTACCCAACCAGGTATTTGTAGTTGACTACTACCAGTTGCTAATACTATCCGACGAGCTAATATTGATTTCCCCGAACCCAACCACAAACGAAAACTCGATCCAAAAGGATTATTTAATGGTTGAATTCGAGTTACCTTTTCACCAGTAACTCTATTCTCTAAATCCCAACGACGAATTACATCCTCAGAAAAATCATTAAATAACCGAGTTCCCGGTAAATCGTAGGGAGGGAAAAACTCATTCGAGCGAGACTCTGCAAACTTGCGTAATCCAAAAGGATTGGGATCTGAATGATGAACCGCTGGAGAGCGTAAATGCGGTATTTCCAACGCTGCAAATTGATGCTCCCACCCACTCATCCATTTTCCACTTGGATCGAAGACCGCAATTTTGGAACGGATTTTCTGACGCTTCTGTAGCAAATGAGTAACTAAAGTCAGAGCATGAGGCCCAGCACCGATAATTGCTAAGTCAGTTTTCCTCAAAAGGTGTGGTGGATTACTTTCCATAAATTTTCACTATATATAGCAATTATAATGATAATCGTTATCATAATAGCAAAAAAATCTAGAAAAATCTGAGATATTT
>CAYMZW010000557.1:0-4360 GCA_964395005.1 uncultured Rivularia sp.
GCAAATCATTTGACACTTAATTTAGTTGAAGGTTCCGTATCTTTTAGCTTTTCACCCGCAGCAGCAACAGAGTTAAAAGCAGCTATAGATGAGTTGATGCAGAAACTCAAAGCGGTTGCGGCTAAAACTGCTAGTGGTGGAGGAAAACCAAGTCCACAATCCCCGATGGAATATCGCTATACGGGAGAAGTATTTCTGGAAATTTTTTGCAACCCGAATATCTGGCCAAGCCCTTTTGCTGCAAAGGTTTTACTTACCGTGCGTGATGCGACTATACGTTTGACAACGGAAGCCGAATTGACTCGGGTTGTAGAAGATATCAACCAGTATTTAGAACAGTCTGGTTAATTGCCTTGCAAAGATGTTCATGGCCGATTGTAATTTACTATTAGCCATGAACCGTTTAATGAGACAATAATTAAATCTTAAAATTAAAAAAAATCAAACTTAAGTTATATTATCATATCAATAAATACCCATCAAAGAAAAGTAAAAGTTTTCAGAATATCTAGGTTTGGGCTAAAAGTTACAGTTTAAGTATTTAAACTTATTATTGCAGCTTTTTGTGATAATTCAGATAATTTTTGGAATTAGTTACTCTATTCTAGTAATATTTTAATTACATATAATTTAATCCGCTATATTTCCATAATTTTGACTTGATAATACATTTTTTATTAACCTTTTTAACATAATGCTATGAGTGAATTAGCTACCACCACTTTTAGTCTGTACTTAATAACCATGCATGGAGGTAAAAATTATGAACAAATACGATAAATTATTTAATTCGCAAGAAATATTAAAACAGTCGCTTAGTTCCCCCGAAGCAGTGGCTGCAATCGCAATCATAACTGAATCTGCCGATTCTTCCTTGGAAGAGGTAGATATAGAATTTTTGGTCGATATACTCTGGGGATTCGAGATTTTTGAAGAATATTCGGATGAAGATTTATTAGAAATGCTTGAACAACTTCTAAATTTAGCCGAAAAAAATGGACGGGGGGCGCTGTTTAATGCTGCAAAAAAAGAACTTAAGGATGATTTTTTAGAAGATGCTTTTGCTGCTGGAATAAGTGTAATCATAGATGAAGACGAAATGCTAATTCCGCGAACAAAAATGCCATTAGTCAAAAGTTTGCAGCAAGCTTTAAAAATCAATAACGAACAAGCAGAAGAAATTATCGAAGATGTAATTGCCGCTTTCGAGGAAGCAGAATTATCAGAATTGCTTGAAGACGAAGACGAAACAATAGTTAATATAGCCTTTAATATAGAAGAATATGATTCACCGTCGGGTAATTTTACCGTTCCGGTTCCGGTAGATCCCCATCAAGGCGGTAAAGTTCAAAGTCAAGAAAATACAGTTAGTTTTTCTGATGATGAAGGCACTTTTTTAAGAATAGATTATTATTCGTTGCCTGCGAAACAGATGGAAGAAATGGAAATAATTGGACAAGAGGAATATTTGAAATCGACTCTTGTAAATAAATATGTTCCTGAAGAAATAGTCGCAAACTTGCCACAAGCACAGCTTGAATACAGCGAATACATGGCAAAAATCTTTGATGGTTCTTATTTTGTATTGCTGTATATGCCTGGAGGTTCAAGAATTTACAAAACAGGAAATAACGGTACGGCAACAAAATTAGATGCCTATCGGGGATTAATTTCTTTTATTAACGGTGACTTTCTTTATATTGTTAGCAGTCAACGTACATTTTTAGATGGTAAAACCACTAATTTTATGAAGCAAGAAGCCGTTGCACTCAAGCAGATGATTTTAGATTTTGTTGAAACTATAGAGTTTCATTAAGTAAACGGAAATGGAATAGGGAGTAGGGAATAGGGAGTAGGGAATAGGGAATAGGGAATAGGTAATATCAAAATAAAGCCATTTTATAATCTTAAAAAAATATCCGTTTCCAATCCGCTGCCTATCCGTTGTCAAAATTCCATATCCGTTGCCAATCCGCTGCCAATCCGTTGCCAAAATCCCTACATCTTATCAAGTCAAAATCGTCCCACCCATTAACCGTTCATAACGATATTTCAACTCTTCCTGCATCAATTTCCACCGCTCTAAACTAGCGTCTATTTCTATTACTTTCTCCGCCGCTTGACGGGCTAAAATTAATACTTCTTCGTCTTCTACTAAGCTTGCTAAAGTAAAGTCTGGAATACCCGATTGTCGTGTCCCCAAAACTTGTCCGGGACCTCTAAAACGCATATCCATTTCTGATATAAAAAACCCGTCTTGTGATTGTTCTAATACTTTTAATCTTTGTTGAGCGTCGGCACTGCGAGAGCCGCTGACTAAAAGACAAAATGATTGCGCTGCTCCCCTACCAACACGCCCCCGCAGTTGATGCAGTTGTGACAAACCAAATCTTTCCGCGTTTTCAATTAGCATTACGGTTGCATTCGGCACGTCTACACCAACTTCTACCACGGTAGTTGAAACTAAAATTTGGGTTTCTCGATCGCGAAATTTGCTAATTGCTTCATCTTTATCGGCGGAACTCATTCTTCCGTGCAGCAACCCCACCCTAAATTCTGGAAATACGGCTTCTTGTAACTTTTTATGCTCCTCAACGGCAGAGCGCAAATCTAATTTTTCCGATTCTTCCACCAAAGGCAACACTACATAAACCTGCCTTCCCTGAGCGATTTCTCGCCGGATCAAATCGTAAGCTTGGGGGCGATCGCCTGCTTTCAAGGCTGTAGTTTTTATCTTCTGTCTTCCCGGCGGTAATTCATCAATTTGACTTACATCCAAATCGCCGTGAATGGTAAGCGCAAGAGTTCTGGGGATTGGCGTAGCGGTCATTGTTAACACGTGAGGCTGTTCGCCTTTTTGCTGCAATCGCGCTCTTTGCTCCACACCAAAGCGATGCTGTTCGTCGATTACCACCAAACCCAATCTGTGAAAGTTTACCGGATCTTGAATTAAAGCATGGGTACCAACTAAAAGCGGTAATTCTCCGGTTTCTAACTGCGCGTGGATTTGTCTTCTTTTTGCAATTTTTGTAGACCCAGTAAGTAAATCTACTGGTAAATGCATTAAGCTAAACCAGCTAACTAACTTACGATAATGCTGCTCTGCTAAAACTTCCGTGGGTGCCATCAAAGCCGCTTGATACCCCGATTGAATTGCGGCAATAATTGCTACTACTGCCACAACCGTTTTACCAGAACCCACATCTCCCTGTACCAAACGATTCATTGCTGCGGGTTTTTGTAAATCGTTGAGGATATCTTGAATAACTCTTTCCTGTGCCCCCGTTAACTTAAACGGTAAAATTTGATGAAACTGCTGCAATAACTCACCTTGAGGCGCAAGAATCGCGCTAGTTTGAACATCACGGGCTTTTTGCTGGCGTTGCAGTAATCCCAATTGCAAATAGAAAAATTCATCAAACACCAAACGACGGCGTGCTGCTCGCAAACTATCGCTATCGGGAGGAAAATGAATATTGTTAATCGCGTCTTTCAACTCCATTAACTGATATTTTTCTCGCAAACCCTTTGGTAAAGGCTCCTTCAAAAGAGCGGTTGCCGGTAAAGCAGCAATTACCGCTTGTCGTACCGTACTCGCCACAACTCCCTCAGTCAAAGAATAAACCGGAACAACCCTACCTACAGTCAGCGATTCAATTTCATCCTCTGGATTCGATAAAACCTCCAACTCAGGATTATCAAGAGTTAACCCATATTTACTTTCCTTTACCAAACCGCAAGCAGCCACAGTACTACCTCTAAGGTAGCGACGCTTCATACTTTCTTGCCAACCGCGATTGCTATAACGATTTCCTGCATAAAAACGACTAATTTTTAAAGTACCGGAATTGTCTTTTAAATCAATTGTTAATATTGATAATTTCTTATTTTTAGGGCTAAAGAAACAATCACAACGTTTCACAGTTGCCACCAAAGTTACCGTTTCACCTGCTTGTAGTTCCGCAATGCATACTTGGTTCGCATAGTCAATATGGTCGCGGGGAAAATAATATAGTAAATCGCGCACCGTAGATAAACCAAGACGCTCTAATTTAGCCGCCTTTCTAAACCCAATATCCGGTAAATCAATCAATTTTTGATCCAATTCCGGCGCAAGTCGCCGACTTACTTCAGCAACCACTTTAGTCTTAGGAACTTGAATAACTTTTGGCTTTGTGGAATCCGCTTCACTCGAAGCCCTTTCTCCCTGCTGCAAACTATAAAGATACCGCCGAGTTTCCGCCACCAAATGCTGTCTACCCTCAGTTTCCAGATTTGGATAATTTGCAAACTTAACAGAAAAATCCAGCCAGCGACGGCGCTCTTCACTAGGTAAGCCAGCAGGAAACTTACCAAAAGT
>CAYMZW010000558.1:0-4353 GCA_964395005.1 uncultured Rivularia sp.
ACTCCTAACTCCTAACTCCTAACTCCTAACTCCTAACTCCTAACTCCTAACTATTGCCTACTCCCTACTCCCTACTCCCTATCTTAAATATCCGTCTCGCTCAACTCTCTTGTCATATAGTCAAACGGTTCGTCTACAAAGCTGGTATCGTCAATACCGGCAGAGGCAACTTGTTCTTTAACCATGTCTTTCATGATTTGGATACCGGCAACTGTAGGAGCAATGGGAACTCCTAAAGAATTGTAAGTTTCGCGCAAACCTTGCAATACTCGCTCGTCTAGCACATCCATGCTGCCAGCAACTAAAGCATAAGTGGCGTAACGCAAATAGTAATCCATGTCCCGCAAACAAGCCGCATAACGACGAGTTGTATAAGCGTTTCCGCCGGGACGAATCAATTCGGGCTGGTCTTCAAATAACTTAACAGCGGATTCTTTGACTATAAATGCTGCATTAGAGTTGATAGCCGCCGCTGCTTGTATTCTTTGCGTACCGCTTTCAAAGTAAGATTTAAGCGAATCTACTGCGTTTCTATCTAAATAACGTCCGGTAACGTCATAATTCTTAATTAAAGTTGTTACGGCATCTTGCATTTTATTATCCCCCAATTATTCCTATCTACGATTTGATAATAATTTGACTAAAAGTTCATCACAAAACCTATTTTGTGGTAACTTAGCCAAAAATCAAGCAAAAAGCAATCCATACTACTTAAGGATTCTAAGCCAAAGTTGACCCCTATAAGATGAACTTTTATATTCGTGTAGATGATTTAGTAAAAGGTTAACATTACCTTTAGAATCCTATTTCTGTTACGGTTGATACACTTTTTTGACTTACCTAAATTTAGGATATTCCAGGTGTATAAACAAGTGGTTTCAGCTTCTAAGGGTCAACAGTTTTTTGAATTTTCAGTATTAATCCATTGCGTATCTGCACATAAGGAGAAACTATGACAACCCCACAAGAAGTCTTGAAAATGATTCAAGACAATAACATTCAGATGATCGATCTGAAATTCATCGATATGCCAGGGATTTGGCAGCATTTAACAATGTACCAAAGTGAAATCGATGAAAGTTCTTTCACCGATGGTGTACCATTTGACGGTTCGAGTATTCGGGGTTGGAAAGCCATTAACGAGTCAGATATGTCAATGGTGCTAGATCCAAATACTGCTTGGATCGACCCTTTCATGAAAGAACCCACTCTAAGTATTGTATGTAGCATTAAAGAACCCCGGACGGGTGAATGGTACGATCGCTGTCCTCGGGTAATTGCTCAGAAAGCAATTGATTATTTAAATTCACTTGGTGTTGGTGATACAGCATTTTTTGGCCCAGAAGCTGAATTTTTCATCTTTGATGATGTTCGCTTCGATCAAACCCAAAATGCAGGTTATTACTACGTAGATTCCGTAGAAGGTCGTTGGAATTCTGGTAAAGAAGAAGGCCCTAACCTTGGTTATAAGCCAAATTATAAGGGAGGCTACTTCCCGGTTTCACCAACCGATACTTCGCAAGATATGCGGACGGAAATGCTGTTAGAAATGAAAAAATGCGGCGTTCCCATTGAAAAACATCACCATGAAGTGGCTACTGGGGGTCAGTGCGAATTAGGTTTCCGTTTTGGTAAACTAATCGAAGCTGCTGATTGGTTGATGACTTACAAATACGTGATCAAGAACGTAGCTAAGAGATACGGTAAATCCGTTACCTTCATGCCCAAGCCTGTATTCCAAGATAACGGCTCCGGTATGCACACCCACCAATCGATCTGGAAAGATGGCAAGCCTTTATTCGCTGGCGATAAGTATGCAGGAATGAGCGAAATGGGACTCCACTACATCGGTGGAATTCTCAAGCACGCACCAGCATTATTAGCATTCACCAACCCCAGCACCAACTCTTATAAGCGTTTGGTACCAGGTTACGAAGCACCAGTAAACTTGGCTTATTCTCAAGGAAACCGTTCCGCTTCGGTGCGTATTCCTCTTGCTGGCGATAATCCTAAAGCAAAGCGTTTAGAGTTCCGCTGCCCCGATGCAACTTGTAACCCCTATCTAGCCTTTGCTGCAATGCTTTGTGCTGGCTTAGATGGGATCAAAAACAAGATCGATCCCGGCGAACCTTTAGATAAGAATATCTACGAACTTTCTCCTGAAGAACTAGCTAAAGTTCCTTCTACACCAGGCTCTTTGGATTTAGCATTGGAAGCTCTGGAAAAAGATCACGAATTCTTAATTCAAGGTGGAGTATTCACCAAAGACTTTATAGAAAACTGGATTTCCTTTAAGTTGGATACAGAAGTCAATCCAATGCGTTTACGTCCTCATCCCTACGAATTTTCTCTTTATTACGACTGTTAATTCGAGTTTTTGTAGATTTCGGTCAACCCTACATAGTTAACAATCATAAAATAAGCCACCCTTGTAGAGGTGGCTTTCTTTTGGTTCGTAGTAAGGGCTTTAGCCCTTAATCTGCAATATAGAGAGCTAAAGCTCTTACTACAAACAAATATTTCTTAGCTCATTGTGGCATGAGAACGATCGCAACTTCCCCAAGCGCTGGGATTTATCTTTCCTTGAACTGGGTTCCAATAACGAGAACTTCCCGCTTGTTGACCAATTTCTTCTCCAGCACGTCCGAGCATTGACTGTTGACGATTTTTAATTGTTTGATAATGACCTTGCATTAAAGCACGGGCTTTTTCTTGGGTAGTCATAATTTTTGAACTCCTTATATTTTATTAATATCTAGTAAGCTTATTGTTGCTTTTCTCAATTATATAAATAATTCTGTAACAATGACTACGGTTTTCCGACTTTATTATGAAATATATATATAAAGTTATGTAAAGTTTAGATTGCTTTTGATTTTAGAAGCTATTAGCGATTCAAACTACTTTTACTAGCTGTTTGGTTGCTAAAGTGATATTTAATATGGATATTGAAAAAATATACCGGAAGGAAGTACTCATATTTAACATCTTCCCTTCGATAGGTCTTCGGCAATTACACAGATTTTTTCTAAATCTTTATGATTGTTTATTAAGAAATATTTCCATAAAATGAGAAGGTGACTAAATTGACGAAATATTGAATTCTTATGCCAGACACTTTAACAAAACTGACTTACCAGACTTTTCAACAAAGTAAAAGTATTTTTGGTGTAGCTCATAAAATGCTCAGCACGGGGTTGATGAAAGCTTTATCTCCGGTGGATAAGAAAGTAACGCCAATTCCTACAGAGTTATTAGTGAAATTAAATGAGCGTCTAAATAATTTATTAGAAGCTGACTGGGAAGATGCAGAGCGAGGAGTTTATCCCAAAAGTCTATTGTTTGATAATCCTTGGGAGGACTTTTTTCTTTATTATCCCCAAATATGGATGGATCTACCCCTACTTTGGGAGCGAGCTAAATCCGAAAAATATCAAGATTTTGCACCAAATATAGATACTACAGATTATCCTCAATATTACGTGCGAAATTTCCATTATCAAACCGATGGTTATTTGAGCGAATCATCTGCGAACCTGTATGATTTAGGAGTAGAAATTCTTTTTAATGGTACTGCTGATGCGATGCGACGCAGAATTTTGGCTCCATTAAAAGAAGGTTTAAAAGTATTTTCTGATGTATCTCCACGTCAGCAACGTGTTTTAGATATAGCTTGCGGTACCGGGCGTACTTTGAAGATGATTCGAGCAACTTTACCGTACTGCTCGTTGTTTGGTACGGATTTGTCACCAACTTATTTACGGAAAGCTAATCAGTTGCTGTCGGATATTCCAGGAGAATTACCGCAACTTTTACAAGCGAATGCGGAAGAGTTGCCTTATTTAGATGATTATTTCCACGCTACAACTTGCGTTTTTCTTTTCCACGAATTACCAGCAGCAATACGTCAGCGAGTAATTAACGAAGCTTTCCGAATCACAAAACCAGGTGGAACTTTTATAATTTGCGATTCAGTTCAATTGAGTGACTCGCCGGAAGTCGAACCTGCCATGCAAAACTTCCACGAAAGCTTCCACGAACCTTTCTATATGAATTATGTAACTGATAATTTAGTAGAGCGTTTAGAAACTGCTGGTTTTGAGAACATTGAAATGCAGGTTCATCATATGAGCAAATATTTGATTGCTCGTAAACCAGTAATGTAATGTAGAGACGTAAAATTTTACGTCTTCATAGATTTTAGGTTCAAAACTAAGGTAATAATAATTTTCAAATATTAAGATCCCCCCAACCCCACCTTAAAAATTGAGATCCCCCCAACCCCACCTTAAAAATTGAGATCCCCCCAACCCCACCTTAAAAATTGAGATCCCCCCAACCCCACCTTAAAAA
>CAYMZW010000559.1:0-4326 GCA_964395005.1 uncultured Rivularia sp.
AGCAAATGTCGATTGTAGAAAATTATGATGTATTAATTTTAGAATTTAACGAAGTTCCTTATCTGGGAGTAACAGCGACTTTAGCTATAGAAAATATGGTTAAAGAAGCTTATGAAAGACGGCGCACTGTTTATTTCGTAGGGGCTAGCGGTATAGTAGAAAGCAGATTGCGATGTTTGAAAATATTGCGAAGAGTACTAGAACAAAATCCAGTACATACACGTTTAGAAGCTTTAGAAAAAGCGATGGATCTTGTTAGCCAGCGTCATGTAAAAACAAATTAGGTGTAATATTAATTAAATAGTTGAAGAGGGAATAGGCAGGATATTAATAAATAATCATCTAACTAATTTACAAATGTTTCTAAGAGGATGTTTTAAAAGTATCCGGCGGTTAAAACCGCTACTACACAGGTAAAGTCCACCTGCGTGGACTAGTCTATTTATAACCCACGAAGGTGGGTTTTGCATGTGTAGCCGCGACTTGCAGTCGCCAGGTAATGTATTAAATTCAACTTTTAAAACATCCTCTGAAATAAAAAGGAAGAATCATAAAATGTCGGCGCATAAAATATTTGTATATGCTGAGTATCAAGTATCTATTCCTTTCGATCAAATTGATTGGAAATCCATCAATGTAGAAATGAAAAAATTTCCGGGTTTGAAATCAAAAACTTGGCTAAGCGGGATAAATACTAATACTGTTGGTGGTTTTTATGAATTTGATTCTGTAGAAAATGCACAAAATTATATTGATGGATTATTGATTCCGTTTGCTTCGCGAGTTAATGGAAATCTTAGTGTGAAAATTTTTGATGGTGATATTACTGGAGATGCCAATATAGATATGAATTCTCCGTTTTATGATTAGTTCGGTAAATCTATAGTAAGAACCATCATCGAATTAGTACATTGAGAGTTTACCACAAGGCTTATGCTGCAAGAATTCACACTTTTTATGAACGAGCTAAAATCAAAGCAGGGGTTAAATGTGAATCTGTATAAATAAATATGAAAAGTGATTTAGGTTCCCGCTACTCTATCCAAGAACAACTTGGTAAAAAACCTGGAAGATATACTTATTTAGCGCTGGATAATCAAACTCAGAATTTAGTCGTCGTCAAACTGCTCAAGCTCGATCGCGATTTTGAATGGGATAGCTTGAAACTGTTTGAAAGAGAAGCGCAAATTTTACAAAACTTATCTCATCCCGCAATTCCAGAATATCTCGATTACTTTGACGTTGATTCACCCGAAACAAAGGGTTTTGCTTTGGTACAAAGCTATATTGATGCGAAATCTTTAGAAGAGCAAGTTTCAAATGGACGTACTTTCGACGAAGCACAATTAAAAGAAATAGCTGAGAAAATTTTAAATATTTTAATTCATTTACACGAACGTAAACCTGCAATTATTCATCGAGATATTAAACCCAGCAATATTTTACTGACAAACCGTTCCGGGAATAGCGTTGGTGAAGTTTATTTAGTTGATTTCGGTTCGGTGCAAAATATTACTGTTGTTGAAAATGGTACTTTAACCGTTGTGGGAACTTACGGTTATATGTCACCAGAACAATTTGGTGGGCGTGCTGTGACTACTTCCGATTTGTATAGTTTGGGGGCAACTTTAATTTATCTTGCAACCGGAATTCATCCGGCAGATTTTCCGCAAAAAGATTTACAAATTCAGTTTGAAGATAAAACTAAATTAAGCAAGCATTTTACTAATTGGTTGAAAAAGGTATTAGAACCCAGTCAAGAAAAAAGATTTGATTCCGCACAAGTAGCATTAAAAGCTTTACAAAAGCCAGAGCCAGTTAATCTCAGTTTTGCGAATCATTTTGCCATTAAACCAGTTGATACCAAAATTTTAGTCAATAAAAATGCCGAAAAAGTTGAAATTATTAAGCCCGAACCGGGATGGATTTTTAGTTCGTTAGAAAAATTATTACACAACAGCGTATCCACTTTTGTTGGACTATTTTTTGCAATATTTCTGTGGAATATACCGCTGGTTGGATGGATTTTTTCGCTAACGCTTATTGGTTCGGGAGTTATAAACTGGATAAAGTTTGTATTTGAACTATTTGGAAGAACTCGATTAGTTATAAATCAAAAGAAAATTTATTTAAACTATGAACTTTTTTGTGCGAAATACGAAAGAACCAAACCATCCTTACGCAAAGATATACTTAAGCTAGAATACACTAATTCTTTTATTCAAGAACAAAAAAATTCCCGAGGAAATATTTCATACAGAGAATTTTCACCCGCAATTATTATTTGGGCAGGTAATAAACAATATAAACTTACTGGAATGACTCAAACGGAAGTAGATTGGCTGATTAAAGAACTTAGTGATTCGTTAGAATTACCCTTTCAACGTCGGGTAGTACCTATCGTTAAATCTGATTAAAAGTTAATTTGTAATTGATAATTGGTAATTGATAATTTACTGTTATTCCTGAAGGAATATTGCTTCTGGTAGATATTTTGATTTTCATTATTAGCAATTATGCTCGGATGATACTATTGCATCAAAATATCAAAAACAGGGATAAATAAAATGGTTGCAGAAAACGATTCTTTGCTCGGGTTCGATGATTCTGCCGTTGAAGCAAATCGAGATCCTCTAACTGGTGGCATTAGTCTTAGTAATGCAGACGGCGATAGCTTCGCTCGCTCCTTCGGAGATCGCAACATATTAGAAGTTACAAGCATTGGAGAAGTTACAGTTCCCACCAGCATCTCTACAGTTGAGTTGGGAATTCAAGTAGAGGCAGCAACAGCAGCAGAAGCTCAACAGCAAGTTGCTGAGCAGACAACGAGTGTGGTAGATGTGCTAGAAAACCTCGATGTAGAAGAACTTCAAACCACTTCCGTTCGGTTGTTTCCAGTTTATAGCTTTGAAGACGATACTCGAACACTGACTGGCTTTGAAGCTCGCAACACGCTTTCCTTTGAATTGCCAAACGAATCAGCAGGAGCCGCGATAGATGCAGCTATTGAAGCAGGAGCAAATCTAGTACAAAACATCAGCTTTTCTGCGACAGACGAAGACTTACAGCAGGCACGTTTGCAGGCACTCCAACAAGCCATCGAACAAGCTCAAACAGAAGCTGCAACTGTGTTCGACACTTTAAATTTAGTTTCAGAAGAAATTGTTGGCATTGAAATTTTGTCAGTTGGTGCATCCAATCCGATTCCTCAACCCCTACAGTTTGAAGCAAGCGCAGCTAGAGATACAACTCCCATAATTGGCAGCAATCAAACAGTATCAGCCACAGTTGCTTTAGACATTCTTTACAGTGAGCAGTGAAAAGAGTTAGGAGTTAGGAGTTAGGAGTTAAGAGTTAGACCGCAGGGCGGTAACTGGATTCTCCCCCTGTCTCCTTGTCTCCCCCTGTCTCCTTGTCTCCCCATCTCCCCCTCTACCCCCTCTCCCCCCTCACCACGGCAAACGACTGCCATCCCAGGAGAAAAACTCGCCGCTATCTTCTGGTTTCAGGTTTGCAATTACACCGAGCAATAATTTAACTGTATGTTCGACGGGAAATAGCTTTTCTGGTGGTACGTTGCGTTGAAATGGTTGTGAAAGATTGGTATCTGTTGTACCGGGATGCAAGGTAACGACAATGGTTTTAGGACATCTCCGACTATATTCGATCGCCGTAGTTCGCATGAACATATTTAGTGCTGCTTTGGATGCTCTATATCCGTACCATCCACCCAGACGGTTATCGCCGATACTACCTATCTTGGCAGAAATACAGGCAAAAATATTTTTATCTTTATGTTTAAATAAAGGCTGTAAATGTTTGGCTAATAAAATTCCTCCGATACTATTTACCTGGAAGTAGCGCATCAAGTTTTCAGGATTAATTTGTCGCAGGCTTTTTTCGGGCTGCATTTCCCCTTCATGTAAAATTCCTACGCAGTTAATTACTAAATGTAGTTTGTCTGTTTCTGCGCTTATCTTTTCCACTGCTGCGGATATTTGCGACTCTTGGGTAATATCCATTGAAAGACAAACTAATTGAGAATATTCTTTTTGCAATGAAATTAATTCGTTAGCAGAATCAATATTGCGATAGGTAGCATATATTTTTGAAATATTTGCAATATTATTATCTTGCAACAAAGCTTTGACAAAACCCAAACCAATTCCTTGACTAGCACCAACAATTAAAGCGTTGGCGTTATTAATTTCTTCTATTACTGACATAATTAACAGTGAACAGTGAACAGTGAACAGTGAACAGTTACCAACTAACAAATAACAACTAACAACTAACAACTAACAACTAACAACTAACAACTAACAA
>CAYMZW010000560.1:0-4322 GCA_964395005.1 uncultured Rivularia sp.
CAGCAGCATTTTCCCAAATACTTACAGCCGAAACACCTGTAAATCTTTCACCTACGGTAGCCTATAAATTAGAAAGTATTGGACTAATTAAATTGACTCCTGAAGGTGCAATTGTAAGTAAAGAATTATATCGTTCTTATTTTTCTCAAAACTTAGATGAAATACTTTAAGGCAGCAAGCTTTATCCAAGAGGAATTGTAATTAAAAATTCAGTTCCTTTTCCGGGTTCCGAATTTACTTCTAAATTACCGTTATGCTTTTCTACAAGAATTTGGCGAGCTATAGATAATCCTAAACCAGTACCTCTACCAACTTCTTTAGTAGTAAATAAATGGTCAAATATCTTCTGCTTTACTTCTTCCGACATCCCTTTTCCATTATCAGCAATACTAATTTTGATAAAATTATCTTCTAAACAGGTTTTAATCACAATTTTATTCGGATTTGCTTCTATTTCTTTATAGCTAAGTTCTTTATTTGATTCTTCTAATGCATCAATAGCATTTGCCAACAAATTCATAAATACCTGATTTAATTGTCCGGGAAAACATTCGACTTCAGGTAAATCGCCATACTCAGTTATAACTTTAATTGCTGGATGTTTATCGTTAGCTTTGAGACGATATTTTAAAATTAAGATTGTACTATCAATTCCTTCATGTAGATCGGCTTTTACTTTGTATTCTGTATCCCCTCTGGAAAAAGTACGCAAACTATTACTAATACTTTGAATACGATTTGTGGCTTTTTGCATTGCCTCGAATATTTGTGGTAAATCATCGTTAAGATATTCTAAATCGATATCTTCAGCGTGTTCGGAAATTGTATCGTTTTCTTCCGAGCATTCTTGTTGATATATATGTATATGTTCAAATAAATCTTGTACGTTATCTCTAGCATTGCAGATGCTGCCATTTAAAAAACCCAAAGGATTGTTAATTTCATGAGCAACCCCTGCAACTAAATTTCCTAAAGCAGACATTTTCTCGCTTTGAATTAATTGTGTTTGCATCTGTTGCATTGAAGCAAGAGTTTGTCTGAGTTCTACTTCTGTTTTTTTGCGTTCAATTACTTCCTCCTGGACTTGAATTTGAGTGTTTCTTAAATTCAAATGTACGTTTACCCTTGCTAACACTTCCTCAACTTGAATTGGTTTAGTAATGTAGTCAATTGCGCCTATTTGTAACCCACTTACTTTATGTTCGCTATCGGAAAGAGCCGTCATAAAAATGATCGGTATATCTTGCGTTTCCGAATTCGACTTGATCCGACGGCAGGTTTCAAAACCATCAATTCCCGGCATCATCACATCAAGTAAAATCAAATCCGGTTGGATATAATGCAGTTTTTCCAAAGCAGTCTCTCCATTTCTAACAACAGAAATATCAAATCCGGCACTGTCCAAAACATCGAACAAAAGGCGGATATTATTAGGTGTATCGTCAACAATTAAAATTGAATTTGAAGACATAATTAATATTTTAGATTTTAGATTTTAGATTTTGGATTAGAAGAGTTAGGAGTTAGGAGTTAGGAGTTAATGTTAATATTTACCAATGCCCAATGCCCAATGCCCAATGCCCAATTCCCCATTCCCCAATTCACATATAAGATTCAATCAAAGCCCCAATTGCATCGATATCAAATTCATCAACAAGGGTAAGAATTTTTTCAGAAAAAGCACTATATCTAGCATCAATTTCTTTTAATTTATTAGCTTCAGCTTCAATTTCGGCAATTCTACAGCGTTGAACTGCTTTATAAATATCTTTTAGTTGTTCTGGTTCCGGAACAACCCAAGCGTCACTATCCGAAGTAGAAACTATTTCAGAAACTGATTCTTCTAATGTTGATTGTTCATAAATCCACTCCAATTTCAAATATTGCTGTAGTTGATGTAATAACTCTTCAGCCTGTACTGGTTTGGGAAGAAAATCGTCGCAACCTGCTGCTCTGGCTTCCTGACGGTGAAATTCAAATACGCTTGCAGAAGATGCAATAATAATTGAATCTTTAAGCTCTGGAGAACATCGCATCTGCTTAACCATTTCAAAACCATCCATTACCGGCATTGCTAAATCTGTAATTATGCCGGAGGGTTTTACACTATAAGCTTTTTCTAATCCTTCTTCACCATTTACCGCTTCAATAATTTCAAATCCAATTGGTTCGAGTAAATTTTTGATTACAGAGCGATTTTCCCACCTGTCATCTACAAACAGAATTTTGTGGCGATCGCCTTTATATCCCATCACCGTACCTGCTTGAGTAACTCTGGAAGTAATAATCCATTCTTGAGCTTCCGGTATCTCAACTTCAAACCAAAAACAACTACCTTCCCCCAAAGTACTTTCTACCTGTATTTCACCACCCATCATTTTGACGATGGTTTGACTGATAGTTAAACCCAATCCCGTACCTTCGGTTTGTTTTTCGACTTTACCAACTTGTTCAAACGGTAAAAAGATTCCTTGTAATTGTGCTTCAGACATTCCTACCCCAGTATCCTTAAGCTCAAATCGGAATTTCCAAATGGGAACATCTGCAAGATTTTTATTTACCATTGCGCTAACCGCAAAAGTTACTGCACCACTATCGGTAAATTTAATTGCATTACCCAGCAAATTAATCAAAACTTGCCTTAATCGCTTTTCATCTATTTGTACTCCTGTAGGTAAATCCGGATCTATTGTATAAATAAAATCAATATCTTTTTGTTCTGCTCGAATCCGAGAAATTTCCACCACGCTCTGTAAAAATGAAGGTAAATGAGCATCTTTAGTATGAATCTCCATTTTACGAGCTTCAATTTTGGCTAAATCCAGCACGTCATTAATCAGCATCAATAAGTGTTCTCCGCACTGATGAATGATGCTTACACTTTTTTGATTGCTATCATTTAAAGTTCGAGAACGCTGTAAAACTTGAGCGTATCCCATAATTCCATTCAACGGAGTGCGTAATTCATGACTCATATTTGCCAAAAACTCGCTCTTGGCATTATTTGCACGTTCTGCCAAAACTTTCGCTTTACTTAGCTCTACCGTTCGTTCTTCCACCCGTTGTTCTAATTCATCTTTAGCTCGTAATAGCTTCAGTTCGCCTTGTTTATTTTCATTCACCATCGCTAAAGTAGCAAAAGTAATCAGTGCTGCAACTCCCATAAATGACTGCAATAACATTGCTGATTCAAATACAGAAGCGTTATCTGCAAAGGAACCCATTTCAAATTTTGCTGCTGTCAATACCGTAATTTCAACTAATAATAATAGTCCGGTTGCTACTCTTGCTCCCATCCGAAAAGCTGCCCAAAGTAGCGGTAGCAGCAACAGGTATTCTAGGGGAGATTTAGTTACGAAGATGATTTGACAGATTAAAGCCAAGACTAAAATAGTTAACCCTAATTCCGGTAATTGCTTCTTTTCAAATCGCGATAAATGTTTCGTTTGCGGTGCCCAAGCAATTAAAATAGGGGTTAACGTTAGTGTGCCAGCAAACGCCATCACATACCACTGTTTCCAATAACCCCAATAAGCTGACCAAGGTGCAGCCCCTCCCCAACAGGTAATCGCAACTCCAATCGTGGCATTTATTATTGGGCTTGGCAGAATAATCAGTGCATACTTAAAAACGTTTTGCACCCGTAAGAACAATTTACCCTGGGGAATCCAAAGTTTATATAGAAAAGGAATAATTAGCGCATCTACAGAGGAAGAAAACAAAAATATCAGGATAACAGCTACAGTGTTTTGGGGATAAGTAGTCCAAAATAAAATAATATTTACTATCAGTTCGCTCAACACAATTGCTGGAAAAATCCGATAGCCAAATAGTAAAACTGCTGCTACATAGACACCATAAGTTGGCCAAATTGGTGATAGCCCTTCTTCCAGAGCCATAGATATAGCGAGCAAACATAATAAATAATGAATTACCGGCAGCACTACCATCGCAATTAACAGCGTGCGGTCGAATTTGAATTTAGAAGGTAGATTACGAATTTTTTTTGACAGTGACATGAAAAATTAAAGGAACAGCAAGCTTTTAAATAAAGTTTTGATTAAGCTACAGATATTGTTCCCAAATTTAGATTTTGAATAACATTCCCATCAAAATTGTAGAGACGCGATATATCGCGTCTCTACACAGGTTTCTATTTTCATTTATAAAAAAAAAAGGACGCGATCGCATCGCATCCCTTTAATTCTTAAATTATTAAACTTTTATCAACCAAACTTCTCAATTTTGAGAAACTTGATTAAGAAATATTACAAAGATGGAACATATTGTGGTTTTTCTGGTACTTCAGCGTACTCAGCCAC
>CAYMZW010000561.1:0-4314 GCA_964395005.1 uncultured Rivularia sp.
TTCATTGTATAGAAGTTTAAAAACTGAATAATAGTTTAGGGTTTGCTAAAACAGTGACTGGTGCATGAATATAGAATTATAGAATCAGTTAGTCTACCGACCTTCCCAACAAACGGAGAGTGAAATGCAATACAAATAAACATGGATGATTTTTTTTCTAGCAAAGTCGCACGCTACTTTCGATTTCAAACAAAATATTAAGAACTTTTGCTTGAGATAAAACGAAATCACCCCTATAACCACCGCGTAAAGGAATTGTCAACACTATGAACTCGAAAGCATTACCACGCCCAATAAACAACCCTGATGTCGGTGTTTATGAATGCGAAATCAACCTTAAGTTCCGACTGATTGAGGAAAAGATTGTATTGCGCGATCGCGATCAACTCTTGCAGGTGCTTCTAGAAGCTTTGGCAGAAGGTTCTGACGACTTTTTAGAAATGTTGCAGCAGGATTTAAAAGTTCACCAGACAACAGAGTTAAAAGCCTCTCCGCAAATGCGTCGTCAGCTTATGCGGCTGCGTAACTCCAATGAAATGAACCAATAGCTAATACCACCGTATTGAAAGTATTGGTTCTATAAAGACGGCAATTCAACCTTTGAAGAAGGTAAATTCTTAAGTTCACCGAAACTTAATTTTTCCCACTTTCAACAAGTTAACTCGTCTTAATCAAGCTAAATAGCTCATTTTGCATTTTGCCATGTATTCTCGAAACATTACGTGCAAGCGTGCGTCTACCCGGCATCTACGCATTTTTATGACGGGGTTGCATCTACAGTAACCAAAAGTTGAATCCATCCTCGCAGCGATAAAAGTAAATCGGGTGCCTACTAATTAGCAATTGTCTTTACTGTTACGGTCTACGAAGAACATTGACACACCAGGGATATTATATTTGTAATTTCACGACCGTCGCGAAGCCTATTCATACTCTCCTGTAAGAAGGCACACAAATGCTTGTTACGGCTTTTACGAACGATTTAAATCAAAAAGCATCTCACAATCCTTTCCACTTTCTTCATGGCTCCAAATTCGATAAGCCATTCTTTACAGTTCCCCTATTTCTGTGTACCTAGAGTTGAGATTATAAGCATGCGTGGGATGAGGTAGAAAGACTAAACTCTTAACCCATGCATACTTTCACAAGTACTTAAAAGTATCAGTATCGCTATGGCTCAGTTTATTAAACAAAGCAGATGGTAAAAAGTATACATTTATGAATATTATTCATATCTGATAACTTCAATTTATAAGCAAGGTTGTATAAGCTCAATACAAGGGCTATTCCAATTCCTGCTTGTTGCAAAAATAGTTATTCCGAAGATTAACTACTTAATAGTTACCTATATTTTAATACCTGTAAATACGAGTTATTACTTAATTTGATACAGGTTCATTAAAGTAAGTTCCTTATTTTCCACAGACAAGTAACTTACAAGTAACTGTGATTGAAAATTCCTATTCTCTATCTATTAAGGTAAAGCTACTCAAAGCACAATAAGAAAAAAGCTTTAGGGAATCTAACGCCGGATCGAATATTCCCTTTTCATGAAAGCTCTATTGTAAACCTCGCTATAAATTGAGGAAATTACAGCTATAAAAAAAATGATCGCAAGTCCCCATCGATTAATTTGCTAAACCATGTTCCAAAGCAAATCGAACTAACTCAGTACGACTATTCGTCCCAGTTTTGCTAAACAAGCGACTGACGTATTTCTCGACATTGCGAACGCTCGTATCTAAACGGCGAGCGATTTCTTTATTCATTAATCCTTCAGCAACCAGATTTAGAACGCTTTGTTCTCTGGGAGTCAAATCAATATTGAAAGGCGGGCTTGTTTGAGTAATGGCATTTTTTTGAGTCAGTAAAGCCTCGATTCGAGCCATCTGAGACGCTAATTCTGCTAAATCTGGGGTTTCCCCTTCCTCTACATTAGAGGTAGTCTTCGCCGCACGACGAGCAAGCAAGTTTTCCACAATTGCCACTAACTCATCTGGATCGAAGGGTTTAGGTAGATAAGCATCAACACCAGCTTGATAACCTTGAATGCGATCGCCAGTCATACCTTTTGCTGTTAAGAATATGACTGGTAAAGTTTTAAAACGAGTATCATCCCGGAGTTGCTTGAGGAATTGATAGCCATCTACTTGAGGCATCATTATATCCGAGATGACTAAATCGGGATTATTTTGCTGCATCCAATCCCAAGCATCACTAGCGTTACTGGCAACTTGAACGTTAAAATTACTAGCTTCCAAGTAATCTTTTACGGCTTCGCGCAATCCGGGTTCGTCATCTACCAGTAACAGTTGTGCATTCATCTCGATTTTCCTGTATTCTACATTTTCCAATTTAGCGAAATTTGGTCACAGTTTACTGATGTTGTTAGTTGTTAGTTGTTAGCTGCGTCTGGCTATACCATCTTTGTACCAAATAACCTAATTTGACAATAGTTAGCAATGAATTTCAGTAAAACTGTAAAATTACCCATCGTTCATATACACCCACTTTCCTAATGACTAGTAGTCTTTTTCATAAATTTTGACAGGTTCGTTTTCTCCCAAACGTAGGGAGACGTTATGTATAACGTCTCTACAACCCCTCAGAATTAATGCAAAGGACTACTAGTATTCCTTTTCAAAAGTTTTGATGGCTATTTTCAGTCCTATTTATAGGACTTTTGCTATTAGACGGGGGTTTTCAACCTCCGTCGAGTGTGGAAGAAAACCCATCATATTTAATGCAAAGGACTACTACTAACCACTAACAACTAACCACTAACCACTAACTCTTCAAAACCATTCAATTTTCTTGGCTTGAGGAGGTAATTGTGCTTGCTGCTGCCCTACATAACGCGCTCTAGCAGTAAACAAGCCAATTGGTGTGTTTGCAAAGTCCAAAAGATTGGCTTTACCTAATAAGGCTTTTACACTGGTTTTGGGTACTTCCTTGAGCAACCAGCGTAAAAGGCGATAGTAACATTCACGTTTGGTAATCTCGCGCATTAATTCTACATCATGTAGTTCGTGCAGATAGCTATTTGAGCGTCCATAACGTTTCCACTGACTATGAAGTTCTTTTAGTGTAGTTCGATGACGATGCTGAACAATTGCTTCGGGGGCAAATTCTAAACTGCCAATTTCAAGCTGCAAAATCCGCCAACATATATCAGCATCGCCGCCAGTTGTTAAATAAGGACGAAATAATCCTGCTTTTTCTAAGGCTAATCGACGAATTGCTAAATTAGCAGTTTGTCCGTAAGCACAAAATTTATTAGCTAATGTATGCTTTTGCGATAATGTTTCTTGCTTGTCTGCGTATCTTTCTAAAAAAGTGTTACTGGGTAAAGCCGTAATTTCACCAGCAACGATTACTATATTTTGATTGATAAAAGGCTGAACTAATTCTTCCAACCACTGCTGCTGTGGACGACAATCAGCATCAGTAAAAGCAATGATTTCGCCCACAGCTTCACGAATACCAGTATTACGTGCGGCGTAAGAACTTTGAATTTCTTTTTCGCTCAAAGCACGAATTTTTATCGGGCAATTTTGTAAGGCTAATTTTAATAATTCAGAAGTACCATCGCTACTGTTATTGTCTACCAACAAATACTCTACCCGTTCTTTGGGATAGGTTTGAGCCAATAGGCAGTTGATTAATTCTGATAAATCTGATTTACCATTATAAATAGGAATTACCACCGATACCTGGGGTTTAAAGGTATTAGTAGCCGTTGTCTCCAATGACTCGTTATTCATGAATTCGAGATTTTTAGGCTAGGAATTATTGGTTAGAGATGAAATACTAACCTCTAATTTTCAGTATTCCCAATCTAAAAAACATTATCAATAATTTTTTAAAATCAATAAATATTCAAACAATTGTAGAGACGTAGCACTGTGCCCCGTCTCCACTAATGTGAAACCATCGTTTCATCCGCAGGATTAAGCAACGCCGTTTAAGAAACTGGCGATCGCCAACTAAGTTTAAAATTTTTCTGAGTTGAAAAAAAATAAAAAGATGGTTCTTCGGCGTTTATAAACGATTCCTTTGTGCTAGCAGCAAAAACCGACTAACGTCTTTGAAGTAGCTCAACATTGCGAGAATATTGATTTTGCTGTTGAGATGCAAAGCTGTTGTTTGATAAAATCGATAGCGCTCGCGAATAATGAGGATCTCGATTTGTTCCTAGTAATCTTGGATCGCTTGCAAGCTGACGTTGCTGAGATGCTGTTAAATCAATTTCTATATCGGGTGTAATTCCCTTTTTATTGATATCGGTTCCTTTAGGAGTATAGTAATGAGCAA
>CAYMZW010000562.1:0-4310 GCA_964395005.1 uncultured Rivularia sp.
GATTTAATTTTGTTTTGGCATCGTCGCGATTTACGGATTTCTGATAATACTGGAATAGCGGCGGCATTAGAAAAAACTCGTAAGGTAGTGGGTGTTTTCTGTCTCGATCCTAATATTCTTAAGGGGGATGATGTTGCTGCGGCTAGGGTAACTTACATGATTGGCTGTTTGCAGAAGCTGCAAGAAAGATACGCTCAAATCGGTAGCCAGTTATTGATACTTTGGGATAATCCTATCAAAGCCATTCCTAAATTAGCAAGCGCTTTGCAAGCTAAAGCTGTATTTTGGAATTGGGATGTGGAACCATATTCTCAACAGCGGGATGCAGGCGTTATCGATGCGCTTCAAGAAGTTGGGATTGAGCATTTAGATCGGAATTGGGATCAAATATTAAAGACACCAGAAGAAATACGTACTGGTTCCGATAAGCCTTACACAGTTTATACACCTTTTTGGAAAAACTGGATTAGTAAACCAAAAGATTCTCCCGTAAAAATCGCTGGTAAATTTGAGGGATTAACAGCGGAAGAAAAAGAAACGGCAATTGAAGCGGGGGCGGTTGAATTACCGACAGCGAAAGATTTAGGATTTAACTGGGATGGGGAGTTAATTATTGAGCCTGGAGAAGAAGCAGCCCAGGATAGGTTGGAAGAGTTTTGTTATACCAATATAAATGAATATCAAGAGCAAAGAAACTTTCCTGCTATTGATGGTACATCAAGATTAAGTGCAGCTTTGAAATTTGGTGTAATTGGTATTCGTACTGTATGGAAAGCGACTGAAGAAGCATTAGAAAATAGTCGCAGCGATGAATTAGAAAATAATATTCGTACCTGGCAAAAAGAAATCGCTTGGCGAGAATTTTATCAACACGCAATGTATCATTTTCCGGAATTAGCATCGGGTGCATATCGCGAAGCTTTCAAAAACTTTCCTTGGGAAAATAACGAAGAGCATTTTCAAGCTTGGTGTGAAGGAAAAACCGGATATCCGATTGTTGATGCTGCAATGCGACAGTTAAATCAAATGGGTTGGATGCATAACCGCTGTCGCATGATTGTTGCTAGTTTTTTGACTAAAGACTTACTATTAAATCCTCAATTAGGTGAAAAATATTTTATGCAAAGACTAATTGATGGGGATTTATCATCTAATAATGGGGGTTGGCAATGGAGCGCTTCGAGTGGAATGGACCCCAAACCAGTAAGGATATTTAATCCAGCATCTCAAGCACAAAAATTCGATCCAGAAGGTGAATATATTCGGCAATGGGTACCAGAATTAAGTTCAATGGATACCGAGTATTTAGTAACAGGAAAAATTACACCTTTAGAACGACAAGCTGTTGGTTATCCCGAACCAATTGTAGAGCATAAAAAGCAGCAAAGAGTGTTTAAAGAAAAGTATAAAAATGAGAAACAGAGGATTGAAACTTTAGGGTAAAGCTTAGCCCTGGCGACTGTAAGTCGCGGCTACACAAGCAAAACCTGCTTACGCAGGTTATTTAATTAAGTCCACGGAGGTGGACTTGGGAAGGTGTAGTAGCGAATTATATTCGCCTTCCTTATGTTTAAATTTCTTACAAGTGTATTAGCCGCATCAATATATTAATACGGCGGTTGATGAGAATAGTACAAAATTTAATAAAAATCAGGCTGGGTAAGGATTTGAGTGCATTTTTAATTGCTACGCCATCAATTCTTAGTGAATAAGTCAAATTTGCTTACATCTATAACAAACCAGAAGCTTGAAAATCATCTCAAGTTTTTGAAATATCAATCGAACTACAAATGTAAGCAATACCAAATTTGAATTATGATGAATAACAAGCAATTAAAGAATACTCAATTATTTCAAAAAGAGCAGAATGTTAGTTTAGCACTCTCAGGTTTTGCCGGTGATTTTATTCGAGAAAGCGTTAGGTATAGACGGAATAATCGCTTAAAGTTAATCGGTTTTGGTTTTATTCCTTTTTTGTCAGCAATATTTCTGGGATATACCGTTCAAAGACAGATGCAAACTCGTATAAATTTGGAAGTTTTTCAAATTGAACAAGACCAAAAATATGTTTCTCCAGGTATTTCAGTACCTCAAGAGCTAAAACATCTAGTTACTTTTGCAGATAATAAAAATCTACATGGTAATAGTACCAAGGCTACTAAGCTAGGAAGTTTTCTTCTCCCACACGATAGAATCGTCACTACTAACATTAAATCAACAAATCTCGAAGGTGCATATCTTCCTAATGCCAACTTACAAGGTTTTAATCTTAAATATACCAACATTTTTGGAGCCTATCTTGTAGGAGCAAACCTGCAAAATACTAATCTGCAAAATACAAATCTTATTGGTACAAATCTACAAAATGCTAACCTTAAAGATGCTAATTTTAAAAATGCTGAATTTGGCTGTATCCAGGATTCTCACGTGAGAAATTTATGTACCGATTTCAGACGTGCCAAAAATCTAACTCCGAAGCAAGTAAAGCAAGCAAAGAATTGGCAATCGGCACACTATAGTCCCGAATTTCGAGCCAAGCTAGGATTGCCACCAGAAAAGAAAAATTAACTACTACATAAGCGTAATCTATAAAATTATTGGTTATTGAAATAAACTATTAAATTGGACTTTCGGGCGCATCTTCTTAGGGTAATTACAATTAAGACATCTGGACAAAATTGTGTCAGATGTCTAAAAATATTTATCTATTTATTTATTTCTCTTTGCGCTCCTCTGCACTTCCCTCCGCGCCCCTTTGCGTTTAATCTTCAGGTAATTGGATTATGGGACGACCAGTTTCTTCAGAAACACGTTCTATATCAAAAAATTCGATATTATCTTCAAAACGATTGAATACTACTCGAATTTCATCAAAACCAATTGCTGTTGAAGCACCTTTTGGTGTACTACATTTTATACGCATTAGACTCAGAAACGGACCGAATTCTTCGTGGGTATAATAGCTACGGGTACAATCAAAACCAACAAAGCCTTCCAATACTACTTGATTTAAAGCAGCTACACCCATACGACTATTAATCAAGGATTTAATTTCATCATTCTCCTCTGATTCACTCATCCGTTTCCATCCATCTACTCTAAAGAAGGGAGCGGTGAGAATTCGTTTTATTTGGGACCATGTTATTGGACCAACGATCCCGTCAGCAATTAATCCACGAGCCTGTTGAAAATCAATTACAGCTTGTTTTGTTATTGGCCCAAAATTACCATCTATTGCACCAGAATAATAACCAAGCTCTTGTAAATCCTGCTGTAATCTAATTACGTCTGGACCTGTTGAATTTTGTCTTAAGGTTGGTAAATTATCGTTCATAAGAGTTCTCCATAGTGACATTCTTTGCTACAAGAACAATTAAACGATTCCTTAAACACTTTACCAATGTGATTCAACTTGCGAAGTGTCATAAACGACTCACACCAAGATATGCATCTAAGGAATGATGTATATATTGTGTTCCACAGGGTGAGTTGCATTATGTCATCCAAATCTAATCGCCCATTTAATTTTGAAATCAGGCTTCCTTCCGAGCATCCGCAGTTGTTGCAAGGGCTTGACGAATTATTACGCTTAAATTTGATCTCAGATATTCAAGTTAAGCATATATGCCAACAATACCTAGTTTGTCAGGTAGTTTTAGAACCTCAAATACCACAAAGGCAAATCCAAAAGGTAGTTACCGAACCTCGTAAACCTGCGGATAAGCAGAAAGTAGCTGCTACACCAAGTTTAGTCAGTACCATGTGGCGATCGCTGCGAGCAGAATTCAGCGTGCGTTGGTTGCTATTTTTAGGAATGTTCACTGTAGTAGTTTCCTCTGGAGCGCTTGCTGGGAGCCAGTGGGAAAGATTTACGCCGCTTTTACAATATGGGGTTTTATTCGCTTATACCCTATTATTCTTTGGGCTAAGTTTTTGGACTGCTATACAAGCAAATTTACAGTTGACGAGTGGCGCTTTGCATATTGTCACAATGCTACTGATTCCAATTAACTTTTGGGCAATGGATGGCTTAGGTTTGTGGCAGAATCCGCTAAACTTGATTTTAATTGGTATTGCTGCAATTGTTTTGACGGGAATAACTGCATTACTCTCCAAGCAGTCAATATTTGCCGGAAATGTTCCAGTTAGTAAATTATCTCTAATAAATATTCTCGGGTTAAGTTATCTGCATTGGGGTTGGAAGTTTTCCGGATTCCCTTTAATTGCAGTTTATTTAGCTTTTATTGGAACAACTATAATTACCGTTTTTCAAAATCTTCAAGCTGCTAGGAGAGAGGGGGAAGAGGGGG
>CAYMZW010000563.1:0-4309 GCA_964395005.1 uncultured Rivularia sp.
GACACTTTAATTACCAAACAGCATGGGTTTTTACTTAGCAATTAAAGTGCTTACAGATATCAGGGATACCTCGGCTTGACTGATATCTTATTTCACCAATATTGGCGGCAACCTGCAAGCCCGAAGGAGCATTTCGACGAAGATGAAAACTAGGAGGGCTATTGAGAACGGGTCGAATTAAACGGACTTTTTCTCCAGTTATTTTATAAAAACAAATAATAAAGCTTTATATAGTCCCATTTCGAGGTATAAGGTAACGTAAAGGACTATTATCGTCATCTACTTCTTATGCCCGGTCGGATTTTAAAAGTAAGTAATGAGACTCTGCCTCCAGTAATTTCTTGGTGGCAAGCGCCTGATGTGTTGGCAATGTTATTAGCGGATAAGCGCAGTGAATCGACTCGTAGGGCTTATGACCGGGATATTAAGCATTTTTTTAGGACGATGTTTGGGGTGGATAATAGTGCGGAGTATGTGGTGCGATTTTTAGCTTTGTCCCAGGCAGTTGCGTTTGAGAATGTGATGCGGTATAAGGCGGCGATGATTAAGCAGGGATTGTCTGAGGCAACGGTAAATCGGCGGTTGTCGGCGTTACGGGCGTTGACGCACAAGGGGCGGTTGTTGGGGGTGTGCAACTATACGTTGGAGGATATAAGAGGGGAGACGGTTATTAAATATAGGGATACGAGTGGGATTACACCTTCTGAGTTTAAGCAAATACTTTATACTTGCGACCCGACTACGGAGAAGGGGGTGAGGGATTATGCAATTCTGCGGTTGCTTTGGGATTTGGCGTTAAGGCGAGGGGAAATCGCGGCGTTGACAATGGGCGATTTTGACCGTCGCAATAGTAAGTTGTTGGTGTTGGGGAAGGGGCGCGGAAGTCAGAAGCAGCCATTGGATTTGACTCCCAAGACTAGGGACGCGATGTGTCGGTGGTTGGTGTTTAGGGGGTTGGCATCAACAACGGAAGCTTTGTTTGTGGCGTTGGATTTGAATACGCCAGGGCATCCTCTCACGGATGGGGGGATTGCCAAAATGGTAAGGACGAGGGGGAAGAAGGCAAATATTGATAAGCCGTTAAGCCCCCATAGAATCAGGCATAGTGCGATTACGGCGGCGTTAGATGCGGGGCAGAGCGTGCGGGAGGTGCAGAAGTTAAGTCGCCACAGTAAGTTGGAGACGTTGATGATCTACGATGATAATCGGCAGCAGCATCAGTTGCAGGTGAGTAGTGTGCTGGCGGATTTGGTTTGATTGATGCGGTTGGGCTGTTGCGGAAGCGGCTCCCGTGAGGCAACTGAATTTTACAAGTATTACATCTTTTTTTATTTTCTCGTATCGCAATCGAGCTACTATATATATTTAAGAGTTATGGCTCCAAATGCATCTGTCAACATTAGAAGAAGTTGAATTAGTAATAAAAAATGCCATAGATACCAAAGCGTATAGATTAGACTTAAGTTTTTCATGCAGTTATAAATCTGTTATTCCTGACTTAATTGGTAAGATATCAAGCTTAGAACATTTGGCAATTTACGATGATGCTCGCTTTATTAAAGAAATACCATTCAGTATTGGAAAACTATTTAATCTGAAAAAACTACAAATTTCTGGTTTTTTATATGAACTAGAATATTTACCTGAAAGTATTGGTAGGTTGAAAAATTTAGAAGAGTTACATATTTCTGATTGTTGGCAGCTTAAAGAAATACCAGAAAGCATTGGTAAACTAAGTAATCTCAAACGACTAGAACTAATTGGTTCTAGAAGTGGACTCGCTAATTTGAAAAAACTACCTGAGAGCATTGGGCAGCTTACTTGTCTTCAGAACCTTATAATTCACGATACAGCTATAGAGTTATTACCCGATACTCTAGGAAATCTTAGTAACTTAAATTATTTGGAAATTACAGGTAATAGACAATTACAGCAATTACCAAATACTATTGGTAAATTAAATAATTTACAAACTTTAAATATTGAAGATGGATGTTTAACTTCCTTGTCATCAAGTATTGGTGAATTGCAAAATCTTCAAGAGCTAATTCTTGAAGGCAATTTTTTAAAATTTTTACCATCAAGTATTGGTAATCTTGGTCGGTTAAAAAATCTAAATATTAATGATAATGAGCTAACTGAATTACCATCAAGCATTGGTAATCTAACACAGCTAGAGAATTTAGATATTATTAATAATAATTTAACTACATTACCATCAAGCATTGGTAATTTATCTGGACTCAAGTACGATATTTACGCTTATAACAATCCTTTAGTTTCACTTCCTGAAAGTGCATACTCGTTACCAGTAAATGTAAACTGGTAAAATAGAAACAAAAATATTTCATGGGTCGATTAGATATAAAAAACTACATAAAATGAAGTAATTATTAAATGTCTTTAATTTTAAGAAGAATGCCCGTTTGTGTTGTCTAAGCTCAAGTGGTGTGGATTTTTCAGAACAAATGTATTGTTATCTTTAATTAAATCACCCACCACGGTAATGGGAAGGCGTTCTTGGTATGCTTTTAATGCCAGGATATAGTCGCGGTCGGTTAGTTCCGTGTAGATAGGACGTAGTTTGTCAACGATTACGCCCAGGAGTGTAACTTCTCCGCTTAAATTATCGGCGTTGGGGGTGGCGATGTGGGTGATAACTCCTTGGATAGTGGTGTTGGGTGCGTTTGTAATTAGGTCGCCAAATATTTCAATTTGCGAACGGTTTTCTTTTAATGCGAGAGTTTCTACGACTTCTCCCATGCGACGTGGATAATCGATAATCTCAGGTTTGAGGGGAAGTAGGATTTCAAAACCGTCCAACAGCCAAATGGAAGCTTTATCGCCCGTTTGTTGCTGTTGCACCCAGCCATGTGCGATTAAGTAGGTTTCTACTTGGTGGGGGTCGATATATTTAAATTTTTCAACATGGGGTTCTATAGCTATCATAGGGTTTCTCCAACGGCGATGCGTTCCATTATGGTTTTTAGTGCGTCGGGGCTAAATATATTTTGACGCGGGATTTCGACGGTGATGGTCGTTTGGTTTACAACTGGTGGTTGTCCGCGTAACGATAGCCAGTAACCACAGCGTTTTAAGCATAGGGATTCTTCTGTTTGAGATACCCATTCGTTAAGGTTGGACGGTAGCAAGACAACTATTAATAGTTGTGGCACGAAGGGGTCAATTTCTCGGAGTTCGTCGTAATTTTTGACACTTAATCTATATTTTATTGAAACTTCAGTGAGAATATCTTGGGATGTCGATTTAATTTGTGCATCAAACCGTGGTAAACGCTTGGAATTCATTTTACCTGGTACGGTAATTGTGGCATCGATACCGCTGTCATCTAAACGTCGTGTGGCTGGTTGTAAGGAATAACCTACTGTTGCAGCGACGGCGTATACATAAGCATAACTAAAATCTTCTTTTTGGGTGTTGAGGGTCATGGAAAGCTGTATTAAGAGTAGGAATTACCTAACATGGTTATCAGTCGTTTAATTTGACCAACTCGCTTGCGTTGGTCGTATCTGCGCTTGGCTTCTGTAGTTATTTCTTCTACAAGTGCGTCATCTGAATGAACAATCGTCCAAGCAGCTTCTAGAAAAGTTTCTACAGTGATACCCCGTTCTTTGCAAAACTGGGTTAGCTGTTGCGAGAGGTCTTGTTCCAAAACGATTGCCGAATGTCTTTTGGTTTGGGGATATTTTTCTAATTCGGCTTTGAGTTCTGTAATGCTGTTACCCTTTGATGTTGCAGTTGTTGTGTCGTCAGGGTGTTGTTTTTTCTGTTCCGAAGTCGTTGGTTGTGGTGTTTCTGGTTCAATCGGATGTTGACTATGATGCGGTTCTTCTGTCTCATTCGTATTCTTCGGTTTGGAGCGGGATTCAGATTTGGCTGTTTCTGACGATGCTGCTTGCGCTTCTTCTGCTGGTTTAGGAACGAGCGCATCAAGTCTAGGAGGAACGCTTTTACGGTTGCGTTTGTTACGTAGTTGGTTGAGTACGTTATTCTTTTCTGTTTCTGACATTTGCTATTTACTCCCAATTAACTTACTAATTTTCTCGGTTAAGATTTCAAAGGGATATTCTAGTTCTGTGTATCCCAACTCACCCAAGGTTGTACGTTTGTTGATGGCTTGTTTGTAGCGTTCCGATTCGCGGATGGAAGGTAAAACCAAGTCTTCGGTTACTTCGTCGCGCATCCCTTCTACAGCTGCTCGACTTTCCTGTGCTTGGGTTTTACCAAACCAGCGGTCCCGAAATGGTAATACTCCCAAAACTTGAGCGTTAGTTGCGCCGACATCTTG
>CAYMZW010000564.1:0-4300 GCA_964395005.1 uncultured Rivularia sp.
ATATCTAAAACTTCTGCCAATTCTTCTTCGGTGGGATTTCTGGATAATTTTTGCTTTAATTCTCTCTGTGCTTTCTTGAGTTTATTAAGCTTTTCTACAATATGTATAGGTAAACGAATTGTTCTTGCATCATTGGCGATCGCTCTCGTAATTGCTTGACGAATCCACCAGTAAGCGTAGGTTGAAAATTTGTATCCTTTATCTGGATCGAATTTTTCAGTAGCTCTATTCAAACCCATTGCCCCTTCTTGAATCAAATCTAAAAAGGGAACTCCACGATTAAGATATCGTTTGGCGATGGAAACCACAAGACGCAAGTTAGAACGAATCATTTTGCGCTTGGCGACTTTTCCCTGATACAAGCGATGCTCTAACTGCTTTGGAGTAATTCCCATTTCTTGAGCTACTGCTGCTTTATCGGGGAAATATCCTAATTTTTCTTCCGCTGTGGCTTGTGCTTGTCTTACTTCTTCAAGAATACGTACTCTTTTAGCTAATTCTACTTCTTCATCGGGCTTGAGCAGCGGATAACGCGCCATTTCTTTGAAAAATGCCCCTACAGCATCATCGTACTCGGTTTTGTTATAACCTGTAGGTCGCGCGGCTGCTAAATTATCCCCATTGGCTTCTTCGTTTTCAATACTTTGAGCAATTAAAGCTTCGTCGTCTGTCACTACTTCTAAAACGTTTATTGCTTCTGATTGATCTTTATCAGCAACTTTCTGCATACTTTCCATTGTTCCCAATTGTGCAATACTCATAGTTTTTTTAATGGGGGATTGTTGCCTGCGAACCGTAAATAACGAAAGTGACAGCTACCGCATTGACATTTAAAGCTGAAATTTTTTAATAATTCAAACTTTATTTGCCTTTCACTCGATTTCAAAACATTCCTTGTGGTTTTATAGCTTAACTTTTACTTTTTAAGTAAAGTTTGATTATTTAATACAGCTATAATCCACTCATATGACGTACTTATACTTTTCACGGCTCTAATATAAACTTAATTAACCTTTGTAAATATATTCTTCACTTTTTTTCTCTAACAGAATAAACTTCTTGTCACCTCCTAATTTTTTTATTTACTCAATAAATATAAAAAAATCTATTTCCGCCTAAATTTTCAGTTTTACTATGCTTATCTTAATACTTTTAGACTTCGATCTTGGATAACGCTCTTAACAAACCTTCTATGCGTTTTCGGTCAATATATGACTTTGGGCGATTCTTGCTCAATTGATATAAAAATTTTGCAAGCGAAACTATAGGAATTTATTTCCTATATAAAAGCATCTCATATACCCTCAAAGCTGAATATCTATCAATAGAGAGATTAGCCCTATTCCTTAATTGGTAAAGGAGGGCAAGAATCAACGCCATCGACTGAGATTATCTGAGTTTGGATGTGATGTATCAAAAAGTCATTAGCTATATAGTTTATGTAAGGTTTGTTTATGAAATTACATATCTAGGAAATTTATCAAGTATTATGTCAATTGAAAGTATTACTAAATACATTTTTACTTATCCATAGGAGTTTCTTAACATGTGAATAAGTTAAGTTAATTTTGTGAAACGTATATTGGCAATTATCGATCGGTTAAAAAAATATGTATACAAACAACGCAGCTTTACCAACTGCGATCGCGGCATCGAATCAAGGCGAATATAGCCTGCGAATTCCCCAAGCCCAGTGGGTTGAAGTGTTGGTGGATTGTCCGAGAGTCACGGGATTATTCACCTATGGATTACCTCCAGGGTTAGAAGTAAAACCGGGAGATATTTTGAGCGTGCCGTTTGGTACGCAAACAGTTGGTGGAATAGCGATTCGTAAATTAACAAAGCCTCCCCAAGATATACCAATAGCAAAAATTCGGAATATAGAAGATGTAGTCACCGCCGGATTTTTCCCAGATTTTTATTGGAAATTATTAAATCGAATTGCAGCATATTATTACACGCCTTTAATTCAAGTAATTCGCGTTGCTTTACCTCCAGGTTTATTAGGAAAATCTCAACGTCGCATTAGACTTATTTCTTCAAATAGATCGTCTTCTTCCTCTCTCTCATTTTCTCTCTCCCCAGCAGCGCGAAAAATAATTGATTTACTCGAACGATCGCCAGAAGGAAATTACAGTTTTGTTTATTTAAGCCGACAAATTCGCGGCGCTTATCGTGCGCTAAGGGAATTACGAAGATTTGGTTTAATAGAAACTTATTTAGAAGCACCTCGTTTGACAAAACCAAAATTACAAAAAGCAGTAACATTAATTGCCAGTAATTTTGCAGCAGATTTAACCACACGTCAAACAGAAATTTTAGAAGTACTTCGACGACGCGGCGGCGAAATGTGGCTAACAGAATTATTACAAATTTGCAGCACCAGTTCCTCGACTGTAAAAACCATCGAAAAAAAAGGTTATGTTGTCGTAGAAGAAAAAGAAGTTTTACGAATCGAACCTGGCGAAAATGTAGATGAAACATTCACCGGAGGGCAAGCAAAAAAACTTACATCAGCACAACAAACAGCGCTAAAAACCATAAATAATATTAATGGATTTGCATCAATCCTATTACATGGAGTAACGGGTTCCGGAAAAACAGAAGTATATTTGCAAGCAATTGCACCTTTATTAACAGCCGGTAAATCCGCATTAGTATTAGTCCCCGAAATCGGATTAACACCACAACTAACCGATCGCTTTCGTGCTAGATTCGGCACCAAAGTTAGCGTATACCATAGCGCCCTTTCCGGTGGCGAACGTTATGACACTTGGCGACAAATGTTAGCAGGAGAACCCCAAGTAGTCATCGGCACCCGTAGCGCCATTTTTGCACCATTACCCAACCTCGGCATCATAATCTTAGACGAAGAACACGATTCCTCATTCAAACAAGATTCTCCCATCCCCACCTACCACGCTCGCAAAGTCGCAACCTGGCGAGCAGAATTAGAAAATTGTCTCCTAGTATTAGGCTCGGCGACTCCCTCTTTGGAAAGTTGGTTAGCTGCGGGGAGAGGGGTAGAGGGGGAAGAGGGGGTAGAATTATTACCCAATGCCCAATCCCCAATGCCCAATCCCCAATTCCCAAAATCTTACTACCTTTCTTTACCAGAGCGCGTCAATTCTCGCCCATTACCTCCGGTGGAAATTGTAGATATGCGTGCAGAATTACAGCAGGGGAATCGTTCTATATTTAGTAAATCTTTGCAGCAAGGTTTGCAAGAGCTGATTGAAACCGGGCAGCAGGGAATCTTATTTATTCATCGTCGGGGACACAGTACTTTTGTATCTTGTCGTAGCTGTGGATACGTAATTGAATGTCCTTATTGTGATGTGTCGCTATCCTATCACCAGCCTAAAGCCGGAGCAGCCCAGGTTTTGCGCTGTCATTACTGCAATTACTCAACTCCTCACCCCAAAAATTGCCCGGATTGTTGTTCCCCTTATTTAAAATTTTTCGGTAGCGGTACTCAAAAGGTAGCGCAAGAGTTAACAAAACAATTTCCCGATTTAAAATTTATTCGTTTCGACAGCGACACCACCCGTAACAAAGGAGCGCATCGCACATTATTAACCAGATTTGCCAAAGGTGAAGCCCATTTATTAATCGGAACCCAAATGCTTACCAAAGGCTTAGACTTACCACAAGTAACCTTAGTGGGAGTAGTCAGCGCCGATGGATTGCTGCATTTATCAGATTACCGCGCCAGCGAACGAGCTTTCCAGACATTAACCCAAGTTGCAGGACGTGCCGGTAGAGGTGAAGACCCCGGAAGAGTTATAATTCAAACTTACACTACAGAACATCCAGTCATCGAAGCAGTAAAGCAACACGATTACCAAACTTTTATTCAAAACGAATTAGGAGATCGAGAAGCATTAAATTATCCTCCCTACGGCAGATTGATTTTATTGCGATTAAGCAGTCCAGATGACGTACTAGTAGAAAACACCGCCGAAGAAATTGCCCAAAAATTAGAGCAACAATCAGAAATAGATATATTAGGGCCAGCACCAGCAAATATATTAAGAGTAGCCAACCGTTATCGCTGGCAAATACTATTAAAACTTGCTCCCGAAGACTTACCGCAACTACCAGACTGGGAAGAAATACGTCAAATATGCTCGGCAAATTCCGTTAAATTGACGATTGACATCGATCCCCTGAATATTATGTAAAAGGTTCGTAGTAGGGAATGCGCGTCCCCGCTTAGCGATAAATCGCCAACTACAAACCTTTAATAACTCCTAACTCCTAACTCCTAACTCCTAACTCCTAACTCCTAACTCCTAAC
>CAYMZW010000565.1:0-4297 GCA_964395005.1 uncultured Rivularia sp.
TTTGAAGGAGATATTAGTACCGCTAATATAAATGCTAGTTCCGGTGATGATGGAAATGGGGGAACAATTCAACTGACAGTTAACAATAATATCGGTCAGATTGACGCTACCAACGGCACAATTAAATCAACTTCCGTTGACGGAGATGGCGGAAATATAACTCTGTCCACTGACGAAGGAAATATTGGTGCTGCGAATATTTCTTCCTCTTCTTCTGAAGGTGGTGCGGGAGATATTAATTTAGATATTAGCGCTGGTGGTGGTTCGATTGATAGTACTGTAGGAGTTTTAGACTCAACCTCCGCAGTTGGTGATGGTGGTCAAGTTAGATTATCTACCTTTGGTGGTAATATTAGCGCGGGTAATATCAAATCTTTCACTGACGATTCTTCTAGTAAAGGTGGAGATATTGACCTGAGAGTAGAAGGCGATAGCGGCTCCATTGATACCACTGTCGGAAGAATTCAATCTGGTTTACGTGAGGCTAGTGGTGGAAACGTAAGTTTAAGTACCGCAAATACTACTACCGGCGGCAACATTCAAACGGCAACAATTAATACTTCTTCTACAGGTTCCGGAAACGGCGGTCAAATTACTGCAACTGCGGGTGATATAGGCGATATCGATACCAGCAACGGAGTTTTGAATACAAAATCTGCTGGTGGTAACGGTGGAAATGTCAACTTAACTGTAGAATCTGGTGCTATCAGTCCCGGCAATATTAACTCTAGCGTTGATGGTTCTGGTACTGGTGGTGCAATTAACCTTACAGCTACAGATATTCCCGGATTAATCGACACCAGCAGCAGCGCTTTAAATTCTAGTTCTCAACAAGGTGACGGTGGAAATATTACTATTGATACCGCAGGTGGAAATATTAGTACTGCTAGGTTAATTTCTCGCTCTCAAGGTAGCGGTGATGGTGGTAATATCACCTTAAATATTGACGCTAGCGATGAAAGAGTTGGTAACATCGATGCTACTGCTGGAATAATAAATTCTAGTTCAAATGGTGGTAACGGCGGTAACGTTGAATTAACTACCGCAGAAGGAAATATTGGTACTAACAATATCATTTCTTACTCCGATGGTGCGGGTGGAGTTGGTGGAAATATTACGCTGACAGTTAATAATGACGAAGGAGCTATTGATACAACAGTAGGAATATTAAGGTCGGGTAATGGTGCTGGTACAGGAGGTGATGTATCTCTTAGTACAAGTCAAGGAAATATTAGTGTTGCCGATATCAACTCTAGTTCCAACGCACAAGGAAACGGTGGTGCAATTAATTTAGAAGTAGATAAAGATTTTGGTAGTATCGATGCTTCTACGGGTATTTTAAACTCCAGCGCCGCATCTAATAATGGTGGAAATATTTCTTTAACTACTGAAGCAGGTAATATTACAACCAGCAGTTTGATTACTCGTTCTAACGGTATAGGTAATGGTGGTAATATTTCCGCAACTACCGATGAAGCAGGTACTATTAGCACCACCAACGGGGAATCACCCAGACTCAACACTAGTTCCGCTTCCGGTACTGGTGGAGACTTGAATCTTGAATCAAGTTCGATTACCGTTACCGATGTCAATGCCAAGGGTGGATTAGCTGGTGGTAATGTTACCTTTACCGGAGATGAAATCGATATTGCTGACGGTAGTAAAGTCCGAAGTAACGGTGGTGAATTAAAGTTTCGTCCTTTCACTGTTAGTCAAGATATTCGAGTTAACGGTAGTGGAGATGTAGGCTCAACTACTTTAGATATCACGATGGAAGAAATCGCTCGTTTAATCGATGGTTTTATCGCCATTGAAATTGGACGCGCTGACGGTACTGGCACCATCTTTATTATTAACGATCCCAACTTCAAAGATCCCGTATTTTATCTACAGCAAACAGAAAACCGTTAAACATTAGACCCGAATTTGTAATAGATTTTGCGGTCATTTAAAAATTATCTGGAGACGCGATATATCGCGTCTCTACATTCTGTTTGCAATTGTCTTTTTTCAACAAAATAATGTTCAAAAACAAAATAGTTTTTTGGTTAGGAGGAATTATATTTTATGGATTTAATTGCAGCTATGCTTTAGCTCAACAACCCAATCCTAATGAAGATAGATTTATTCAACCTCCTCCTCAACCCTTACCTGCAACACCACAAGAAACCGAGCCGATATTACCGAAACCGCAACCGCAACCAACGACACCAATACCAAATCAACAGCAGGTAAAAATTCCTGTACGTGAAGTTAAAATAGTTGGTAATACTGTTTTTGATGCGGAATTAAACTTAATTATTCAACCTTTAACAGGACGTACCGTTACTTTAAATCAACTTTTAGCCGCTACAAATTCTATTACTAAACTTTACCAAGACAAAGGTTATCTTACTTCTCGTGCAATTCTTCCCAAGCAGCAAATTACCGATGCAGTTGTCACAATTCAAATCATTGAAGGTAGTTTAGAAGATATTAAAATTGAAGGTACGAAAAAGCTTAATCCCGCTTATATTCGTTCTAGAATCAAACTTGGTGCTTTTGCACCATTGCAGGTTGAACAACTTGAAGATCAACTCAGGTTATTAAAAACCGATCCATTATTTAAAAATTTATCAGCATCATTACAAGCAGGCTCAAAAACGGGTACAAGTATTCTGGTGGTGCGAGTCGAAGAAGCAAACCCGTTTTACGGAAACCTGAGTTTTGATAATTATTCCCCTCCTAGCGTGGGTTCCCAACGATTGGGTGCAACATTAGGTTATCGCAACGCCACAGGATTGGGAGATAATTTTTCTGGTTCCTACTATCGCTCTACAACCGGGGGGTTAAATCTTTACGACTTTAACTATCGTCTCCCGGTGAATGCTAAAGACGGTTCCCTAAAGTTACGCAGCGTTATCAGCAACACCAAAGTTACTCAAGATGATTTAGAAGAATTTAATATTGAAGGTGATTCTCAATTTTATGAAATCAGCTTTCGTCAGCCGTTAATTCGGACACCCCGCGAAGAATTTGCTTTATCATTAGGATTTAGCTACAGAGACGGACAAACCTTTATTTTTGATCGGATTGCGACACCATTTGGTGCTGGTGCAGAGGAAAACGGTGTCACTCGTACCAGCGTTTTTCGATTGGGACAAGATTACTTGAAACGAGATCCAAAAGGGATTTTCTCAGCGCGATCGCAGTTTAGTATCGGTACTGGTTTATTTGATGCAACGATTAATCAAAACCCAGTTCCCGACAGCCGTTTTGTCAGTTGGTTGGGACAAATACAGCGGGTAGTGCGTTTGAGCAAAAATCAACTTCTAATCGTACAAGGGGATTTGCAACTTACCCCCGATAGCCTCTTGCCGTCAGAACAGTTTATCATTGGCGGCGGTCAATCTCTACGGGGCTACCGTCAAAATGCGCGTTCGGGTGACAACGGTTTCCGTCTTTTGGTAGAAGACAGAATTACGCTTGCTAGTAATGAAGCTGGAATTTCTAAATTAGCAGTTGCTCCATTTTTTGACATGGGCGCAGTTTGGAATCATCCCGATAATCCCAACGAACAACAAAACCAAACATTTTTAGCTAGTTTAGGATTAGGTTTACTTTGGGAACCCATACCAAATTTAAATCTGAGAGTGGACTATGCTTACCCATTTATAGATTTGAACGATAGAGGCAATAATTTACAGGATAACGGAGTATATTTCAATCTCAACTATAAATTTTAATTAGTTTTTTCATCAGATCCAGGTCTTTGAAATGAAAACGGTTTTAATATCTATTGCTTGAAGCGGTATTTTTAGCTATCTGACTGCTATACTTAAGCGTGATTCTGTTAGCAATCGGTAATGGTGGAGATTTTGCTCCATTGCGGTTTTGGAATTATTATAGTTTGGTTGCCTCAAAACTATTTGCGCTGACATCAAAGTTAAGCAGATAGTTGAAATTGGGCAAACTAATGTGAGACAATGATTATTTGTGTTATTATCTGCTAGCTTAAATTGTTTGTCTTATTATGGCTAAAAGTAAAGGTGTCCGTATAATAGTGACACTCGAATGTACAGAGTGTCGCAGCAACGCCAATAAGCGTTCGCCTGGAGTTTCTCGTTATACGAGTACCAAGAATCGTCGCAATACAACTAGTCGTTTGGAACTCAAAAAGTTCTGCACGCATTGCAACACGCATACCGTTCACAAGGAAATTAAGTAAAAATGGCTTATTATCGTCGTCGTCTTTCTCCCATTAAACCTGGGGAACCTATAGATTATAAAGACGTTGATTTGTTACGTAAATTTATTA
>CAYMZW010000566.1:0-4273 GCA_964395005.1 uncultured Rivularia sp.
GGCAGAGGTCTGCAAAACCTCCATCCCCCGGTTCAAATCCGGGTGTCGCCTTTTAGGAAATACAAGGATTGTAGGGCTTCCAAGCCCTTTTTTAATGCGCCTGCGAGGACTGATTTTTCAAGGGTTCTCATATTTTTGGGTCACTTTTGAGTACTTTAGGGCAACAACTGGGGTAAAACTGGGGTAAAAAATGTAAGGTAAAGGTGTTTACCCCAGTAGCACCTTTTGGGGTAAAACTGGGGTAAAAGTGAACGGTTTTTCATTTCAAAGCTTGTTTGTTGGTTGGCTGCTAGGAATGGGAAGTAGGTACGAATTTAGGCACGAAGCCTAAAAACTTATTATTAAATGTAAATTAATTTAATTTACAATTTCGTCAAAACAATAGGAAAATTTTGGGTTTGGAAACTGCTCACTGCTCGCAGCAGCGCTTCGCTATCGCCGAAAGCGACTTGATATGCGTATCGCAGTACGGATGTATTTTTACTCTTGCTTCAAATAGCCCCTAAACAAAACATGAGCATAATTCTGCTATAGGGTACAACTCAAATGTTGTCAGTATTCCGCAAGGGGATTTTTCCGCAAATAGCGTAAAACATGAAGCTAAAAACAAGATTAACAATTAGAATAAAGATTTAATCAGAGAATAGTACTTATGAATTACTGCATCCGTATTACTAATTTAGGTGCTGACAATAAGAAGATTAAAATTGAAAAATTAATAAATATTATTTAGAACATAAGTATTAATCAATTTTGAAGGGCTGATCTTATGTCTCCTAAAAAATCATCAAATGCTTCTAAACGTGGTTCAGTACAGATAAAAAATTCCAACGATAGACTTCAAATCGTTTTTTCTCACCCTATTACAACAGAAGCGGGAGAAATAAAAACCAAACGTTTTTATCTTTCAACTAGACATGATGATACACCCTTGGGAAGACAGCAGGCTTCTACAATAGCTGCGAAAATTCAAAGGGATATCGATTATGGAGAATTCGATGCAACTCTGGCTAAATACAAACCAGCAGCCTCGCTCGAAACTGTCATTCCAAAAACTAGCTCTGTCCCTCCTTTGAGTCTGGACTTGGAAAAGTTATGGGAACAATACACAGAATTCAAGAAACCACAGATAAGTCCCTCCACTTACGCTGTTGATTATCGGAAGTATCGCAATCACATCGCTAATCTACCAACTAAGAGCTTAAATGATGCAGTTGCAATTAGAGATTATTTGATTGCAAATCTTACTCCCAATGCAGCAAAGCGTACTTTGACAAATATAAATGCTTGCTGCAATTGGGCTATGAAAAGTAAATTAATTGAGTCTAATCCTTTTCAAGGGATGGCAAAAGATATTCAGATTCCTAAGTCGGAAACTACAGAGTATAAAATCAATCCATTTACTCCAGAAGAACGCGATGCAATAATCCAAGCTTTTGAAGAAAGTAAACTTTATAGTTATTACGCTCCTCTAGTTAAAATATTATTTTTTACGGGATGTAGACCATCAGAAGCTATCGCTTTACAGTGGAAGCATATTAATGAGAAATATATAACTTTCGAGCAAGCTATTACAATCAGTAGTAAAGGATTTGCTGTCAAAAATGGATTAAAAACTCAAAGTCAAAGGCGCTTTCCGGTAAATAATCAGCTACGCGAGATACTCTCATCAATTAAACCTGAAAATAACAATCCCGGAGATTTTATTTTTAAAAGTAAAAAAGGAGGAATAGTAGACTTCGGCGATTTTCTTAATCATGCGTGGAAAGGTTATAAAAATCATCGTGGTAAACAAATAGATGGAATAGTAACTAAACTTGTAAAACAAGGTGTGGTCAGCGAATATCGTAAGCCTTATCAATGCAGGCACACTTTCATTACTCTTTGCTTAGAAGCTGATATTGATGCGAAGGATATAGGGAAATGGGTTGGGAATTCTCCAGAAGTTATTTATAAGCATTATGCAGGTAGCAAGCCTAATTTAGAGGTTCCAGAATTATGATTTGTTTGAATTGATATGGCAATATTAGGTATAGAAGAAGGCAAATATAGAGGAAAACTAGAAAATGCTCGTGAAAGCATAATCATAGTTCTAGAAGTACGGTTCGGAGAAATACATTTTAATATTTGTGAAAGTATTAATCTAGGACTTACGCATTGACAGAAAAGCTTAAATAACCAGTATAGTTTTCAAGGCTTACAGCTAGATTTTTAAATCACATTTCGGCGATCGCCAGCAATCAAAAGCGACGCGCAAAAGCCTGAAACAAAGTATTAACGTTAATACACAAGATGGTAATTTTGTACAGTGCGTAAGTTCTATAATCTTATAAATGATTTATCCGTGCTAAAAAAATTATCATAGAAATCACTAGTTTTTCCAAAAAGCCATTCTAAGGTAATGAATACTTCAGCTAAATTTAATTTGTCCAAAATCCTCTATCACTCCAATCCAATTGGACATAAAACATATAATCATCATCAATCGGAAGACTGTTATCACGTAATTTTTGTTCTTCAGTATCATCTAACCTCCATAACTGATATTTAATACCTCTTGATTCAAGTTCTATTTAATTACGGATTTTGGATTGACGGATTTCTCGTTTCATAACTAATTTCTAGAAAAATACACCCACTTAAAAATCATAGAAGAGAAGTATTATACACATCGTATAGTTTATATTACGAGTGATAACAAGAAATATAAAAAAATAGGATTTAAACATTAAGAACGTTTTCCCTTTATTTTCTTCTGACTTGAGGGAAGCGACGCTAAATAATTTTCAATTGCTTTTGAGTGCGCTTTCGGATTGCTTTGGTGATTCTGTATCCAATCGATTAATAGAGTTTTATTATACCTAACTACTCTTGAGTTAATGGAAACCCAATGTATATCTTTTTGAAGCTTGCCTTTTTGCCGATACCTTTTAAGAGTGTCACTGGACAAGCCCGTTAATTCCGCTGCTACATTCTTATCGATAAATTGATAATCCGGAATAAAATAATTGGTCATCATTCTAAAAAAAAATTATGTACATATTTAAAAATATCTTAATTAACCTAAAAATTTTAAATGATTTGAAAAAAACTTGTTTAATAGAACAAACAATTTATCTAAAGTTCGTTATTACTTAAAAGTGTTGATGCGGTATGAAGCAATAGTTTCAGCCGATTTTTTTTTAATGTCTATCACTATAGTCATAAATTATTTTATTACTATAGTGATAAATCTCTTTACGTCATAAGATAAGCATTGATTAAAGATGTTTGATAGAAAATGATTTCAATAGCATAAAAATCTTATATCTACAAAAACTAGGGATAAGTTCAAAAATTAGAATAGGTATAACTACGAATGTACATAGCTATCATATGTAATTATGAATAATTCACTTGATAATTGCTTTATCACTGACCCAGCAGAATTAAAGTTTATATCTGATGTAGTAAACCAAGTATTGGATAGCAAGCATCATTTAGCCGACGTAAAAGATTTGCAAGCAGCTTTAAAGGAAGTAAGTTTAGAACGTGGTCAAGAAGTACAAATGAATTTAGTCTTTGATGAAAATCAACTAACTGGATTCAATTTTTCTTTCAAAGATGACCCCAGTAAGACAACTGAAACTATTCCTTTCAAGCAGCAGCAACTTGATATCGAATCTGAAAAAGGTAGTATTATTTCTTACGAGCAAATAACAACAATAGCAACAACAGAATCAAGAAGCAATCTAATTTCTTCGCCATCACCTGGATACATAACGTTGACACCAGGATTGCAAGTAGAAGACCAACGTATAATCAACTCAGAGCCACCAGAAAATCAAGAAATTCTCACATCACCATTTCCGGCTAGAGGCAATATCAATCCTAGCTTAACTAATATTGCAAATCAATTAGCGAATCAACAGGAGGTTAACGGATTATTATTAACTGGATTACCCCTCAAAACAGGAATTTCTTTGAGTGATACCTTGCTTTTAGAAGATAAACCCGATATTCAAACTGCTGGATTAGCAATACTTAAACGCTTTCAACAAATTCTACCGCAAGAATTCATGGAGCTAAAAGCAGGTGAAGTTCCCAAAAGTTTCAATTGGAAAGACCCAGAGTTAAACAAGCAATATCGCTTTTGTTTTGAAGCAGCCAAAACTGATATAGAAGGTAATATTTTAATCCCTGAAAAGCTAAAAGGGTTTGATGCAAAATCTGGGTCTAATGTGCAACAAGTATTTGAAGCAACTTTAATAGATTCCAAATATAACCGTTGGAG
>CAYMZW010000567.1:0-4252 GCA_964395005.1 uncultured Rivularia sp.
TTCACAGTTTTGTAATTTGTCAAGCCCTTCCACACATACAAAAATATCAAATAAAGTAATTTTCCAAGGTTCCCGCGTCAAGAAATAACCACCTTTAGAGCCGCGTTGGCTTTTAACAAGTCCACCACGTCTTAACGTTGCCAGAAGTTGCTCCAAATAACGGTCGGGTATATTTTGTTTAGTTGCAATTTGCCGAATTTGTAATGGCTCCCCTTTTTGGTAATGAGTTGCTAATTCTAATAACGCCAAAATTGCATATTCTGATTTACACGATAGTTCCACTGATCTGTTTTGATAAAAGTTAAGGTTTAGGAGTTAGGAGTTATGAGTTAGTAGTTAGGAGTTAAAAGTTAGGAGTTAGGAGTTGTAGACTCGTTTCAAAAATAGTTTTCGATCTTGTTTATAGTGCTTCGCCACATAAGTTATGAGGGGTATGTATCCAATCCGCCTGGGGTTGCAAACCCCAGTCTAACAGCGAAAGTCCTATGAATAGGACTGAAGAATACCCCGCAAAATTAATGTGGTGAAGTACTAGTGGTCTTTTTCATTTTTTCTGACGGGTTGTAGAGACGTTATATATAACGTCTCCCGACGTTTGAAAGAAAACGAACCTGTCAAAATTTATGAAATCGAGTACTACTGGTCTTTTTCATTTTTTTCTGACGGGTTGTAGAGACGTTATACATAACGTCTCCCTAAGTTTGGGAGAAAACGAACCTGTCAAAATTAATGCTTTGGACTACTACTTACCAATATTGAAATTAGTAACAACCAAGGCGATCGCACTAATCACCAATATCAAATTTTAATTTACACAACTCCTAACTCCTAACTCCTAACTCCTAATTCCTAACTTACTTTAGTATACTCCGGTTCTCCACTGGGGTTTGCTGCTTTCCAATTACATATAAAATTACAAACAAATTGCTCCCCATTAATTAACAGGGAGCAACTTATATCAAACTGTTAGATTTTCGTTAATAAACTAGAACGTAAAGGTTGTTCTGAGAGTACCGATGAATACGTCGTCGTTATCACTGTCTTGATTAGAAGAAGTCTGATAAATAACGCCGGGAGTGATGGAAACATTATCGTTGACGCGATACTTGTAGAATCCTTCGATGTGATAAGGAATATCACCATCTTGAACACCTGCAACTCTATTCAGAGAATAAGGTTGAGCACCACCGAAGATACCCAAAACATTTCCTCTACCACCGAAGTCAGGTAAAGCTACACCAGCACCCCAACTCCAAGCTTCAAAGTCATCGCCAGCGCCAAAGCCGGTAACATCATGGTAAGAAACAAAACCACTAATCGAGAACTTATCGCTAGGTCTAATTGCAGCAGCTAAACCGTAGGAATTACTCGAAGCTGGGTTTTCAAGAAAGTTTGCTTGCGATGTGCCAACTACAGGATTGTTAACAGTTCTAGTATCAACATCACCATCTTCATTGATAAATTGTTGTTCCGATGTACCTCCGAATCCACCTGCATCAAACAAACTGCTACCCGCACCGTGATAACCGTGAACGTAGGTTGCTGCTAAAGCAATGCGGTTACTAACGTTGAAGTTCAACTGTCCGAGTGCAGCATAGTTACCGTTGAATATACCCGAACCAATTCCAGGATCGCTAGGTTCGGAACCCAAGTAACCAATTGTTAAAGAACTTGGACGAAGAATACTGTTACCTGCACCAAACTTGATATTCAATGCCGCACCTGCACCACCACCGATACGATAGATGGGACTTTCAGAAGCAAAGGTAGACAAAGCACCATTACCACCGTCAAAATCCTCGAAGTAAGGATTAACTGTAGCAGCATAATCGCTGTGAATACCGCCAGTAGCAGAAACATAAAGCTGTGCGGGACCGAGGTTGGTGTAGTAAGACAACCAGTCTAGATATACATCATTGCTGTTGCTTGGATCGCCAGTTAAGTTAAAGGTTTGGAAGTTTGTACCATCGTAATTATCAGGAATTCCATCTGGGGTAGCATTAACGTCTATACCAGGAATTCCAGTATTCAAACGTTGAGCATTACCAGTAGCTAAACGGGTATGCAAAACATCTTTACCAGTAAAACTGGTTTGTAAATCCAAGCGAATTCTGTTTTGGAAGACGGTGTTGTTGAGGTCGTCAGCAGTATCGCCAAAGCCATCAGTTAACGCAAAAATCGCTTCACCAACTAGTTTGGTTGTTGTAGAGAATTGATTCGCTTCGATTTCTGCGGTACGCGCTTCTAAAGCATCTACTCTTCCGCGTAAAGTCGCTAGTTCAGCAGAGAATTCTTCCTGCAAACGCTGCAAAGTAGCCAAATCTTCTCTGGTAACAATATCAGCAGTAGCAGTTGCTATTAATTCGTTAACTCTATCTAAACAAGCATTCAAACCTGCTGCAAATTCATAACGAGTTAAAGCACGGTTCCCACGATAGGTACCGTTAGGATAACCTGCTATACACCCATAACGCTCAACCAAGGATTGCAAAGCTTGGAAAGCCCAATCGGTAGGCTGTACGTCGGAAAACTGAGAAACGGAAGTTACCTGAGATTGACTTCCATTTTCTTGTCCTTCACTACTATACTGATTTACTTCTTGTAAAACGTTGCCTTCAGTTTGTTGAGCTTGAGCCAACGTTTGTGTTTCTTGAGATTCAAAAGAAGCTGAAAACACTGATGGAGTTTCAGTTTCAGACTTCTCGAATTGAGATACTTCAGCACTAACAGCTTCAGATTCGGTACTACTAGGAGCTGCGATCGCAGTTGTTGAAACTAACAATGAAGCTCCGAAAACGGCCTGACTTAACGCCAAGGATTTCCACAAAAAATTAGACATTATTCCTCTTCTCCTCACACCTTGCACGGATAATCTACTTTGCTGCAAATTTGATCGTCAATCCATTTAGATTGTGAAACTTACAAATGAGGCATAATCACCCCACACACAATTTTAGTTATTGCTAAGCTAAGAACCGACTAAATTTAAGTAAAAATCGATGTAATTAACTTATGCATAAACATATCCTTTATAGCCTTTAATTATAAAACAAGTAAAACAGAACGCAATTATCTGGTCAGATTGTTAACTGTCACACAATTAAGATAAAAAGTAAAGATTGGTGATAACCAGCAATTCTCCTTTACTTAAAGTTTTACTCAACTCAAAATACCTATGCTCGTAACCTCCGATTCGATCTTAAAATGATTCAGAAGTTACAGATTAAAAGTAGCTTAACTTAATTTTAACCACATCTTACTTTAGAATAAATCATTCTCTACTTAAAGAAGTAAAATATTTTTTCCTTAGCTCGCTATAGTAGTTCAGAAAGCAAAAACTCAAATTATAAATACTATCTTTAGTTAGATGTCTATTTAAGTAAATTTAACCAAACAATTTTCGTAAAAGTATCAATAAAATTACTACTACCCGACGCATATTAATTTATACTCTAAATGTTTATATTCTAAACAAACTTAATATTTACTTAGGTAGCTGCATGGGATCGCGAGGATTAAGACGGTTGCGATTGGCTTTCCGAGTTAAGGGTACAGTAATCGTGACAATCCACTACCGAGTTCTATTTTTCGGATTATTCGGTAGCTTTGTTTCTCTACTTTATTATCTAAATTTTCCTGTATCCCAACCTATTTTAGGTAGCGTTATCCCTAGTATTGTACTAGGTTTGCTACTCGTGTTTCGGACGAATACAGCCTACGATCGCTTTTGGGAAGGCAGAAAAGCATGGGGGGATATTGTCAATGATGTAAGAAATTTGGCGCGATTAATTTTGGTATCTGTAGATGAAATATGTCCCGAAGATAGAAAAGAGAAAGTTGCAACCTTGCGTTTACTAGTTGCTTTCGCAGTGGCAACTAAATTACACTTACGCTCTTTACCTATAAATAGTGAATTAAAAGAGTTAATGCTCGAATCAAGATACATGATATTGCGAACAATGAATCATCCTCCTCTAGAAATAGCTTTTTGGATCGGAGATTATTTGCAAGAGCAGTCTAATCGCGATCGCCTAAATAGTTATCAGTTAATCGCTATGCAAGAGTTAATCAATAGTATGGTAGATAATTTGGGAGCGTGCGAGCGTATTTTGAAAACGCCTATACCTTTTGCTTATACCATTCATCTAAAACAACTATTGCTACTTTATTGCTTGCTGTTACCTTTCCAATTAGTAGAGAATCTCGGATGGGCAACAGGTGCAATTACTGCGGTTATTAGCTTTACGCTATT
>CAYMZW010000568.1:0-4247 GCA_964395005.1 uncultured Rivularia sp.
GGGAGAGGGGGAGATGGGGAGATGGGGAGATGGGGAGATGGGGAGAGGGGGAGATAAGGAGACAAGGAGACAAGGAGAAATTAGTTCCTAACTTGTTACTTGCTACTCACTACTTAGCTATTTACAACTCCTAAATCCTAACTACTAACTACTAACTACTAACTACTAACTACTAACTACTAACTACTAACTCCTAACTCCTAACTCCTCACTTTCTAAAGCCTTTTTACTTGAATTTGCTGTATGCGGGGACCTGTTACTGAGGCTACTGTGAATTCTAAATTTTTATAGCGGAAACTTTCGCCAATTGTAGGAATTTTTTGTAGCTGATAGAGCATGAAGCCTCCGAGTGTTTGATATTCTTTTGTTAAAGGTAAATTGAGTTCTAATACTTCGTTGAGATCTTCCAAATTTATTTGTGCTTGAACTAGAAAAGTCTGCTCGTCTAACATTTTGATCAGCAAATCGTTGCTGTTTTGTGTTTCACCTATGTCACCAATAATTTGAGCAACAATATCTTGGATAGTTACTAATCCTACAGTGCCGCCAAATTCATCTACGACTACGACCATAGCAAGCTTTTCTTGCTGCATCATAGGCAATAGTTCGTTTAAAGGTGTATGTTCCGGCACAAACCTTGCAGGACGCATATAGGAATGAATTGGCGTATCTAAGTTGAGTTGCCCTAATGCTAAAGGCTGTGTCAAATCTTTAAAGTAGACAATACCGCGAATATCATCCAAAGATTCCCCAAATATTGGGTAGCAAGAATGACCCGCATCTGCCATTTCTTCGAGGAAAATTTGTAAGGTGGTGTTTTTAGATAGGGCTACTATGTTGCTGCGAGGAACCATCACAGCTTGAACTGTCACTTCACCAAACTCAAAAATATTTTTTAATAGTTCTCGTTCTCTTGCTCTTAACCCAGTAGATTCTCTTTCTGTAGAAATAATTAACAATAATTCTTCTGGAGTAACTGGTGGCCTCCAGCTTTTACCAGTGTATTCAATGCCAAATAGCCGCAATAAAAAACGAGTTGATTGATTAAGAATCCAGATAAACGGGCCAAAAAATCTGACAATCGCTGTAACAGAAGGTCCTAAAAACCTGGCTAACTCTTCCGAATAACGCATTGCTACAGATTTGGGACATAATTCTCCTATAACTATTTGTAAATAAGCTATGAAGAAAAAAGTTATCGGAATTGATAGAGAATGAGCGACAAAAAGATTTAACCCCCCTGGTACGGGTAAAGATTCCAACCATACATTAATCAATTCAACAATTGTACTTTCCCCGATCCATCCCAGCGCCAAACTTGAAAGAGTAATGCCCAACTGGGTTGTAGATAGCAGTCTATCAATGCTACGTTGCAGCACTTCGACGGCGATCGCCTGAATATCCCCAGCCTGCACCAACTGATGAATGCGCGATCGCCGTACTGTCACCATTGAAAATTCTGCGGTGACAAAAAAGGCATTAATGGCAATAAGAAGTAGAACTGATAATAATCTCAGCCCTACTTCCGTCCAATTTAAACTATGAAAACCATCCACCGCCTTTTCTCATGTAAAACACAGATGCCACCATCACGCTTTTCCTCGATACTGAAATTTTAGATTAAAGGGATCGATTTTGAATTTAATCGAAGGTAAATCAAATCGCAAAAATTCAGAATCTATCAATTCAATATTCCCCTTGTCTACTTTTCTACAGGAATATTTGATACTTGCAAGCGTAATTTCTGTGCCGGATAATCTGTAAGGGCTAAGGAAATCCGTTTGACATCATCGAGTAGTGCTGTGGGAATACTGATAGTACCGAAATGTGTTGAGCCATTGGAAGCTAATTCCGACGGTAAACCATCTGTAGAAGCACTTAAAGTTCTTCCTTTATCATCCGTAACATCTAGGAAACTATAAAGGAAGCGTACTGATTCATCACTTTTATTATCCATTTTTACTTTCAGCAATAATGCACCCCCCGAATATCGAGCTGACTGCACCGAAAGTGTTACACCTTCGCTTTCGGCTTGAACGGGAAATCCTGCTTGCGGTTTTTCTTCAGCTTCAGATGGCTTCTGTTCTCGTTTGCGTTTAGTATTTTTTTTGCCTTCTTCTAACTCATTTGCCTTTTTAGATTTAGCCGCCTTAGTTTTACCTTCGATGCGTGCTTTAACAGTTTTAAGGATTTCTGATTCTTTGACAAAGGTTACTCCTTCTCTGTCTTGATTGCCACTTGTTCCTTTCCTAGCAAATTTGGTAGTAGGGCGAGCATCTGGTGTTGTGACACCTTTGAGAGCCGCACTTCCTAAAGTAAATCCCCAAAAGGCGCTTACGGAACCAGCCCCTAACATTAGGGTTAGCAAAATTAACGTTAGAAGTACAGTGGAATTTAGTTTCATCGCAGTGGGAATATAGCTGTTTGGCGTAAGAATAAAGGAATTGACGGAAATTGATGGTGACTTGATATTAGTGTAAAACTTGAATATTTATTAGTTTGCACTATTTTGTTATCAAATGATGTAACATTAAATCTGGTAATTAATTAGCGAGGTAACACAAAACGGTTAACTTGCGCTATAATTACTAATCAGCCAGGGTTGGCCGAGCGGTTGAGGCAACGAACTCATAATTCGTGTTAGGCAGGTTCAACTCCTGCACCCTGGATTTCAAAATATATATGATTTTACGCAATTAGTCATTAGTTCTTTGCTATTTAACTAGAACTAATGACTTATTGTTTATTCGGCATTGTTTATTGTTATATAAGTAGGGCAGAAAATTTTTTTGTCCTACTATTAGCTCTCTTAGAAAGTTTCTATAATTTTCCTAACAATCCAAAATTCCGCCATTAACGGCTCCCGTGGTAAACTATCAAAGTGAAGTTTAGTATCTCTGTGGTAAGGGTAAGTTATCAAAACGGAATTCGGTTCCAACTTGTAACTGAGTTGCTCTCAAGCGCGGAGAAGCTAGTAACGAGGTGTTATAAGGATTTGGTAAATCTGGAGTCCGAATATATGGATCGCTGGTTGTTTGCTTAGAGAGCATATCTTGATAAAGAATGTTTACTAACTTAGCATCTCGTTCGATTTCATTTTCTGGAAAAGAATTTTTGAACAATGAACCAGATCCAAATATCCAATCTATTTCCCGAAATAAACCATCGTTGTTGTAAAAGTCTGGATAGTTTTCGTAAAAAGCTTTTTCAAATACTTCATTTGGGGTTTGATAACTAGATTCTGTCTGTGCTACTGCAATATTTGGAAAACTGATAGTAGCAGCAAGCATTATTAAACCACTTAGGGCTTTCAAGTTTAACGGCATATTAACAACTCCTGTATTTTTGTGCGAATTTTGACTTATGCTTAATTTCGTGAGCATAAGTTCGACTCCTGTGTAACATAAAATTTATTGATTTGTAATGGTTTATTACGCTGAAAACTCTAGCCAAAAAGATTTATGGGCTACAAATAACGATCTAAATGTTCTTCGCCAACGATTATTAGACTTATTTTGTCAGCTTGCTTACCAGGAAGGAGATTTTGTTCTTTCTTCTGGTGCGCGTAGCAGTTATTACATTAATGGTAAAGAGGTAACGCTTCATCCTCAAGGCGCTTTGGCGATCGGTCGTCTGCTTTTAAATATGCTGCCATCAAACACTCAAGCTGTAGCGGGTTTAACTTTAGGGGCCGACCCCATCGTCAGTGCTGTAAGTGTTGTTTCTGCTTTGGAAAATAAACCGATACCGGCTTTGATTGTACGTAAGGAAGCCAAAGGTCATGGAACGAAAGCTTATGTAGAAGGTCCAAGTTTACCGGAAGCAGCTAAAGTTATAGTTCTAGAAGATGTTGTTACAACTGGGCGATCGGCTATGAAAGCTGTTACCAGGCTTAGAGATGCTGGCTATACAGTTGATAGAGTAATTTCACTGATAGATCGGAAGCAGGGTGGGGAAGAATATTATAAGTCAGTAGATTTACAGTTTCAGGCTGTGTTTTCAATCACCGATATTCAAGAACGGTATAAAGAGATTTGTAATTAAAATTTATAGTTATAACCCAAAATTGTGTAGAGACGCGATATATCGCGTCTCTACATTATCGGGACAAACTTTTAACTTTGCGCTACAGGTTGCTTATCGGTTTTGGCTAAGAATTTTTCTAGCTCGGTTAATGCGTCAGCATCAACTTTGGTTTGCATGGGACAGAATTTAGGGCCGCACATCGAGCAGAATTCCGCTGTTTT
>CAYMZW010000569.1:0-4245 GCA_964395005.1 uncultured Rivularia sp.
AAATTGAAGACGAATTACAAATGCTCAAAAAACAACTTTTAAATGATTGATAATTTTGGCTATGTGAAACATTTTAAAAAGGGAACAGGGAACAGCGATGGAAAGCTGTATTAATCGTTTAATAATTGCGTTATAAGTAGGAGCCTTGCAACGAGATTTCGATCGCTATTTTAAATATTTAACCAACTGTTATAGTTATGTTTTTTCACTATTACCTGTTCCCTATTCCCTATTCCCTTAACCATCAGAATCAAACAAACTTAGCAGCAACTTCTTCTGTAAAACCTAAACTTCCACGCTCTTTAAACATTGCTTGCTTCATTCCTTGAGTATAAGGCATTAATAAATCCTTTTGTTCGGAATCTAAACGGCTCTCCATTTCATGAGCTAATACTTCACACCATTTTTGAGTTAATTCCCATTTGATTTCAACTCCTTCTACAACCATCGCGCATAAAGGAATTAATTCTTGTTCGATTGGTATCATACTTTTTTCTAAAAAGCATAATAATATATAAGCCTGGAACATAGTTAAGTCGCGGTGGCAAGAATGAGATATACCCTTATCTGCTAATTTTCCTCTTCTACTACGACTGCTAGGTAACAATTCAATTAGCTTGCGATAAACTGAGTGGGCTATTTCTGATGAAGCTGGCATCATTTGTTCAACAAGCTTTAACTCCGGCGAATTTAGTTCATAATTAGCAGCATTAGCACAAACTCTTTGCCAAGGCATTGCTACTTGCTCTTCGACAAATTTCAAATAAGGAGCTAGCAATACTTGTTCGGCTGTCGTCAACCTTTTCATAATTAATTTATTAGAAAAATTCAATTGCGAAGTCATAAAACCAAGGCTTCGCCAATCCTTAGATGCTACGTGCTGCTCCTGAAATATAATCAATATAGGTTCTAAAGCATATGCAAGTTCTTCAACTGCCGGTATAACCCATTGAGAAAGAGAGTTATTTTCTACTTCTATTTTCGGCGATTGCTGCTGATAAATTTCCATTAATTTTTTATAAACACGAAAAGCGAATTTTGTAATTCGTCTTGCTTCTGTTAAATCTAAAACGTTAGGAATATAGCTGTAGAGATTTTTGGTTTGTATCCACCCCATCTGACAATTTACATCCAGCATTTTTTCTTTTAACTTATCAGCGGTTAAAGCTCTACCTTCTGGTGTTGATGCTTTTAATAACTCATTGCAAGATGAACTATTCGCTAATAAAGGCGATATTTCAGGTGTATAACGCCGTGCCCAAAGATTAAGCAGGCGTTCGGTGGAAGGCGTTTTTGCAATTTCGGAGGCTTTTAACATTTATTTTTCCTTTGTATTTTTATGCGATGGATAATAATTACTGTATTGAAATACTTTAGTTTTTTAGATCCCTTATCAAATGTATATTAAATATAGTGTAAATATAATACAAGTAAAATAAATTAAATTGTTAGCTAAGTTCTATGAAAATATCTTGTTTTAATATTTTTATATTGCTTCAAAGCTTGTTGTTTAAGTATTTTCGTTAATATAGATATTTGCTCCCACAATCAAATAGAAATAGTAGTTTCACACAATAGCTATAAATGCTTAATATTATATTCTGTACAAACACTGGAGCCTGTCGATACATCTGGGTATAAACTGTCCTTATTAAACCGCAGTTTTTTTATAAAGAACAATTTTTTAAAGAATTAATTTTAAACTTATACAGTAACAAGAGTAAATGTATTATTCCAAACATTTTTTCCATAGAAGCTCAATCTAGACGGTAAATGTATCAAAACTTTATCAGATTTTTACCGTACTTTATCAATTCTTTGTAAAGTTCATAGATGAAAACCTTGAAGAGTCTTTAGGATTTGATATAATTTCTGTAGCAACCGTTACAGAATGCCGTTGCTCGATCGTTGTTCGCTACCGTACAGCGTTAGATCGCAAGCTCGATCGCTTGACGGTTACTTTATACTGGGTAAACAAACCATCTTGATTAATATAGCTTTTCCTTTTATCGAGGTTTAACTTTATTGTAAGTAATTTATTTAAACTATGATTTGTCAGGTAATTAAATAGTATATGTATCTGCAACTGTTGATTTAAATTATGAAGCTAGTAACTAATTTTGTAGTTTTATATACAGTTAAAAAATATAGTTTTTTTTATAGTTGCAATTATTAGCAAGCTAGGTTAAGTAGCGATTATATTATATATTATCAAGTTAAAAAAGCGGCAAAAGGCTTAATTATACTTTTAATCTATAGTAAATATCGTTACTATAAACATATTCAACTTGTTTTATTGAAACTTTATTATATTTTTTACTATAAATATTTCAATATTTGATTGTAGCTTAAGTACAGATAAATGATAGTTAATTACTTCGTTTTACAGGTAAATTAGTTTTGAAAATTCTTATCACAGAATAGCTTAAACAAGGTTTAGCTAATATTTATTGTCGATGGAAAAACTAAACGAAAATATTCAAATATTGTTGCACAAAATAAAAACTTGTTATAATTAATAATTATGCAGGTACATAGAAAAATCAAAATATTTATCAGCTTTAAGTACTTTTATTTAAAGATGTTGTCATTAATTGCAAGTAAATAGCGGAAAATTTAAACGTGTTTACTTGTTAAGCTAAATAGTGTGAAAGAATCAGTATAAAACTGATTTATTTTGAACTTTTTATTTTTTGATAAATATCATGCGCTATAAAGTTTTTTCAGAAATTACCCTATAAAAAAAGTAGGGTGAATCTTTAAATAGATAGTACTAATTATATTAACCGCACAAGGGAGTATTAATAGATATGCAATTAGAAGATTTGGCAGCAATTGACAAATTAGAAAAAGAAGCGACTGAGCAGTTACAGAAGACAATTATCTACTTTAAAGGTCGTCCTGTTGGTACGGTAGCGGCTTTAGATGGAAGTGTAGATGCATTAAACTACGACCAATGTTTTGTGCGAGATTTTGTTTCATCTGCTCTATATTTTCTGATTAAAGGAGAAACGGATATAGTCCGTAACTTTCTCGAAGAAACTTTGAAATTGCAGCCAAAAGATAATCAGTTAGATGCTTATAAACCAGGGCAAGGCTTGATGCCAGCTAGTTTCAAAGTAGTTTCTAATAATGGAAAAGAATATTTAGAAGCAGATTTTGGCGAACACGCGATCGCAAGAGTAACGCCAATTGATTCTTGCCTGTGGTGGCTGATTATATTGCGTGCTTATGTAGTTGCGACGAAAGATTATTCATTGGCATACCAACCGGAATTTCAAACAGGTATTGGGTTAATTTTAGAACTGTGTTTAGCAACTCGCTTTGATATGTATCCAACGCTGTTGGTTCCCGATGGAGCCTGCATGATCGATAGACGTTTGGGTATTTACGGGCATCCTTTAGAAATTCAATCTTTATTTTATTCAGCATTACGTGCGGCACGAGAAATGTTGATTTGTCATGGCAATCAAGATTGGGTGATTGCAATTGATAATCGTTTACCCATTTTACGTGCCCATATTCGCAAACATTATTGGATAGATCTTAAACGTCTTAATACTATTTATCGTTACAAAGGTGAAGAATACGGTAAAGAAGCTGTCAACGAATTTAACGTTTATGTAGATTCACTACCTTACAACGATTTAGCTAAGTGGTTGCCCAAAAAAGGTGGTTATTTAGCAGGTAATATTGGCCCATCACAAATGGATACTCGTTTCTTTTCTTTAGGAAACTTGATGGCGATTATTTGCGATTTAGCAAGTGAAGAACAGTCAGATGCCATTATGACTCTGATTGAAAAAAGATGGGAAGATTTAGTGGGAGATATGCCCATGAAAATTACATTTCCGGCATTAGAAGGTGATGAATATAAAATTATAACTGGATGCGACCCCAAGAACATTGCTTGGTCGTATCATAATGCTGGAAGCTGGCCTGTTTTGATGTGGATGTTAACCGCTGCGGCAATCAAAACAAACAAAATATGTATTGCCGAAAGAGCGATTCATATTGCTCAGTCACGCCTTCAAGAAGATGAATGGCCCGAATACTATGATGGTAAGCGAGGAAGATTGATTGGTAAGCAATCCAGAAAATATCAAACTTGGACAGTTGCCGGATTGCTACTTGCAAAAGAAATGATTAAAGAACCATCTCATTTATCATTACTTAATTTCGAGCCATTTACTCCAGAAGAAGCTTCAAGAGCTTGTGAATTTGAAATTGATAGCTTTGATGCGT
>CAYMZW010000570.1:0-4240 GCA_964395005.1 uncultured Rivularia sp.
GAGTTAGGAGTTAGGAGTTAGGAGTTAGGAGTTAGGAGTTAGGAGTTAGGAATTAAGAGTTAGGAATTAATAGTTAGGAGTTAAGAGTTATTAGTTCAAAACTCAATATTCCGGGCTTGCCCTATGCCCAATTCCCAGCTTTAAAATTCAAAATCGTCGTCGGCTTCTGCTTGTTTCAAGGTTTCTTGCAAATTATTCCAGTTTATTTGAGAAGCTGTTTGGTTTGCGATCAAACGCCCTTGTTGCAAGTGAAAAAGCCGGGTACAAAACATTTGGGCTATATTTAGCTGGTGATTCACCATCAAAATTGTAGTTTGATAGTTTTCGTATAGCTGATTTAATATTTTTACAATGCGCTCAGCTGTTCCTAAATCTAAATTAGAAGTTGGTTCATCTAACAATAAAATTTTTGGCTGAATAACTAAACCTCTAGCAAGGTTTACAATTTGTCGCTGCCCTTTGGAAAGCTGTGATTCCGATCTTCCTAACCAGTCGTCTGGAATATGTAGCTGTTCGATCCAGTAGCTTAAGCGTTGCTGAATTTGAGCCTTGGGTAGATTCCGCAATACAAGCGGATAAGCGATCGCATCTCTAACGCTCATTCCTAACAACTTTGGTTCTTGTGATACCAGTATTACAGATTGACGTAATGATTGAGCGGCAATTTGCCGATACTCTCGATCGTCCAGATAAATTTTACCACTTGTAGGTTCGCACAAACGATTTAAAAGCCGCAATAAATAAGATTTTCCCGCCCCTGTTGGGCCTACTATTGCAATGCGATCGCCCTCAAAAACCTCGAATGAAATATCCTGCAATATCGGATATTCGGGTAATTTGTGTTTGGCTTGAGCAGTCAGTTTTTCTGTATAGCTGACTTGTTCTAATTTGAGTTGGATTTTAGGCTTCGTCTCCAATTTAAAACCTGTTAATTTCTGTTAGTTAAGTTTTGTCGGGTTAATAGTCGAGTTAATATCTAAAATACTATTTTGTATTTTCAAAAATATAACTCGTCATTTTTATTGTGAACGATTCAACTATATCTCGTTTGCCGACTATGATGGCTATCTGGGAACAAACCCTTAATTGGCAGCCATCTTCTCAACAACAAACTCAGTTTCAGCATCTTTATGAATTGATTCTCGTTCGTAACCGTCAGCTAAATTTGACTCGCATTACCAACCCTGAAGATTTTTGGGAAAAACATTTATGGGATTCTTTGCGAGGAATTAAGTTTTTGATTTCGGCACAGAAGAGAGAGGGGGAAGAGAGAAAAAAAATTAAGATTATTGATTTAGGTACTGGTGCGGGTTTTCCTGGTATTCCGGCAGCTATGATAGTTAATAATTGTACGATTAATCTAGTTGATTCTACTAAAAAAAAGATTAATTTTATCGATAGTATTTTACCCAAACTCAATTTAAACAACGTTAAAGCTACTACCTGTAGAGCAGAAGAAATCGGTCGAGAGCCAAAGCATAGAGAAAAATACGATATAGCCTTAATTCGTGCCGTAGCTTCAGCTTCAGCTTGTGCAGAATATACTTTGCCATTGTTAAAACAAGGAGGATTAGCCGTAATTTATCGAGGTAGCCTGACAGAAACAGAAAATCTCAGCATGGAAAACGCCGTTCAACAGTTGGGTGGAAGAATAGAATCGATCGAACAATTTAATACACCCTTGAGTAAAAGCGATCGCCATTGTCTGTATTTGCGAAAAGTAGCAGCTACACCCGCAAAGTTTCCTCGTGCTGTTGGCGTACCTTCTCGGAATCCGCTTTAGAGAGTTAGGAGTTAGGAGTTAGGAGTTAAGAGTTAAGAGTTAGGAATTTAATCTTCCCCCTCTTCCCCCTCTTCCCCTTCTCTCCCCTCTCTCCCCATGCCCAATTCCCAACTAATTGTTACGTATATTAATTTACGGGTTTTTTACGAAATATTCTTGAGATAATTAAAGAAAAAGATTATAAACGTTTTACAAACTAAGCATATTTGGGAAGGAATTTAAAAAGCCATGAGTGAAGCAGCAGACGTTAAAACAGCTGAGGAAAGTAATAAAGGTTCGGCATTTTCTAAGTTTAAGAAAATTCTAATTGGTATTGTAATTGCCACAATTGCGGGTGTGGCTTTATACGGTGCTGGTTGGTGGCAAGGGCGCTCTCAATTTTCTTCTGATGATCAGCCAATTAAGCGAGAGTTAGAGCAAACCAAGGAATCGTTAAATACGGCAACAAATCGCGCTTATTTAATGGAAGCTCGCGGCGATTTGTATGATGTTACAGTCAATTTAGACGAGCGTAATTTTGGGATGGCGAATACTCGCTTACAAGAAGCAGCAGCAGCTTTAGGAAGAGTTGAGGATACAGACGCTAATTTGAATATCAGTAAAATACAAGAGTTGCAAGAAGCTATTGCGAAAAAGAATATTAATGTTGCGGTTAATTTAGAACAACAGCGTAATACTGTTTTAAGTTACATTAACGTGTTGAATAAATTGATTCCTGCTGAAGGAAATTTGGAGATTCCCGCAGCGGAAGAAACTCCTAATCAGTAACACCGTTTGATGTTGGATAATACATATAAATTGTGTAGAGACGTTGCATTGCAACGTCTTTAATTATTTTTATTGATATAGAAAATAATGAATATTTTATTAAAATTGTTGAACTATTAAATTTGGAAGATTGGAATAATAACGAAGTTTAAACCGAAGAAGCAGATTGAAAAGCAATCATTAAAATACTATTTGAGCCTTCAATATCCTGTAACAGTTTATCCAGATACAGATGGTGGATATGTTGCCGAAATTCAAGACTTACCAGGATGTCTCACTCAAGGTGAAACTCTTGAAGAAACAATGACAAATATTAATGAAGCGCGAGAATTATGGCTGGAAACCGTTTATATCCAATATTTCTAATTTTTGTCTAATTATTTTTATTTAGTTCTGAACCCTCAACAATAAAAACCTTAAATAATCTAGGATAAAGATCCACTGTCTTCTTAATAATCGTAACTCCACTATGTCTGTTAATTCTGTAGTTTCTTCCAAACCTCCCACTCCTAAATATCCAAAAATCTCTATCCCTCCTTTATTAGGAGCGTCTTTAGAAGAATTAACTGCTTGGGTACAAGAGCAAAATCAACCAGCTTACAGAGGAAAGCAGTTACATCAGTGGATATATCAAAAGGGTGTTCGTTCGCTGACTGATATTACTGTCTTTTCTAAGCAGTGGCGGGAATCTGTAGCGGAAGTGCCCGTGGGGCGTTCCACTTTACAACATCGTTCTACTGCTCCCGATGGCACCGTAAAATATCTTTTGGAATTGGCTGATGGAGAAATTATTGAAACCGTTGGTATGCCTACTTATAAGAGATGGGGAAAAAATCGGAATAGACAAGGAGAAAATCGAGGAGAATTAGAACGCTTAACGGTTTGCGTTTCTACTCAAGTTGGTTGCCCGATGGCTTGCGATTTCTGCGCTACTGGTAAAGGTGGTTTCAAGCGCAATCTAACTCGTAGCGAAATTGTCGATCAAGTTTTAACGGTACAGGAAGAGTTTGGACAACGAGTTAGCCATATTGTATTTATGGGTATGGGCGAACCTTTATTAAATGTAGACAATACTTTAAGCGCCATTCAATGTCTTAATAAAGATGTAGGAATCGGGCAGCGCAACTTAACTGTTTCTACAGTAGGTATTCCCGGAAGAATTCGTAATTTAGCAAAATATCGCTTACAAGCTACTCTTGCAGTTAGTCTTCACGCACCAAACCAAGAATTGCGACAACAACTTATTCCCAGCGCTCATAAATTCCCAATTGAAGAACTGTTTGCCGAATGTCGCGACTACGTAGAAATGACCGGACGGCGCGTATCTTTTGAATATATACTTCTTGCCGGTGTCAACGACCTTCCAGAACACGCGCATCAACTATCGCGACAGTTACGCGGATTTCAATGTCATGTCAATTTAATACCTTACAATCCAATTGACGAAGTTGATTATCAACGCCCAACTTACGATCGCATTCAAGCTTTTGTACAAGCCTTAGAAAAACACCACACCGCACACAGCGTTCGTTACTCCCGTGGTTTAGAAGCAGACGCAGCCTGCGGACAGTTGCGAGCTAAGAAATAGGGTGGGGAGATGGGGAGATGGGGAGACAAGGAGACAAGGAGACAAGGAGATGGGGAGAAATTAAAACTCCTAACTCCTAATTCCTAACTCCTAATTCCTAA
>CAYMZW010000571.1:0-4233 GCA_964395005.1 uncultured Rivularia sp.
TGGGGTTTAGTAATATTTTTCTTCATCCGTTCTACTAAATGCCCCATTACCATCAATTGCTCTTCTGGAGTCAATTTTTCAATTTCAGTTAATACTTTTTCAAGTAATGGACTCATTAACTCAGTCCTCATTTACTGCTATGGATTTTAGCATTTTACTGCATCCGAATGAAGTTGAAATTACTAAACATTTTCGCGATCGCACAAAAATTTTGCGTGATTCCGCCAAATGTAGAGACGCGATATATCGCGTCTCTACAAATCAACCTGTGGGAAAACTAGTTTAATTCCTCTTCAAAGCCCGCTCAATACTCGAAATTTTCACAGCCAAATTCACCACTCCTTTGCCATCTCTATCTTTAATTTCGGCATTATTCAGAGCAACTATATAAGGATTATTATCTATAAAAGCAATAATCGGACCACCGGAGGAACCCCCGGCTGTATCGCAGTCATGCAACAATATTTCTTGCTGTTCACCTACAATGCTGCATCCCTGTTGCGCTCCTGCTGTCCATCCCATACCGGCGGTAAATCGTCGATAAGCTCGTTTTTGCGGGTTGGGAAAGTCGCCGGAATAGCCGACAAAAAATAATTTTTCCGCATTTTGAGTAAAAGCTGATGTAGGCAGATCCTTTAATCCTAAGTAACCGTATTTTCTACCCAAGGGCTTATCAATCAACATTACAGCCCAATCATTTTGAACTGAATTTCTATCGGTGAAATCAGTACCGTAAATTACTTGTTTAACTGTCGCTACGTCTTGCGAGTCTAGCACTTCACCATTAATTACGTTTGGCTGAAACCAGATTTTTTGACTGAGTTGATTAGTTTTATTATCGACAACGCAATGAGAATTAGTTAAAACAACATTTTCTGAAATCAGAGTTCCTGTGCAGTGATATTTACCTCCACTAGCCGTTATTCCGGCAACTCTACCAATTGATGACCAAGGATATTTTCTTAATGTCATAGGAATGCGGTCATCTGTACCAATCACTCCCCGCGTTTTAGGAATTTTATTTAATTGATTAAGTGCATTTGGTTTAAAAGGCTTACCGTCTGCTTGCAACTTGAATTTATCGCCATTTTCAGCACTAGTAAATTTAGGCGTAGTAATTTTTTCGGGATTTGGATCTATTTGCGCTTTTACCGATGTCCAAACACCTACAGCGATAATACCGAAAATTACGGAGATAATATTTCTATTCATGTGCGTTCCTTACTTAATAGTTGATTTTATTTAAGATTTACGCCAAAATTACGATTAAAGGAGTATTGCCGAGGTTTTATTCTTTATAATTCCCTTTTAAGGAGTTTTTAGGAGGCTGAAAATAAGTACCATATAACTATACATCTAAGTGTTTTCTGGGGTATGCAGCTTTATACAAACTTAAACTATGAATGTTAAATCTTTAAAAACGTCAAAGGCAATGCGTAGCACAATGTATCAGTGTGTTATTAAGGCGGTTAAGCTTTCAGATTACAGGAGGCAGAGCCTCTATCAAAGCATTCCCAGCCGGAGACTGGGAACTAGCGAGAAATTAATTTCAACACAGGTATATTCACAAAACTGCATAACCTCCACCACCCCTAGATATATAAATTATTAGATTAGATAACTAATCCGTTATCAAAATCCTATCCGTTGCCAAAATCTCATCCCTTACCCAAATCTCATCCCTTACCCAAAACCTTATCCGTTGCCCAAATCTCATCCGTTGCCCAAATCTCATCCGTAGCCCAAATCCTATCCGTTATCAAAACCTTATCCGTTGCCAAAATCTTATGAAACGCCGTCATTTTTTACAATTCGCTGGTAGTGCATTAACTGCAATTGGTATGAGTCAGCTTGATATCATGCAGCAGGGGGATAAATACAGCAAAGCATTAGCCCAAAATACAAAACGTAAGTTAGCGCTTTTAGTTGGTATTAATGAATATAGCGGTGAAATATCTCCACTTGATGGCTGTGTCAACGATGTGAAGCTACAAAAAGAATTATTAATTCATCGTTTTGGTTTTAACCCTAAAGATATACTTACCGTCACTGATTCACAAGCTACTCGTCAAGGAATATTAACTGCATTTGAAGAACATTTAATTAAACAAGCCAAGCCCGGAGATAATGTAGTATTTCACTTTTCGGGGCATGGTGGGCAAGTTGAAGATCCAGATAAAGACAGCCCCGATGGATATAACAGTACGCTAATTCCGATCGATTCTGATGCTTCTTTTGGTGGCGAAGTAGAAGAGATTATGGGACATACGCTGTTTTTGCTGATGTCTGCGTTGAAAACAGATAATGTCACTGTTGTTTTAGATAGCTGTCATTCTGGAGGTGCAAAACGCGGTAATTTTGTGATTCGTTCCCGTAGCGGTAGCAAAAAATTACAAATTAGCCCCAAAGAAATCGAATATCAGCGTCAATGGTTAAAACGGTTGAATCTTTCTCCTCAAGAATTTATCAGGTTGCGCCGTCAAAATATAGCCAAAGGAGTTGCGATCGCATCTGCAAAACGCGATCAATTAGCGGTTGATGCTTCCTTCGGTGACGACATTTTCGCAGGTGCATTTACCTATCTATTTACTCAATATCTTTGGCAGCAACCTGAAAATACATCTGTTAAAAGAATTTTAGTTGATGTCAGTCGCAGTACTAATATATATTCCGAGCGCAAGGGTTACAATCAAATTCCAGAGTTGGAAACAAATACCATCGCTACGAATCCCCCGCTTTACTTTACTCCTTTTAACGGTAACTATGCCGAAGCGGTAGTTACTCAAATTAATGGTAATCAAGTAGAATTATGGCTGGGTGGTGTAGATTCTCAGTCTTTGGCAGCTTTTGAGAAAGATGCAGTTTTCACGGTTGCTGACGGTGGAGGAAGAGGGCTTGTAAAATTAGAATCCCGTCAAGGTTTGGTTGGTAAAGGTAGATTAATTAAAGATACACAGTTAAAACCGGGAACGCTTTTACAAGAAAGAATTCGGGGAATTCCAGCAAATATCCAATTGAATATCGGACTCGATGACAGTTTAGATAGTAATACTCTCAATCAAGCAAAACAAGCTTTTCAAGCAATCAACCGCTTATCTGCTTTACCTTTGAGAGAGCGAGAAGTGCAGTATATTTTCGGTAGAATGACTAAAGCAAGATATGCAGAATTTCAAAAAAATCGCATATCGAATCTGCCACCAGTAGGTAGTTATGGATTATTTTTAGCAACATTAGACGAAATTGTGCCTAAATCTTTTGGAAATTCCGGAGAAACAGTTTCAGCAGCAATCAAACGTTTAACACCTAAATTTAAATCGCTTTTAGCAGCAAGAGTTGTTAAACAAATGCTGGGTAATACTAATACTTCAAATATCAAAGTTACCGCTTCGATGAATATAGCTGGTAGCCAAAAAGTCATCAGCGAAACTTTTCCGGTTAGAGGTTTTAATAAGCAACAGAGTACGAATCAAACCCCGATAAAAAAACCAGCAATTACAGAAAACGGAATTCCCAAATTACCAATTAGTACGCAAGTTGCTTTTGAATTAGAAAATCTTGAATCTCGACCACTTTACATTAGTATTTTAGTCATTGATGCTGCTGGTGATATGGCAGTTATCTTTCCTAATGATTGGGGTGTTTCTGTAGATGCAGCATTAATAAAAGCAGGAGAAAAGCGGACAATTCCCAGTCAAAATGATGGATTTAAACTAACAGTGGGTAAACCATTTGGAATGACTGAAGCATTAATTATTGCCAGTACAAACCCGCTGCGAACTTCTCTTAAAGCACTACAAAAAATAGCAATTTCGAGAGGTATTGATAAACGTGCATTTAGTACTGAAGGTGATGAGTCTTTAGATATTGCAGATAAATTACTGGATGATTTAGATGCTGCTACTCGTGGTGGTTTAAATGTCGAAGGAGTGGAGTTACCAGCAGGAGTCAGGGGAGTCGATACTAACAAACTCGCGGCAATGGCGATCGCCTTTAATGTGGTTGGTTAAATTTACTTACAGCACATTGCAAATTAATGAGGTACATTACCCATATTTCTGTTCCCTATTCCCTATTCCCTGTTCCCTATTCTTTGTTCCCATGCGTTTAATGGTGTACCTTACTTGGATGAAATCGGCTGTATTTTATAAATAACTTACGCAAAGCCCCCCTTTGTAAGGGGGGTTGGGGGGATCTTGGGGTTGGGGGGATCTTGGGGTTGGGGGGATCTTGGGG
>CAYMZW010000572.1:0-4232 GCA_964395005.1 uncultured Rivularia sp.
ATTGCTAGTTCGCCAAATACACTTCCACTTCTTAAAGAGTTTAACTCGCGCTCATCTCCTTGTAGAGTTTTTGTCGAGATACGAACTTTACCCGTATAAACAAAATACAACCCCTCATCATCTTGTCCCTGCTGTATGATATATTCACCAGAACCATAAGCCTCAAACTTGGCTTTAGTTGCTAATTGATTAATGTTCTCATCTTCTAGACTCGACAAGTAAGTTAGCGATCGCAAGAAATCCGCCATTTCCCGGAGTCGGTTAACTTCTGCATTCGGAAGTTTGCTAGGAAGCCCATCTTCAGCTTCGTAATTTAATTGCACTGCAATTGGGTAGGGAATAGTGAAATTATGGCGTTTTGTTAAGTAATAAATCTCTGATAGGAACGCATTTTTCACTTTCATATTCCCTCCAACAGGTTGCTTTTTAAACCAGATACTGTAATTTATTGCCGAATCGCCAAACGAATCAATCGCTGGATACAAATTTGGATCTATAAGCCGGTTTTTGACACCTGTACCAATTGTTTTTAAAGCATTTAGCACATCGTTGGGAGAATCATCGTAAGAGAAACCTACAGAAACTTGTTTCCACACTCCGTCCGGACCAAAGTTTTCAATAGTTGCCTTTGATAAAGTACCGTTAGGAATAGTTATTTTTTTCTCCCAACCCGCGTGTTCCAGAGTTACAGACCACCAGTTTTGCTCTATAACTCGTCCTTTGATACCATTTACCTCAATCCAATCACCTTCCTTGAAAGGGCTAGCAATCAGCAGCAGCAGCCCCGAAACCAGGTTACTCAAAGTATCTTGCAGCGCTAAAGCAACTACCAAAGAACCTACCCCTAAAGCTGCTGCCAAACCGCTCAAGTCAACCTCCCAGATTCCCCCCAGTACGCGGTAAAGAATCAGCAGAATAACCAGCGCTCGGATTGTTTGGAATAACAGGTTGGGTACCTGTATTTGTCCGGGAATAGATGTTTTTTTAGTGCTTAAAAAAGCGTTGAGTAAAGGAATTGCTGCCACTACAACTGCTACCCAGGTGAGCGTTTCCAGAAAGCGGGTAGAAGGTTCCGTGCTAGCAATGCGAAATAATATCCGGATAACTAGTAGCAATGCTAAGGGAGGCAAAACGTACACTCGGAGTCTTCGCAAAGCTATCGCTAAAGGATGCTGTCTCTTTGCTAACCGTTCGGCTGTTTCGTGGAGTACCACGTTTAAAATCGGGAACCCCAGTCCTAATATAAATAGCCAGATTAATAAGTTTGATTCAAGCATTATTAAGGTTAAAGGTTAAAGGTTAAAGGTTTGGAATTGGGCATTGGGCATGGGGCATTTGGTTAAGTTAGGAGTTAGGAGTTAGGAGTTAGGAATTCCCTCGTACTCTCGTTACAAGGCTCTGCCTTGTAATGCTTTTCTTGAGGCTCTGCCTCATGCACCTTCCTGGAGGCAGAGCCTCCGAGAATGCATTCCCAGCCTGGAGGCTGGGAACGAGTCTAGCCTGGAGGCTGGGAACGAGTCTAGCCTGGAGGCTGGGAACGAGGCTAGTGCGCCTAACCCACTAACCTACGACTAAACGCCGATACTCTGCAACTTCATTTCCGCTGCTGCATCTCGCATAATTCCACTCACTAATGTAAAAGCTGTCACCCATCCGCTCCGTACTTCTGGGGTAAATTCGTCACCTAATCCTTGTTGCAATGTCCAAAGTAAAGCTTCACCGACAACTGCGTAATGTTCGTCTTTTACACCGTAACCTGCATGTTGACGACCAAGGTCTTGGGCGGCTCCGATAATATTTTCTGGCTGTCTCAATCCTTCTACTACAACCCCAAGGGTTGCCATCAGCTTGCGTTGCTGTACTTCCATATCTCCTTTAAATAAAGGACGTAAGGAAGGGTCTAGTTCAAATAATCGCTTGTAAAACAATTCACCTGCTTTATCGGCAATGGGAGCAACTTTGGCGAATGAAGATTGAACTAAGTCTACTTCGCTGACGCTCATCTTATTCGATGTCACTAGCGTCCAAGTTTTAACTTCCCCGATGTTCTCGATTTCAGCAACTGGGTTGGGCACAAATGTATAAGCGTCTGCTACACGTTGAAAAGCCTCTTCGGTCATTACTACGTGATTGGGCTGCGCTCTGGCGTAGATACGAGTTGCTAAATATACATCTTCTCCCCAGATGTTAAATGCGAATTTCTTTTTACCTACTACCCCGGCATTTACCGAACCTGAATGTATGCCAATCCGTAAAGCTAAGGTGGATTTGTGCAGATTTTCTAGTCGATTTAAACTCTGAACCATCGCGATCGCAAAGTCGGTGGCTCGTTTGGTATGGTCGAGTCTGGGTTGGGTTAGTCCGCAAAAAGCCATGTAGTCGGTACTGCCGCTACTCTGTCTTTCCATTCCGTAACGAATGGCGGCTTTGTCAAATTCCTCGACTAGTTTGGTCAGCAGTTCGGTAATTTCTTGGGGTGTTTTTTGTCTGCTGAGGTCAGCAATACCACCCACTTGGGCATAAACTATTGTGACTTGTTTAACTTTGTCTGCAATTAATGTCTCTCCTGCTTTCATGCGTTTGGCAATGCTGCTGGGTAGGAGATTATTTAGTAAATTATCGTTTTCGAGTTCTTTAGCTTCGAGTTCTTGATTGGTTTGGTTCACCTTGAGAGCTATATTGTTAAGAATTGCCGTCATTTCTCCGAACTGATCTTGAGAAGTAATTGGTAATTTACCATCTGCTTCCCCCGCAGCCACTTTTTGAGCGTCAGCTTTCAAGCGCTCGAAAGGTTTGATGAAGACATTTGCAGCTATTTCCGCACCTAAAGCCGTAAGTAACAGAAACACTACCCCAGCAATCAATAATTTTACTTGCAATGCGTACAGAGGCTGATATGCTTCCCCTAAATCCATTTGAGCTAAAATTCCCCAATCGAGTCCCTGCAATTCTAAGGGAGCATAAGCTGTTAAGGTATTAACTCCTCGATAATCATTAACAACTTTGATGCCTTTTTCCCCACCCAAAGCTAATTGAGCGGCTTGATTCTCTACTTTTTGCAACCCAATTGTGGTATTTAACTTCTCAATTAATTCAATATCTCTTTTAGGAGTACCATTCCTGCGAACTAAAGCTTTATATTGTTTTGGCTTTTCTTGTAGAAAGCGAGACATTGAGCGCATCGAGAAATCGTCACCAATTAAATAAGCTTCCCCTGTCTTACCCAAACCAGCGGCTTCCCAATCGTTATCTTGAGACATTACCTGATTAATCTTGTCAACTGGTAGTTGCACTGCCACAATACCAATCAAATTGAAACCGCTAAAAATCGGAGCCGCAACAAAAGCAGCAGGTGCTTCGTAGGAAGGGCGATAGGGTTTAAAATCAACAACTTGAATTTTACCAGCTTGGGGACTGGCGATTACTTTTCGTACAGCCTCAGCCAAACCACTCTGCGAATAACGTCCAGTCAGCAGATTCGTTCCGTAATCTGTTTCCTTATAAACCGAGTAGACCATATCCCCGGTTCTGTGGTTGATTAAAAATAAATCGTAATATCCAAAGTTCTCAATCAGCTTTCTAAAATAAGCTTGATGTTCTTTATGAATTTGATTGTAATAAGTGCCATCACCCGTATCAAGCAGTTTATCTTTCTCACCGACTTTATTGGGATTCTTCGCTAAGTAATTATATTGAAGATAGCGCCCAGCTTGTCCGGAAGGACGATAGGTTTCGTATTTGAGTTCGTTGTTTCCTAATAGATTTTTACTTAATCTAGGAAAAAATTCTTTTGTATAGTAAGCTTCCAACGCTGGATCTATTTCCGCTTCGGGAAACTTACGCTCCAGTTGTCGAAACCCTCTGTTAAAACCCACCATAGCTTCAACAACCCTGCCATCTTCCGCTAAAGTCCCCACCTGGTTGTAAAGATTTGAGAAGAATAGCTCGAACTGATCTGCTTTAGCCGTGCGAACACCAATAAGTTGGTCGGCAATTTTGTCTTCTAGGGTACTTTTTGCTTGCAGCCAGCTAGTAGTACCAATTACTAACAACGAGCCAAGGCTGGTAAGTAACAGCATTCCCTGAAGCTTGGATTTTAGCGTCAGTTTGTTTAATGCTGTTTTATGAATGCGGGTATTCCTGATTTTTGTTAAGTATTTTTTTACGCTATTCATATATTTCTATATATAGTGATGCTGTTTATAGCAGTTTTGGAAAAGGACGCATCTAAC
>CAYMZW010000573.1:0-4212 GCA_964395005.1 uncultured Rivularia sp.
ACCTCATACCAATGGTGCGCGGTATTTTAGCAACAGTATACGCAACATTGCGCGACCCCGGATTAGTAAGAGACGACTTAATTACTATATATAAAGCCTTTTATCGTCACTCTTCTTGGGTAAAAATTTGCGAACCAGGAATTTATCCCCAAACCAAATGGACTCACGGCAGTAATTTATGCTATTTGGGTATAGAAGTTGACCCAAGAACGCGCCGCGTAATTGTGATGTCAGCAATTGATAATTTAATCAAAGGACAGAGTGGACAAGCGATTCAGTGCTTAAACATCATGATGGGTTGGGATGAAATGCTCGGATTACCGAAGTTAGGATTTTATCCTTAATTGGTAATTGGTAATTGGTAATTGGTAATTGGTAATAGTTGGTAGGTTGGGTTAGACACGAACAAAAATTGAAGAAGGTAACGCGAATTGATGTTTTCGTGTCGTAACCCAACATCAAGATTGTGGATAAACAATAGAAATATAATTGGATATTTTCAATTTCTCATATAATTCCATCAATCGGGAGTTAATAAAGATGACAACATCTACAACAAAAATGGGAATTGTAACCACAAAAGCTATTGTGACAAATTTAGTCGATGAAATATTAGCAGAAAGAGGTTTTATTCCCAGCGAGCAAGTTCGCTCAATTACTTTAGATAAAGTTTTAGTAGAAAAAGAGCGCAACCCGTCTTTGTTTACCAGGAGATATTATTAATAAGTTAGGATTACCGCTTGAAAGTGAAATCGACGTAAAAACAGCAGCAGGAATTTGTAAAACACGACTTTTTAAGCCAGTGAGTATAACAGTTGAAGGAAGAAAAGGTGAATTTACCTGCACGGAATTACCGGGAGGAGAAGATGCGCTTTTAGGTGTAATTCCGATGGAAGAATTAGGATTGCAGCCGGATATTATTAATCAACGATTGATTTTGCTTCCTCAAACGGGGAAAGATACTTATCATAAGATTTTGTGATTTTTAATAGTCCGTAAGTTGGGTTAGACACGAACAAAAATTGAAGAAGGTAACGCGAATTGATGTTTTCGTGTCGTAACCCAACATCAAGATTGCGAATAAACGAGCTTTATTTTATTTTTTAATATCTCAATTCCTAATTCCTTAAATCATAAATGTTGGGTTACGGCGAAAAAGATAAATACCTCGCTGAAAATCGTAATTTGTTTTCCGCCTAACCCAACCTACGAATGAACTTTAATTTACAGCTAAAATAATCCACTATATTTTGATTTAAGAGGCGCTAAAGCGCAACTACGAACCAAGAAACCCGGATTTTCTAAAAAACCGGGTTTCTAAAACTTCAATTATTAACTCTTAACTCCTAACTCTTAACTCCTAACTTTTCACTTTTGGTCCCATTCCTACGGTACCTGCATAAATCGCAGCGTCTCCTAATTCATCTTCAATTCTCAACAAGCGATTATATTTTGCAACTCGTTCGCTACGACATAAGGAACCTGTTTTAATTTGTCCCGCTCTTGTTGCTACTGCTAAGTCGGCAATTGTGGTATCTTCGGTTTCTCCGGAGCGATGACTAATTACTGAACGGAAGCCGTTACGAGTTGCTAAATCAATAGTTTGTAAGGTTTCAGTCAAAGAACCAATTTGATTGAGCTTAATCAAAATTGAGTTAGCTGATTTTTGCTCAATTCCTTTCTGCAAGCGTTCGGCGTTGGTAACAAATAAGTCATCGCCAACTAATTGCACGTGATGACCGATTTTTTCGGTGAGCATCTGCCAACTTTGCCAATCTTCTTCGTGTAAGCCGTCTTCGATGGAAACGATGGGATATTGATTTACTAGTTGTGCCATGTAATCAATGAATTCTTTGGGAGAATGAGGTTTACCGTCGTAAACGTATTGTCCATCTTTGTAAAATTCGCTGGCTGCAACGTCTAAAGCTAATGCTACTTCTTCACCTGGTTTGTAACCTGCTTTCTTGATTGCATCAACTAATAATTCTAAAGCAACTTGATTTGATTCCAAGTTGGGAGCAAAACCACCTTCGTCACCAACTCCAGTTAATACTCCTTTTTCATCTAAAACTTTGCTCAAGGTAGCGAACACTTCCGCACCCCAGCGCAATGCTTCACGGAAGGAAGAAGCTCCGATGGGGACAATCATAAATTCTTGGAAATCAACGTTATTTGCAGCGTGTGCGCCACCGTTGATTACGTTCATTAAGGGCACGGGGAGTAAATTCGCTAAAGGGCCACCCAAATAACGGTATAGAGGTATTCCTAATGATTCAGCACTTGCCTTTGCAGCAGCCAAGGAGATGCCTAAAATCGCATTCGCACCCAAATTGGACTTATTCTTAGAACCATCAAGGGCAATCATGGTTTTATCAAGGTGTTCTTGGTTAAGAGCGTCCATGTCTAACAGCTTGGGTGCTAGGGTTTCATTGACGTTTTCTACCGCTTTAAGAACACCTTTACCGCCATAACGGTTTTTGTCGCCATCGCGCAATTCGTGAGCTTCAAAAGTACCTGTAGAAGCGCCACTGGGAACCTGCGCCAATCCCATCACACCATTTACTAAATGTACTTCAGCTTCAATAGTAGGTCTACCGCGTGAATCAAGAATCTCGCGAGCAACAATCGCTTCGATAGAAGTATCCATCATTTGTGTCAGTTCCTTTGTATGAGCGAGTTATAACTAAACAGTTTAAAATCGGGAGTCATAACTCCCACCGTTAGAATAAAGGTTTACACGACTATAGAATAGATGTTTACGCGACTATATAAAAAGATTAAAAAATATTTATGGCGATTGGGGAATATTTAGGAGTGAGGAATTAAAAGTTTTTTTGTACAGTAATTATCGCTTCTATCGTCTGGTATCCGATATTCTGTAATTGTTTTAAAGCAAAACCTCGATCGGTTTAAAGTTGAAATCATTAAATATATTACTTAAGCTTTCGTTGTTAACCAAGAAACATTAATAATTTGCAAAAGGTCGATAATTATACTTATTGGTGTAAGTGTGATGGAGTTGAGCGTGAAGCAGTATTTTAAGCAAATAATTCGTTATCCAAAGCTGTTAACAGCAGGTTTCCTCTGTTGTGGAATTTTCAGCCAGCTTTGTCTTCCCTCGGAAGCAGCTTTTAGGTCAAAAGTCAAAGGTCAAAGGTTAAAGGTTAAAGATCAAAGTTTAGAAATTACAAGTTCCTTCTCTCCCTCTCCCCCTCTCCCCCTCTCAAATCCTGGCTCAACAAACTACAGTAGACGAACTCTCCGACGTAAAGCCAACTGATTGGGCTTATCAAGCTTTGAAATCTTTGATCGAAAAATATGATGTAAAGCTGGGTTTGCCGGATGGAACTTTTAAAGGCGATCGCGCTCTTACTCGCTATGAATTTGCTGCTGGTTTGGCTGCGACTTTGGATAAGGTTGAAGATTTGATTGCTGGTTCTATCAACGATAGGTATATTCTGCAAGATAGGATAACTTTACGACGTTTGCAAAAAGAATACTCTCAGGCTTTGCAGGATTTACGAAGGCGGTTAAATGATATAGAATCTCGTTCTTCGGAGTTACAAGCGAATCAGTTTTCTACTACTACTAAGTTAAAAGGACAGCAAATTGTTGGTTTAACGGATGGTAGGAGAGCTAATTTTACGGTGGTTTCTCGAACTCGATTGACTTTTGAAACTAGTTTTAGCCCCAAGGATTTATTAGTTACTCAGCTCGAATCTGGTAACAATGGTGGTGATGCTGTTGGTTTAGCTCAAAAGGAAGATGCTAATTTACTCGGAAGCGATGGTATTTTTGCCAATGCTGGGGGACTTGATTTTACTGACGTTGAAGATGATGTTAAACTCAGGCGTTTGCACTATACTTTACGCCCTTCGTCGGATTTTGCGGTAACTGTAGGAGCAAAAATGTCACCGCGAGATTTTATCGACGGTAATCGTTATGCGAATGATGAAGCGAGTGATTTTAGTTCGGGAATTTTCTTGAATAATCCTTTGATTGTCCAAAATCGAATTGACAGAAATGGTGGTGCTGGTGCTGCTGTTGTCTGGAAACCTAAAAATAGTAAACTGGCTTTTCGTTCGCTTTATATTGCTGGGGATGCCGATTCTAACTTGGATGATAAAGGCTTTTTTGGCGACCCATATCAAGCCAGCGCTGAATTAGAATATACTTTTAGCGATAAACTAACTTTAAAACTGCAATATACAA
>CAYMZW010000574.1:0-4205 GCA_964395005.1 uncultured Rivularia sp.
ACTCCTAACTCCTAACTCCTAACTCCTAACTCCTAACTCCCAACTCTTAACCACTAACGCATCTTAAAACGAAATTATCAAATATTGATTCTGAAATTTCGCACCGGCTACGGGTTTACCGCTGAGGGCTGGAGGTAATAATATATTTCTCCTTTGATCTCCAGCTTCTATGGTAACTTCTGGGCCATACTGAGTTAGTTTGACTTGCTTTTTGTCAAATCCTGGTAAAAATAACCTTACCTGACGGGCGTTGACATCAATTTCGATTGGTCTGGGAGCTTGCTGTGTCTGTACTGTAAAGTCAGGTATCGCATCTACTAATGGCTGCCAGTTGCCTTCTTTAATATCTGGGATATTAGTTACTTCTAAGGGAGCAAAGTCTTCAGAGACATTTGAATTACCATCGGGAGAAATAACAATAACGCCACCAATAGTTAAACCAACCTGCTGGGCACTTCCCCATAGATAACGACTCGTTACCACCTCGATGGGGTCAGCGGTTGTTACCAAGAAAGCGCTAAACTGTTGGGGATTGGCAAGAACTTGTTTACCTTTATCCAAGATGTTAGTAGCTACATTTGTAGGTTGAGCAAAGTTATCTGCCATCGGGTTGACGTTGAGAAAAGTGGAAATTAACGGTTGGATAAAAGGTGAATCAGAGATTGTTCTTCCCAAATCCGAATTGATAAATAATTGCCGGAAACGACGCACGTACCAGCTAATAGATTCGGGCATTCCCAACATCCGCAAAGTGTTTAAATCGCCCGTACCGTTGTAGACAATAGCGTCATATTTTCCGCTTTCAAAATATTCGCGGATAGCATTAAGTGCCAAAGCGCCATCCATCCCAGGTAAGATTGATAACTCTTGCCCGTATACGTCTTTGAGAATAGGTGTTTTAAGATATTGCGCTTCTAATTTCTTGACTTCTTCCCAATTGCGTTCTAACAACACAGAAGATTGAAACTGTACCGCTTGTAAATTAGCACCAATTTCTTGAGGTGAGGGGCCTAAATCGGCACCCAACATAACGGGTAAAACGGGTTCTGCACCACTTGCTAAAAGAACCCGCTTTCCTTGATTTGCAAGGGATTTAGCAGAGGCGATCGCAATTTTAGTTCGAGCCGCGCTGCTTTCACCCAAAAAGGTCAATATCTGGGACATTTTATAACTTCTAATTTCCGCTTAATTGATCGTCTTCAACGTTAACAGCAGATTTATTTAAGACGCTTCCATCTATTGCACTACTTTTAGTTCGTCTTCAAAAAACCAAGTGGCAGAATTGTCATCAAACTTAACTACGCAGCCAACACCCATACCATCAGTGATTTTGAAATCCTTGATGGTACCGACGAGTCCTAACTTGCCAGATGTATTTCTGGAAGATAAGCGGTCGCGCAAACGAACTACTTTAACTTTTTGTCCTAATTCCATGCCGAATTATAAATGATGAAATAAATGCATTAAACCAAGACTAAGTTTAGCTGAATTAGGTAATTCTGGGAATTGGGCATGGGGCATAGGGCATGGGGAGAAAATAAAAGTAAGAAGTTAGGAGTTAAGAGCTAGGAGTTAAGAGTTAAGAATTAGGAGTTATGAGTTAGGAGTTCTGAAAGTATGTGTAGTTGGAGCCGCAAAACTTCCTTTTTATTTTCCAATCTTGCTCTATTTGAAATTCCCAATCCTCAATCCCCGATGCCCAATCTTGCATAGCCAATTCGTTGTATGATTATTAAAAAATTTTGTTTGCAAAAATGAGCATAAGTAGCTTTTATAACTTCTACTTAAAATATATTTCCTGTAGACAGTTACGCCTCTCGAAGAATGATTCAGGTTTTTAACGGCTATCAATAGGTTATCAATCAACCTTGAGTGCTAATTACGAATTGATAATTAATGTGTGAGGAATGGTAAGTCTATGCGAGCAATGCAACTATTTGCAAGCATTTCGGGTAGATTAAGACGAGTTTTACCCATTAGCGATCGGCTTTGGACGAAGTTCGATTTATTAAGAACTTTAGTCAGACGAGATTTAGAAGCGCGTTACAAGGGATCTGTTTTAGGTAATCTATGGTCTATAGTTAATCCTTTATCACAACTACTGATTTACACTTACGTATTTTCAGTAGTGTTAAAAGTAAAGCTGAGTCTTAAGGGATTGCCAGCTAATGAAAATGTATCGTTTGGCTTATGGTTATTTGCTGGATTGCTTCCCTGGATTGCTTTTAGCACTGGCTTAGTTCAATCTGCTGGTTCGGTAACTGGTCAGCCGAATTTAGTCAAGAAAGTGGTATTTCCTCTCAGTTTACTGCCTCTAGTACCGATTTTTTCAGCTTTTATCGAGAGTTCTTTCGGATTGATAATGCTGATTTTTTTTGTTGCTTTGTCTTCAGGGACTTTACATACAACCTTGGCGCTGTTGCCGTTGGTTTGGATACCACAATTATTGCTGACTGCTGGCTTTGGTTACTTAGCAGCGGGATTAACCGTATTTTTACGGGATATTCCGCAAACGTTAAATGTTATTCTAAATATTTGGTTTTATGTTACGCCGATAGTTTATCCGATTACATCTATTCCTGAGAGTTGGCGAAACTGGGTTTTGTGGTTGAATCCACTGGCAGCGATTGTAGAGGTTTACCGCGACTTTGTTTTAGTGGGGGAGGTGAAGCACTGGGGAGAGTTGGGATTAGCTTTAACTATATCGGGAATTGTGTTTGTTGTCGGTGTATTAACTTACAGAAAATTACGTCCGGGTTTTGCAGATGTTCTTTAGTATACATTGTTATTGTAGACAATTACAGGGAGACTAAGCATGGTAAAGAAGGCGTTAATTACTGGTATAACTGGACAAGATGGTTCTTATCTGAGTGAATTATTGTTAGAGAAAGGTTATGAAGTTCATGGTGTTATTCGCCGTACTTCTACTTTTAACACCGATAGAATCGACCATATTTACACCGATCCTCATAGCGATAATGCAAGATTATTCCTCCACTATGGCGATTTAACGGATGGTACTACTTTACGTCGCATTTTAGAAACGGTAAAGCCGGATGAAATTTATAATTTAGGCGCTCAATCTCATGTACGTGTAAGCTTTGACTCGCCTGAATATACAGCCGATACTGTGGGAATGGGAGCATTACGCTTATTAGAAGCCTTGCGAGATTATCAGCAGCGAACTGGGCTTGATGTTCGTTTTTACCAAGCTGGTTCTTCCGAAATGTTTGGTAAAGTACGAGAAGTTCCTCAATTGGAAGAAACACCGTTTTATCCTCGTAGCCCCTATGCTTGTGCGAAAGTATTTGCTCATTGGCAGACAGTGAACTATCGCGAGTCTTACGGCTTATTTGCCTGTAACGGAATTTTATTTAATCACGAATCACCCCGCCGTGGAGAAACTTTTGTTACTCGTAAAATTACTCGTGCTGTTGCTCAGATAGTAGCAGGGAAGCAGAAGAAGCTGTATATGGGAAACATAGATGCAAAGAGAGACTGGGGATACGCAAAAGATTACGTACAGGCAATGTGGTTAATGTTGCAGCAACAACAAGCTGACGATTATGTCGTTGCCACAGGAGAAACTCATTCGGTACGCGAGTTTTTGGATATTGCTTTTAACTATGTGAATCTTAAATGGGAAGATTATGTAGCTTTTGATGAGCGATATTTACGTCCAACAGAAGTTGATTTGTTGGTTGGTGATGCAACTAAAGCGAAAAAAGAGCTTGCTTGGGAGCGTACTGTTAGCTTTGAAGAGTTAGTTAAGTTAATGGTGGAAGCAGACTTGCAAGCGTCGGGTTTAGTATCTCCGAATGGTAATCACAAATTTATTGTGAAAGAAAATGCCATTATTCGTCATCGGCTGAATTTGATAGCTTAATTATTGCTGATTAATAGTTTGATTAAGTTGCTAATATTCTGAGTTCTCATAGTAAGTGTGAGTAAGTGTGTGGTGTTATGGGTGAGGAAATTGCAATTTCGCTGAATAATATTTCCAAATGTTACAAGCGGTATGCTCGTCCCGTAGATCGGCTTAAAGAAATTTTACTACCGGGAAAGAGTCACGCTCAAGAATTTTGGGCATTAAGAGATATTAATTTAGAGATTCCTAAAGGTGAAACATTAGGGATTATCGGTCAAAATGGTTCTGGAAAAAGTACGCTATTACAAATTATTGCAGGTACATTGACACCGACGAC
>CAYMZW010000575.1:0-4201 GCA_964395005.1 uncultured Rivularia sp.
GAGTTAGACAACGGATGGAGTTAGGCAACGGATGGAGTTAGGCAACGGATGGAGTTAGACAACGGATGGAGTTCGCGGAGTTAGGAATTCAATATTGGTAGGATTTACGTAGCTACAAGGGAAAATAAGTATTCCACACATCAAGTACTGCTGAATCTGTAAAAAAAAGGCGGCTTTGTGTAAGCCTCAATCGATCGAATATGTGAATGCGGCTAGATGTTCCCTGATAACTTAAGTGGTCAGGGAGAATACGTATTTTCCTCGATGCGTAACGAGTAATACTTAAATAAAATAATACATATTATTGGGGTTTTGTTCCGGAATGCTTCAGAGGTTGGTCTGAGGTTGTTATACAGGAACATTATTTTTCGATGAGCATCTATCAGTTTTATCCGTATAACTATTCTCAACCATTGAATAAGAAGTTATCTGAAACCAAATCTACAGCTTTAAGTATGTAGTTTTTGATAAATAAGTCACGCGAGTTAGGAGATAGGCTTTTATGTCACTCGAGCAGGTTGATTCTTTCTACGAAAATTTGATGGCAAATCAAGAAGTTTACGAACAATATTATAAAAGTTGTTCTATTAAAGGCGTTTTTGGTGTGTGGAGTTGGGACAAGACAAAAATAGTTAATTTTGCTGCTACTCTGGGCTATGAATTTACTGAGCCAGAGTTAGATCAAGTTTTGTTTGATACGGGAGCTACAGATTCTAATAAAAGTTTAAATATACGTTAATAAGTTGTGTCGGGAATTAAGTTTTAATATATTCAGTTCAATTTAAAGATTAAGACACTTTTATTATTTGTAGCGCTTTGGCCCATCTTAACGGTGGGTTTTGTTTTATATACTCAAAAATGAACAAGCCCGGTTTTTTATCAAAACCGGGCTTCCTATTAATGAAATTTCTTATAAATTGCTATTAAAATCGCGCCCCTGGTTGTTTCAAAAACTCCTTTTCTTCAGGATTTGAAGGTCGCCCTAAAATTATATTGCGATGGGGAAAGCGGCCAAAACGTTCAATTACCGATCTGTGACGGATTGCGTTTTCAATAGCGCTTGCACTTTCTCTATCTCCACTTAATTTTTGAAATAGTTTTACAGCTTGACGCTGATGTTCAATATTTTCGCTGTGTACAAAAGGTAAATATATAAACCAACGCTGTACGTTTAATAATTGTCTATCGAAGCCTTGAGCTATGGCTTGATGTGCTGTTGAGAGTGCTTCCCAATCGGTTGCGAAGGCTTGGGCATCTTCGCGAAAGATATTCCGAGGAAATTGGTCTAGTAGCAAAATTAAAGCCAAGCAACTGTCGGGTGAATCCTTCCATTCATCTAGTTCTCCTCCTGCTGCTTTTTCATAATCTGTAAGAAAACGTCCTCGTATTTCCCGATCAAATTCTGGTTCTTTTGCAAACCAAGCTTTTTTGGGCTTACCGTAATCCGGTTCATCCCGGCTACCAAACCAAAAGTCAAGAATTTCATTTGCCTGTGACATCGCTTTTACATTCCCTTACAAAGGACTTGTCGCATTTTACGCATATTTGCGGGCAATTCAAAATTCATTGCTTGTTGAATAAACACTGAGGGTATGGGAATTATCGGAGTAGCCTGTACTGAATAAGTTAATAAAGTACCGCTACCGTAGTCTTGTAAATCTATATCCGCACTGAAATCGTGGAAGGTGCCTTTATCTAAATTAAACTGGACTTTATGCCCAAAATCTTCCACCACATTTAGATAGATATCTACTTGAGCCGTGAAAAATAGAAAAGCTTTTTGTGCCGCCTGATACAGACGCTTGACTTCGCCTTTGTGTATAATTTCACTCTTGGTGATATCTGGAAAGTACTGCACCCAACGCGGATAATCTGTTATCTGCTGCCAAACTTGCGATCGCACTAATGGTAAATACATTTTCGCGCTAACACACCCGCCACAAGCATTATGGGAGCGTGTTTCTACGAAAATTTCACCTTTTAAAAATGCCGCTTGCTTGTCCTGACTCCAAGCCATATCCGAACCTGTATTGATTAAGTCTGAGAAAATAGACGCAGACATAATGTTTCGCTCGCTCCTGAATTTCCACACTACACTTTAAAAACAACACGGAATTATAAATTCCGATGACTGTCTTATTCATTAATTCTAATTCCGTTCAAATACAAAAGTATTCCGGAACTAGCTGTATCTGTAATCTATTATTCCCAAAATTTACCCAAAAATATGTCACTATTATCACTAATATTGTGAAGCATTGATGTTAAAGCACAAGGGAGAGGAATTAAGAGTAGGGGTTACAGAATAAGGAGTTAGGAGTTAGGAGTTAAGAGTTGAAAATAATTTAACCTTTGACCTTTAACCTTTAACCTTTAACCTTTAAACCGTTAGAATGTCACAAATACAATTGATTTAAGAGGGATACGAGGTGAGTCAATCAAGTAGGCTGAATCAAAAATTAACCCAAGGTTTTGGGATGTTTCTCGGTATTGCCATAGCTGTATGGGTTCTCAGAGGATTGGGTATTCTTACTTTTATCCCTGGAGGTGTAATTTTAATTTTATTTTTAGCTGCTATAGCTTTTGGAATTCTTAGCTACGTTCAAAAAACTTGGTTGCGCTTTTAGATACTCGTCTAAATTGTATTAAGTTAAAAGTAATGCCGCTTGATTTCGGTTGCGCTATTGTAATCTAGTAATGGCGGATGCAATAATTCAAATAATTCTATATAGTTCGTATATAAATAGTTCAGAATTTGCAACCATTAAGAATTGTAATTGTTGGTGGTGGGGCTGCGGGTTTTTTTGCGGCGATCGCAGCTGCTAAAACTAACAAAAATGCCTCTGTTGTCTTACTTGAAGCTAGTCGTCAGCTACTGGCGAAAGTTCGTATTTCTGGTGGGGGACGTTGTAATGTCACTCACGCACTTTTTGACGCGAAGGGTTTTATCCAAAATTATCCTAGGGGTTCAAAAGCTTTACTGGGAGCTTTTTCTCGTTTTCAAGCTCAAGATACTGTCAAATGGTTTGCTCAAGCTGGAGTACAGCTAAAAACAGAAGCTGATGGAAGGATGTTTCCCGTTACAGATAATTCGGAAACAATTGTAGACTGTTTGCTCAAAAATGCTTTAGCTTACAAGGTACAAATCCGCACGAGTTCACCCGTCGTTTCTGTAAATTACCAAGATTCAGTTGAGAATTCAGAAGATAAAGATGATAAATCTAGATTCGAGATTTTACTAAAATCCGGGGAAATGCTGCGATGCGATAAACTATTGCTGGCAACTGGTAGCAACCCCGTAGGTTATAAAATCGCAAAAAAATTTGGTCATCAAATCGAACCAACCGTTCCTTCTTTATTTACTTTCAATATTTTAGATAAAGAATTGCGGGAATTAGCTGGTGTGAGCGTTAACCCCGTACAGATTCGTTTATCGGTTCCGGGAAAACCTCAACTTGAACAAACTGGCCCGTTACTAATTACTCATTGGGGTTTAAGTGGTCCAGCCGTACTAAAACTTTCGGCTTGGGGTGCAAGAACATTCCACGAATCCCGCTACAAAGGAACCGTGACTATTAATTGGCTGCCTGATTCCAATCAAGACGAAGTGCGAAAAGAATTACAACAGGTAAGAATTGAACATGGAAAAAGAGCGATCGCCTTACATCGAGGCATAAAATTACCGCATCGCTTATGGCAATATCTGATATCTCGCGCCGGTATTGATAAAGATACACGCTGGGCTGAATTACAAAAAAAATCTTTTAACAAATTAGTCCAAGAACTAACTCAAGGGCAATACAACATCAGCGGTAAAGGAGTTTTCAAAGACGAATTTGTCACCTGCGGCGGAATTAAACTCAAAGAAGTCAATTTTAAAACAATGGAAAGCCGTTTGGTAAAAGGATTACACTTTGCAGGAGAAATCCTTGATATAGACGGCGTAACCGGCGGCTTTAACTTCCAAAGCGCCTGGACAACCGCGTATTTGGCGGGTTTGGGGATGCTTGGGGAGGAGTGAGGGAGGGGGAGAGGGGGAAGAGGGGGGAGAGGGGGTAGAGGGGGTAGAGGGGGAAGAGGGGGGAGACAAATAGTAGTGCGAATTCCTAACTCCTAACTTCTAACTCCTAACTTCTAACTCCCAATTCCTAACTCCTAACTCCTAACTCCTAACTCCCAACTCCTAACTCCTAACTCCTAA
>CAYMZW010000576.1:0-4150 GCA_964395005.1 uncultured Rivularia sp.
CAATCAATTGTGGGTTGATATTGATAGACGAGAGGTTGTGGCACTTGGTTTACGAGACAGCCTGATCTCCGTTTCTGGAATACCCCGCTATATGTATTTAAGCAGCGTTGACCAAATTGGCGACGTGATTTTGGTTAATAATGAAGATGTAATCGAAGACATCGATACCCAACTTTACAGCAATTTAGTCAACTGGGAAGTAATTACAGAAGCCGGAGAAGTATTAGGCCGAGTACGCGGCTTCAAATTTGACGGCATCGGCGGTAGGATTTCTTCCATAGTCATTGCTTCTTTAGGACTACCACAAATACCCGACCAAGTTCTTAGTACCTACGAACTATCAATGGACGAAGTAGTCAGCGTTGGTCCCAATCGACTGATAGTATTTGAAGGAGCAGAAGAACGAGTAACTCAATTAAGCGTTGGGATACTAGAACGTTTGGGTATCGGAAAAGCACCTTGGGAACGCGACGATGAATACTACAACACCACTCCCCGTACCGTAGCACCAGAAAATCAGTTGCCATCGGGAGTACCCTTAGAAGCACCCCAAGTTAGAGTACGCCGCCCAGAGCCTGTAGCAGAAGAAGTTTGGACAGAAGACGACGCTTATGAAGAAGCCCCACGTCGTCGCGTCATGGAAGCACGTCCTTACGAAGAACCCGTTCGCTACGAAGAAGACGAAGCCGACAACTGGAGCGAAGCAACGGGTAAAGACAGGTATCAAACACCATCAACTCAACCTTTTCCCACTAAAGCATATACCGAAGACTACGAAACCTACGACGACGACTTAGAAAAAGACGCTTGGGAAGACGACGAAGCACCAAAGCCAATTGTTATTCCCAAAAAAGTCAAAGAAAAACAGCCAGAATATGAAGAAGAAGGCGGATATTAATGTTAGTTAAGAGTTAGGAGTTAGGAGTTAGGAATTATTTCTAGCTCCTATTTTTTGCGTGATAGTTTGTAGTTGCGCTTCAGCGCTCACAATCTAGATAGAAAACAAACCAATTCTTAATAACTATCAAAAATCCAAAACATCAAGAGATTCTTCAACAATAAATTAATGGCAAATGTCATACACACAGAATACCTACACAAACTTACTTGTATCTTTCCCTCCACGTCCGATAAAATCTGAAGAAGACTTAGAAAAGATTCAAAATATTGTCGATCGCTTGCTCGATAAAGGAAAACTAACAGAAGATGAAGAAGATTATTTATATTTACTAGGAATGTTGATTGAAGAGTACGAAGAAAAACAAGATTTAGTTCCAGATATTTATGGAATAGAGCTTATCAAAGCTTTAATGGTGGAATTAGGGCTGAAACAAAAAGATTTAATTCCTATTTTTAAAACTGAGTCTATTGTTTCTGATGTACTCAAGGGCAAACGAAAAATGACGGCTGAACATATTCAAAAAAGTGCAGAAATGTTCCGTCTTTCACCTGCTGTATTTTTCCCCGAGAATTAGTGTCAAAAATCCAAAATATCTAAAGATTCTTCAATTTCCAAATCCAAAATCTTTTCTCTAGTATCCTTATGCTCCTGCACTTTACCGGCTTTCTGATATAAATCTGCCGCGATTTGAAAATCAGCGATCGCCCCTTGGGTATCTCCCAATTCATCGCGTACATTACCACGACTGATATAAACATCGGCATCGCTGTCATTTAATTTAATTGCTTGCGTATAATCTTCAATTGCTTCAGATTTATCTCCCAACTCGTAAAAAGCATTTCCCCGATAAAAATAAGCATCTGCATCATAAGGGTTTAGCTCAATTGCTTTGGTAAAATCTTCAATAGCTCTTCTATAATCCCCCAAATCGCAACAAGCATTACCGCGCTTTTTGTAACCAACCGCATCCAAAGGACTGATTTCGATTACCTGCGTGAAAACTTCAATGGCTCGTTTGTGATTATCATCCGCTGTAGAATTATGAGAATTATCCTCGATATTGAGATTAATTTGCTGCAATTCTAATTTTTGTGTCTCTAATATATGAGGATTAATTTTTCTAGCTTGAGTATAATCTTCAATTGCACCTTGACTATCACCGAGAAAAGAACGAATATCACCACGGTATTGAAAAGCGATCGCATCGTAAGAATTAATTCTAATCGCTTGAGTATAATCTTCAATAGCTCCGTAATAATCTGCTAACTGATATCGAGTTAACCCGCTTTTGATATAAGCTTTGGCGAAATTAGGATTTATATTAATTGCTTGAGTAAAATCTGCAATTGCCTGACTATAATCTTTTAAACAGTAAAAAACATTGCCGCGTTTGTAATAAACATTCGCATCGCTATGATGAATCTGTAACGCTTGACTATAATTTTCAATCGCAGCATCATAAAGTTTTTTGTTAAAACATTCATCACCCTGCTTAACGTAAAGTCGATCTAAATTTTCTTCGGTTTTAACTGACGTAATTAAACTTTGATTAACTATTTGATTTGCCGATTTATTAAATAATTGCTGCTGAGGAGAGATATAACTTGTAGAAGCCTGCAAACTTTCTAAATAAGCACGTAAACCACCAGCATAAAATAACTGCTCAATTCCAAAAGAGATTTTACCAGTTCTCAACTTAATCATTTCAGTTGGTAAAAAACCAGCTAAAACCATATTATATTTAGATTGCGCTTCATTTACCTCTTCCTGAATTAAAACGCAAACAATAACCGCATTTTTTTGTACTTCATCAACAGAAACCGACCATCTTACCTTATTAAAATAACCGTGACGAGATTTAACTTCAATCCCAATTAAAGGATTAGCAGTCAATGTAAAATCAACATTACCATCACCGCCGAATCGTTTTTCATAATCAACTTCGGTAATAAAATCAGCCAACCTTTCTTTTACAACTTCTTCACCCAACTTTCCCTTGAGATAGCTAATAAAAACATCGCGCACCGAAGAAACGCGCTTGTACTTTTCCGCCATCACCCAGCAAAACTCGCGTAACTGTTTTAACCTCTCTCCAGAGATGATACTTAGCTCGCTATATTGACCAACATTTTGACAATGCAGCAAACAACCATCAGCCAAGCGCCTGATAAAGTCGGATTGTAAACTTCGCAGTACGTTACTCCAATCCATCTATTGTTTTGCAATGCGAGAATTTTTCTATTTTAGATTAGTATCAACTCTGCGTAAAGATAAAGGTAATTATACTTAAGGGAGTAGGGAGTAGGGAGGAGAGGGGGGAGAATTAAAGGCTGGCAATTTTTATTAGTTTCTTCAAAATCTTCAATACATCATATAGATCGTTACCGGGGTTACGCATCGAGAAAACTTTTGATGTTCCGTATTGTGGCGTATTACCTTTAACTAATTTGATAAAAATAAATTCGCTACCTGTGGCAATTAGTCCAAAAGTTGGTTTATCAATAATAGAGCTACCAAGCATATACGATAGTAATTGCGCTAAACCTTCTTCGATTGAGAATGATGCTTTTTTTGATTCAATAATCATTACCCAAAGTTGGTCGCATAAAACCAAAGTATCAATGCGACCTTTGATAATAGTATCCTGGTCTGGGACTTCAATATCAATTGATTCTTCTGATTTGATGTAGAATGGTGCAAGATAAAAATCACCGATAAAAAGCAATGGATCGACTATTGCTTGACGAACAACCCCTTCGAGTAACGGTGGATAATTAAGTAGGTTGAAATAACCATCTTTTATTTTATCGAGCAGTTGCTTATCATATTCGTTTAATTCTGGTAAATCGTTTTGCCATTCGGTGAAGAAGTCAGAATTTCGGACTAGTTGAATGCCGAAATTATCTATCAGGTAGCGAAGGTTAATATCTCTGGCTTGAATTGTTTGCATAGTAATTTTTTAATTACCATTATATTTTCGTAACTGACAGTTGGTGCGTGACGCTTGAAATTTTAATTTACCCTACAAAATTAATACAAGCGTCACACACCTTACAATTACTTACTGCATTCTATCTATAGTGCGATATTGAACGGCTTCGGCAACATGATGGGGTTGCAAATTTTCATCACCAGCTAAATCTGCAATAGTTCGAGCTACTTTTAAAATGCGATCGCTAGCTCTTGCCGACAAACTTAATTTTCTAATCGCCATTTCTAATAAATTGCGAGATGCATCATCTAATTTGC
>CAYMZW010000577.1:0-4147 GCA_964395005.1 uncultured Rivularia sp.
TTCTGCCGCTTCCCGCTGCGGGAATTAGTAAGTACACTTCGGTGAATCCTCGATTTAAATTAATAATCTTTCTTTATCACACCGTGGAGGGAGATGGGGAGAGGGGGAGATGGGGAGACTACTCGCGTGGGTCGTCCGTCATCCCTCCGTTGAGCGAAGTAGCGAACCCGTTCACCCGCAAGGGTGCGGCTCAGGGGGAGATGGGGAGACAAGGAGAAAATAATTCCTACTCCTAACTCCTAACTCCTAACTCCTAACTCCATCCGTTACCTAACTCCATCCGTTGCCTAACTCCATCCGTTGCCTAACTCCATCCGTTGCCTAACTCCTAATTCCTAACTCCTAACTCTTAACTCCTCACCCCTCACCCATTGCCAATTCCCAATTACCTTTTAATTGCAAATTGTCCTCTCATCTTCACCTAAAATAAATAGCGAGTTACCGTAAATAAATAATATGCGAATAGTGGCCCTTGTCCCTGGTGGAATAGAAGAGCAAATTCTATTTTTTCCGACTTTGGACAATCTCAAGCGGAAGTACAATACATCTACGATTGATGTGGTGTGCGAACCTTCCTCAAAGGCTGCTTACCGGGTAAGTAAGTCTGTCTCGGAAGTGAAGGTTTTTGATTTTAAAGATCGTAACAGTATGGCTGATTGGGGTAACTTAATCGGTACGATTCGCGATCGCGAATATGATGTTGCAATTACTTCGTCACAAAGTTGGTACACTCGTTTGCTACTGTGGCTAACTGGTATAAGTACGCGGGTTGGTTTTAATGGAAGTGGTTCTGTATTTATCAATCGCGTAGTACCTCGTAATGAAGAGCAATACGCCGCTTGTATGTACAACGACTTGCTTCAAGGGCTGGGGATTGATTCTACCGATCCCGAGCTAGCACTCAATGTACCAAAACCAGATATTGACTGGGCATCTTCCGAGCAATTACGTCTGGGAGTTAATGATACGGGCTATATTTTGGTTTACGTTGGCACTGGTGATGCCGATACTTCCTATCCTGTGGAAAAATGGCTATCTATCATTAAAGATTTTAGAGAAAAGCAGCCAGATATGCCGGTAGTGGTTATCTCTCAACAAGATAGTCAAGATTTGCTACGTATCTCTGAAGCAATACCAGAAATTAAGCAAACTTTTCCCGACAATATTGGCAAACTCGCTGCAATCATCGCCGGTGCTAATTTAATGTTGTGTAGCAATAGTGCGCCGATGCAACTTGCTGTGTTCTTGCAAACCTATACTATTGCTTTGTTCGGTTTGGCCTCTCCAAGTAAATTATTACCTACAAGTGATAAGTTTATTGCTATTAAATCTCCTACCGGGTTGATGGCAGATATTCCACCAGCAACCGTTTTAGAAAAAGTTTGGCGAGGTTAATTAGATAACTTCGACAATCACAGAGCAATAGAAAGTAAAATTTCATATTACTTACAGCACTAGGTATCAAAAAAAATACCTGGTGCTATATTTTTACAAACTTTTGGTTATAAGTTGAAATTATTTTGACGATCGAGCTATTATTGCAAAACTATTAAATTTGTGATTTACAATACAAATTATTCTAATCGATTAATTAAACAAATTTATTTGCTAATAAAGTATTTTCAAATAGTTTTTAGTTGCCATTATTCTACACAAATTAGAATTAATATTTTTTAATATTGAGGTTAATTTTTAATTAAACTTGATACAATAGTTTCTCTTCGGCTGCAATATAATTATGTTTCATTGACTACATCAATTGTTGGTTTGTATTTAAGAATACAATTATGTTTTTTGTTGAAAAAAACTTTATTAATTGAAATAGTTAGATATTTATAAACAGCTTGAAGAAAACAAAATTAGTGCGTTTTAACACCAAAATGTATCATACGTTAATTTTAAAAAAGCTCCAGAATGCTTGTTTAAAAAGGATTATAGTTTCTTAGGGGGGTTGAACCCCTCAATATAAAAACAGAAGTATCTATTAAGCTATAAAACCTAATCCAAAGTTTTTCAGGGAACTATGCTTTTTTATTTCAAAGCATACTAGTTACGTAGATTTTACTTCAAATTGTCGATTGGAATACATTTAATTGCAATATGTCACATAGTTAACAAATTGTTTTAATATTTTTCGTTTGTCGTCTAGAATCCGCTTGATATCCAATTCGGCGAGCTTCTAGAAAAAAAATAATTTTTTTTTGGTCAGAATGTTAGTTTCATATCATTTGTGGGAATGATAAATCAGAAGCCTAAAAAACTGAAGTGCATTTTACCGTTCCATCAAAGTCATCATGAGTAGCGCATCGTCGCGACAACACGGATGATTTGATTATTCAAGTTAGCAATAATTGAAAAACTGGCTGCCGGTTACACCCAACTATTGCATTCAACTTGTCATATTTAAACTCAGTACTTAGTACAGAAAGGCTTATCAACTTAACAGCTAGTTTGAAGTTTTGTAACTTTATTGGTCAACATAATCAATGTTGATGATTTGAAATGTTTATTGTTAGTAATCAATACCAAAAGAACTTACATATTTAAGTCTTAAAGTGGTCAATTGATACAAACACTATTCCTTGTGAAAGATTTACTAATAGAGATAAAAGCGGTAAATTCTTTTGCATGAACTTCAACCAAGCTATTAAGTAGGTGAAATCACCTTTGTAAAACGCTCGACTAAATATAAGGAAAGAAATAATGGCAATTCGGTTACATAGCTTAGTTATTACTAAAAAACGTTATATCCAGGTAGAAACTCAACCTCATCATCTCACTGGTATTTATAAAAAAATTATGTTTGATTCTCGGAATATACCATTATGGAAATTTAGCGATACAGAAAGCGCATATTATGAAAGTGAAGAAGACGGAACTATCACCTTTTATCAAGCTGTAAGTACCGATACAGCAACCGCTGGGATTTGGACTTATATGGCATATGATTGTCCCGAAGGTGCAGAAAATGTATTTACTGACTCCGACTTTAATACAAGTATTCAAACCTTAAAAGAACTGTTTGCTGGTAAGAAAATAGAGATATCCGCTTCAGATATTTATGAATATTTACAATATAGATATAGCGATAGTGATTGTTTAGATATAGAACTTCCATATAGTTGGAATAAATTAGTGGGATGTAAAATAGCCGATATCCTGTTTGAAGAATACAAAGCATTTAAATTTACATCTGTATTTGCTTTAGGTGCGGGAAAGCATTACGCGCACACAATTTTAGATGAATTTATCAAAGCCGGTGAAGAGATTATAAAAAATGGCGGCAATATAGAAGACTTTGAATCAGCCCAATACGATATTTTAAATAGAAATAGTATCTCGGAGATGGCTAAGTTGATTATTGACTATAACGACTATCGTATATGGCAATCAGCTTTACCAACCAAATCAAAAGCTGTTGAGTATGCTTTTAACACGGCATTAAGTCTGATTTCGCGTATTCAACAAGATTAATATAGTATTTTAAATAGAAATTATAAAAATTAAAGATACACAGAAACCCAGTTTTTCCAAAAAACCGGGTTTTTTATTGTTCCCTATTCCCTTTTTTACACACTAGAGCATTGCGAATAACTCATCATCCAAGTCATAACCGAGCAATTTCGCCATTGACTTGATTCGAGATTGACTGGGAATATTATGTTTTTCCAGCCAATCTTTCAAAAGAAAGGTTTTTTGCATCAGAAAAATTTCTAAAGCTTCAGGATTATATTGAATACCTTCTTTAGAGCTAAACTGATGTGGAACTAACATTGCAGCATAACGGACAAATTCTCCAGATTGCCAATCCAATAAAAATGGCAGCCACGGATATTTTGCATCCAAACGAATAAACCACAATCGTACTTCTGGAATTTCCGAAAGTTCCCGTGGATCTCCCGATTCTAACTCGTATTGAATATCCAAACTAAGCTGCTGCTCGTTTGATGCAATATTATCCTCCGCCAGGATTTTATCTATTGCCATTGCCACAGGTGATAAATCCAAGCTGTTAATAGAGCTACTAGGAATTGAGATAGTGAAAGTCATTGCCGTGTTATTGAGCTACGACATTTTACACTAACACTAAAAAGAGTAGGGAGTAGGGAGTAGGGAGTAGGGAGTAGGGAGTAGGGAGTAGGGAGTA
>CAYMZW010000578.1:0-4140 GCA_964395005.1 uncultured Rivularia sp.
ACCGCTACACCACCAACGCGGAAGTAGTTGTTGTTTACCATGCGATAACCAGTAGCGGCTTCCCATAAATCGTAAATCATCTCGCGCTCGCGAAACTGGTAGAAAAAGGGAGTTTGCGCTCCTACGTCAGCTAAAAATGGTCCCCACCACAATAAATGGTTGGCGATGCGGTTCAATTCCAGCATGATGACGCGGATGTAACTAGCGCGTTTGGGAACTTCAATATCCGCTAATTTTTCCGGTGCGTTGACGGTAACGGCTTCGTTGAACATCCCTGCTGCGTAATCCCACCGACTCACGTAGGGAACGTACATGATATTTGTACGGTTTTCGGCGATTTTTTCCATTCCCCGGTGCAAATAACCGATAACGGGTTCGCAATCGAGGACATCCTCACCATCTAACGTCATAATTAAGCGTAAAACGCCGTGCATTGAGGGATGGTGCGGCCCCATATTCAGCACCATTGGTTCGGTGCGAGTTTCAATTAATGCCATGAATCAGTAATTCTCCCTTTAGACTCTTTTTTTGCACTCACCCCTAAGTTTAGTTATTTTAACCAAATATTTTTAATCGAATATTTGCTCATGCTCGCTTTCTTGGGAGAGTGAAGATAAATAAGACGAAGCATATTCTTAATTATGAAGGATGAAGCAGGGTAAAGTACATTATCATGTCTAATTCTAAGGATTACTCAGTTAGCTTTTCTCATATGGTGCAATCCTTGCATGGTGCATGGTGTCTTGAGAATCCCCGCATTCAACGGGTTTTTTACAAATCAAATACGAGCATTCGCTTCTAACACATTTACTATTTTGCGATTTGTGTTTTAGGCTACCATAATTGAGTAGTAATACCCCTTTAGATAGATAGTGCGTTACGTGGAGCGTACACACCCTGCAATATTCACATAGATGGTGCGTTACTAAAAAATACCATGATTAACCAATCACCAACAGCTTCGTAGGGTGTGTTACAAACGGAACGTTTTAACGCACCGCTTTAGATAGATAGTGCGTTACGTGGAGCGTACACACCCTACAATATTAAAATGAGATTCAAGAATATTTCAAGTTTCAAAAACTAATTATAATTCTTATGAGATTTAATAATTTACCATGATTAACCAATCGCCAACAGCATCTAATCCAGAACCCGCTTTTTCACATATTCCGGTTTTAGGGAAAGAAATAATTACAGGTTTACAGATACGTGAAAACGGGCATTATTTAGATACAACTGTTGGTGGTGGTGGACATTCTCGGTTAATTTTATCGGCTGCACCTGATACTAAAATAACGGCGATCGATCGCGATCAAGATGCTTTAACCGCAGCAAAAAATAATTTAGCTGAATTTGGAAATCGTGTCGAATTTGTTCGCAGCAATTTCGCTGAATATAATTTTCCCCTTAATACTTTTGACGGTATTATTGCAGACTTAGGAGTTAGTTCTTACCATTTGGATAATCCGGAAAGAGGTTTTAGTTTTCGCAACGAAGCTGAACTTGATATGCGGATGGATAGAAGACAATCTTTAACTGCTGCTGAAGCAATAAACCATTGGGATGAAGTGGAATTAGCAAATATTTTCTTTAAGTATGGTGAGGAAAGATTATCCCGGCGCATTGCCAGACGTATTGTTGAAAAGCGTCCGTTTCACACTACCACAGAGTTAGCTGAAGCGATATCTTATTCTGTTCCTAAAAAATATCGTTATGGCAGAATTCATCCTGCAACAAGAGTTTTTCAAGCTTTACGAATTGTCGTAAATGATGAATTAAAATCTTTAGAAACTCTTTTAGAAAAAGCACCGAATGCACTTGTTGAAAGTGGAAGAATTGCGGTTATCAGTTTTCATAGTTTAGAAGACAGAATAGTTAAACACAGTTTTAAAGATTCGGATTTGTTAAAAGTATTAACCAAAAAGCCGATTATTGCAGCAGAAGAAGAAATTAAAAATAATCCTCGCGCTCGCTCTGCTAAATTAAGAATCGGGGAATCAGTGAACAGTGAACAGTGAACAGTGAACAGTGAACAGTGAACAGTGAAGAGGATGTTTTAAAAGTTGGATTTAATACATTACCTGGCGACTGCAAGTCGCGGCTACACAAGCAAAACCCCTTCGGGTTCGGCAGTCCCTTCAACGGAGGGAACCTCCGCACAGGGCTGCTCTCACCACCTCCGTGGGTTATAAATAGACTAGTCCACGGAGGTGGACTTCGCCTGTGTAGTAGCGGTTTTAACCGCCGGATGCTTTTAGAACATCCTCTAAGCAACTATCAACTAACAACTATCAACTAACAACTTCTCTGGGTAACTCTACGCGAAATGTTGAACCTTCACCAAGTAAACTTTCTACAGTAATTGTTCCTCCCATTAAATCAAGTAAATCTTTGACTATTGTTAATCCTAATCCCGTTCCTTGAGAAGTACGAGTTTTGGTTTGATTTACTTGTCGAAATGCTTGAAAAATGTATTCTAAATCTATTTCTGAAATACCAATACCTGTATCTTTAATAGTGATAATTATTTTATCCGGTTCTAATTCTTCTAACTCAATTGATACGGTACCTTCTTCTGTAAATTGAATGGCGTTAGATATTAAGTTAGTTAGCAATTGCTGTAAACGAATTGGATCGTTAATAACTGCAACGTCTTGAATATTTATATGCACTTCTAAACCAATATTTTTCTTGTTTGCGGCAATACACAACTCTTGTGTAATTTTTCGGACTAACTCTTTAATATTAAATTGTTGCGGATTAATAGTAAGCTTGCCTTCTTCTAATTTGGCAAAATCAAGCATATTATTAATCAATTTTAATAGCTGTTTGCCATTTCTGATAATTGTTTCTACTATATTTAGGGACTGAGGTGTAAATATATTTTTGTTTAACCGTAAAAGTATATCGGAAAATCCTATAACTGCGTTTAAAGGTGTTCGCAATTCATGGGATAATACCGCTAAAATTTGCGATTTTAACCGCGCTGATTCTTCTAGTAGTCGAAAATTTTGCATTTCTACAAAGCGGATTTTGGCTTCTGCTAATTTACGAGCGCTAACATCCCGTAATAGCCAACGCATACCAATACAGTTACCGTTTCTATCTTTTATGGTAGTGGCACTAATTTCACAATTAAATAAGGTTTTCTGATAATTTTTTAAATCAATTTCCCAACCTTTTATCTGATTTTTTTCAAGCAAGTAGCTGATTTTGTTGCGAAATTCTCCCCGTGTTTCTTGTGGAACAAAGATAATTATCAGTTTACCAACAAGTGTCTTTCGATCAATTGCTAATAGTTGTGATGCGGCAAGATTAGCTTCAATAATTTTTCCATAGGTATCTGTTACCAGGTAGCCGTCGGGAGCAAAATCAAACAATTCTTGATAGCGTTGGCGCTCTTTGGCTAGTATTTCCTGATACTCTATTAATTGCTCGTTTTGCTGAATTAATTCTTCTTCTGCTACATTAAGTTCTTCTATAGTGGTACTTAATTGCTCGAATGTTTCTACCACTAAATTTTGTTGCTGCTGAGGTATTTCTTTTACAAAGCGGCTTTGTAAAGAATCTACTTCGTGACGTACTCCTTCTAATTTATTAACGAATTTGTCAAAATTCATTTAATTCCTTTGTTCTGTTAATTAAAATTTAATATTAAATATCCATTTTATATGGTACAACAACAACAACAAATAGTATCTATCTTTATATCGATCTATCTTATTTTGTTTGTATTCCTTAATGATGAAATTTGATAGTTTTGACTAAAAATCATCTATCTATAATAATTATTTTTACATAAAAGCAAAAATTGCTTGAAAGCCTTAATTCATATCTTGCACTACAGGGAACAGGGAATAGGGAATAGGGAATAGGTGAACGGTTATAAAAATCCCGAAGTAAATATACAAATAATGCGGGCTTGAATACTTACGTAGAGAAAATAAGGAATATGTTGTTCCATAAATTAAGATCCCCCCAACCCACGCCACTTCCTACAACGGAGGGAACCTCCGCAACAGAGTGGCTCCCCTTAGCAAGGGGGGCTTTTCGTAAATAAATACTGAATTTATTCTTAACTCCTAACTCTTAACTCCTAACTCCATCCGTTACCGCCACCCCATCCGTTGCCTAACT
>CAYMZW010000579.1:0-4113 GCA_964395005.1 uncultured Rivularia sp.
ATGGTCGTATCATCCCACGTACAGTGCGTTTCTTCTTATCATGGGATGCTCAAAACCGTAGATGGCTAGTGAAAGATGCCAATTGAGGAGGAGTTACAGTTACATTTCTTCTTCAATAAAGTTTTCAATGTATTTTTGTACGAGAGGTACTTGAAAGCTAATATGGGTTTTTTCCGAATCATTCACATCAACAACTTCTCTTTGCAAAATCTCCTTACGAATTAGCGATCGCACTATAGTTTTATCTAATTTATCTTCTAATTGAGGTTGTTCGCCTCCAACTAAACGATAAAGTAAATTTAATTCTTCAGCGCTAAAACTTCTCCGTAATTCCCGAAAATACGGATCGGCTCGTCTAAGTACTATGGGAATTACCCTCTCAAGATCTGCTGGAGAAACTTTTGATTCATCTATGTTTCTTTGGTTTTCCCTAATATCCCTATTAATAATTTCTACTATTTCATAGCACGTTAACTGTACGAAAAAAGGCTGGCAGCGAGTAAGGTGAATAATATTTTCTACAGCGGCATCTTCATAAATGTCATCAGCGAAATCATCTATTGGATGTAATATTAATTCACGGGCTTCTGCTTGACTTAAATATGTAATCGGAAAAGAATGAGTATTTATTAAATAATCACTCCAGTAATCGGGAAGTTCTTCTAAATGATGAGAACCACTGAATAACAAAATCCAACGAGGCCGATGTTGTAAAATATTACGGAAAAAATTCAGCGGCGCTTTACTACCTGTTGTTTCTATTATTTCGCTCAGTCGCTCATATTCATCTAAACATAAGAGAAACCGCTTGTGAGGAAAAGTAAGTTCTATCTCTGCCAGCCAGTTTTGTAATGCAATAAATGGGTCTTTTTCTAGCTTTTCTTGATTCGGAAGAGGCAAGTTTAAAGGTCGAGGTAATCGCCTTGCGGCTTCAGTGATTTGACCTGCCAAACCTTGTGCAAAACCTATTAAAGTTATCGCTGATGCTAGTCCCTGTATATCTATTAATAAAGGTATTAAGTCCGCTCCTACCTTGTAAGGCAAGTATTTTAAAGCGGAGGTTTTACCAGTACGTCGTCCACCGTATAGTAATAATGCAGGAGGATCGACCTCAAGTGCTGAAGTTTGGATTTCGCGGAATAAATCAATCCGTCCTTTGAAACGCTGCTTTGCTGTTTGCGGATCTAAAGCATTTCCAGCAATGTAAACTTGTCGTACTTCTTCAGAGTCAACCGCACGCTCTCTTAATACTTGTTGGGCTGTAACTAGAATGGTTTTCCAATTTTGAGCAATACTTCCTACATTAGTAGCTATCTGAGGATTCTGAATCGAAGAAATACTATTTATCAGTGATTCTAATGCAGCAATTGGTTTTTCTAAAAATTTGTACTGAAGATAAGGTGAAGTTTCTTCATATGATTGGGAGACATATTGGCTTATATCCAGCAAACGCTTAATTACCCAATCAATATCTTTTGAAGACTCAGGAGGAATCCAATTTAGTTGATTTATAATTTCGGCAATATCGCGTAAAGTTTTGCATTTATTTAGACTATCTAAAGCAATCTGTATAATTGCCTTATTCGCTACTTTTTGTTGGTTTGTAGAAGTAATTAAGTATTTAATCATTTCACGTGTCATAAGTGGTGCTTCTTGATGAGCTTTGACAATTATCTGAACAATAAAAGGTAAAGGCAAAATAATTCTTTCGTTGTAGCAAGGTGGGAGATAAGGAAGTAAAGGTGCGGCTTTTCTTAATTGAGAAAATATATATATCACGGTTATCCATAACACTTCTATTAAATATAAAAATATTGGTATTAGAAGAAAAAATATTGCGACCGCAATTACCCAATGACTATTATTATCCAAACCAGAAGCTATACCTAGAGCCACTCCCGCTGTAACGCCCAACGCTACCCCAGAAGCCACACCAGACGCTAAAACCCAAGCGATTCGCCAAAGAAAAGTCCCAGCTACAACCAAAGCGTTCTGTGAAAAAGTATTCTCTACTAATAAAAAGCCTATAAATATCATCCATATGATCCATGTAATAAACCAGGCAACACCCCAACCGATTCCCAAAGAAACACCCCAAGCTACTCCCAACCAAATTCCTAATGCTAGATATCCAAATGGTTGCAATTGAGATGGGAAATTTACTCCTACCAGCATCCAGATTGCAGCGACAAGAAAGCAAATCCAAAAAGACCACTCGAACAACTTTTCTAGCTTTTTATTTTTGCCACGAGCCAGCCACAAACCAATCCACCAACCAACTACAAACAGGGAATTTTCTGGCAATATAGATAATTTTACTTCCTGGCTGAAAGTGTAAATTAACCCCGCTAGTAATATGAGTAAAGTAGGTACAATGGCAGTTATCAACCAAACCTGTTCTGCGTAACGATGCAGGCGAGGATTGCTGTTGAATTCAGCCTTCATTGTAAATGGATTATCTATTGCTTTTAGTTCCGGATGAATATCTCGCAACCAGTTAGCGAAAGTATAGGGTTTAAAATAAGCCCAGTAAAGAATACGAAAACATTCAGCTAAATCATTCCATAACTTAGCTTTGGAAAAGGGTTGAGTCATGGCTAATTTTTAAGACCTAGAAATGAACGTAAGATACTGATAAATTCGTCCAAATTGAGTGCGCCAACTACAACAAGAATCAGCAAAATAATGATGAGCAAACCAGTAACACCTTTGATAGAACTTTCTACAAAGTTTACAAATCCTCCAATAAACGCTATGAGCTTCCATATCCATTTTGGGGTCAATAGATACAATGCACGCCATTTTGATTTCGACTTATATTTAGAAGCCTGATGTTCAAACTGCTTTCTTGCCCATTTAAAATTTTTTCTATTGTGACGTGCTTCCCATAAATAGCTGCCAGCTAGTTGTAAAAAATAAGGATGCCGATTACCCCATCTTTGAGCTATTTTTTGTTCTTCTTCTGTTAATGCAGGTGTTTTTCCCAAATAATTACTAGGTAAACGTGTCAGTTCAATTGCCTCGTCAGTAGTTAATTCTTCTAACTTAATAACTTGACCAACATTGAAAAAACTTGAAACAAAACGGTATTCTTGTTCATAGGCTTCAAGAGCTTTGCAGGAAGTTAAGATCAGCATCAATACGCTATCATCCATCAGAGAGCGTAGGCTATCATAAAAACCGTTATCAAATTCTTTTCGTTCTTCGTCTCTGCTAGCAAAAAGACTTTCAAAATCATCCAAACACAAAACTGGTAGCAAACCCTGTCTCTTAAACTCTTCCATTGCTACTGAAAATCCTGAACGATCAAGTTCAAAAGGCTTGTTTCGGAATATTATAAAAGTGGTTTCTTGTAATAATCTAACTAAGTTATTATTTTGTTTAACTCTGGGACAATCTAAAAGCTTCTGTGCAACTGCTTGATAAAAATCTTTCTCTTTTTGACAATTGGCATTTTGTAGCGATAGATAAATAACCACATAACTTTGTGGCTGTGAAACTCGCTGCTCCCAAGTTAGAAAGAAATAATACAGTAAAGAAGATTTTCCAATCTGATGTTCGCCAACAATATTTATGCTTGTTGGCTGCGAACCCTCCATCCTACCGATAATCGCTCGCAATTCCTGTTTGCGCCCTACGAACTGTTCGGGGTATTGCAGCATTGGACCTGCAATAAAGGGATTCAAATTCTTCATTACTGGTGCTAGTTATTACTTTTAATACTTATTGTAATCTTTATACTTAGAAAGCTTTGTTTATCAAATTACAATTTTCTATGTATTTTTAGGAAAAATTTCAACTCAAACAAAAGTTAACTGAATTTCTATACGCCCCAATTAAAACTGCCAGTTTTGACAAATCACAAGCAAAAATAAAAATACTCTTAAGACTTGCCCTTAAATTGCTAACATTCAAATATGATTTTACTTTTATGTTTGAGTAATATAAAATCTGCGATCGCGACTTAGATGTATAACATTTATTCGCTACATAACGATTTATGCTTTGCTCGAACGCGATATCTTTTTTTATATTTATATTATTTTTAATAATATTGCTTGTAAAATTGTTGTAATTTAAGCTAAAAACCTACATGAGTTCTCAGCAAACTGA
>CAYMZW010000580.1:0-4109 GCA_964395005.1 uncultured Rivularia sp.
TAACTCCTAACTCCTAACTCCTAACTCCTAACTCCTAACTCCTAACTCCTAACTAAAAATGGAATCACCAATCGAACGCATCCGCTTATCTCAAACAGGCAAAGATCAACTTTTAAAACTCAGACGCTTTACTAAAATCGATCAGTGGAATATCCTTTGCCGATGGGGATTTTGTCGTTCCCTCGCCGAAAAAAGCATTCCTTCTCCCGTGCCGATACCCCAAGATAGTAACGTCGAATTAAACTGGCGAATATTTGGCGGAGAAATGTCCGACATTTTGCTCATGGCACTCAAGCAACGCTGTTACAACGACGGTTTAGGAACCGATAAAGAAACCCTTGTAACCCAATTTCGCTTACATTTACATCGTGGCATCGGCTATTTAGCAGGAGATCCAAATATTAAGAAAATTGAAGACTTGATTGAATTAGCCACCGAGAAGTAAGAGGGGGAAGAGGGGGTAGAGTGGGAAGAGGGGGTAGAAATAGTTTTTAATTTATCACTCCTAATTCCTAACTCCTAACTCCTAACTATTCCCAATGCCCAATGCCCAATGCCCAAGTGGTAACTGATAACTGGTAACTGATAACTGATTCTATGAGATAATAATTGCCAATTGCCAATTGGGTTTGTAGAGATGCACGAAGACTTAGCAATTGAACGCCACAGAGCAGCAATTTACCGTACAGACTTATCTCGTCCGATAAAATTGGCAGTTGAATTTGAAATTATTAATACGAATACCACATTTTTTGATTATGGATGCGGACATGGTGGTGATGTAAAAAGATTGGCGGATATGAAGGTTAAAAGTGCGGGTTGGGACCCTTATTACGAGCCAGATGTGCCTTTGAAATCTGCCGATGTAGTTAATCTCGGCTATGTTCTTAATGTGATTGAAGATACGGGCGAACGTCTTGAAAGTCTTATAAATGCATGGGAACTAGCTGAACAAGTATTAATAGTAGCCGCTCAAGTATTGGTAAGTGCCCCTAGCAGCAAAAATCAATTAGCTTATGCTGATGGTGTAGTAACTCGTCGCAATACTTTTCAGAAATATTACGAACAGGCAGAACTAAAAAAATATATTGATAGCGCTTTAGAAGTTGATGCCGTACCCGTAGCATTGGGCATTTTCTTTGTGTTTCGCGACGAGCAAGAAAAAGAAAATTTTCGTGTAGAGTGCTATCGTTCCCGTGTAATTGCGCCAAGAATTATTCTTGCTACTAAAAAATATGAAGAATGCAAACAAGAATTAGCACCATTAATTAAATTCTATACAAAACGGGGTAGGCTGCCAGTTAAAGGGGAATTAGAGCCAGAAGCCGAGCAAAAAATACTAGTTGAATTTACCAGCATTCGCCGCGCTTTCAAAATAATATTGCAAGCAACAGACGAAGCCGAATGGGATGCGATCGCCTACCGTCGTTCTTTGGATATCCAAGTTTATCTTGCCTTGGTACAGTTTAACGAAGAACGTCCAAGATTCTCTGAGTTACCAGAAGCAATCCGTCATGACATCAAAGCATTTTTTGGTTCATATCGGGATGCTTGCGAAGTAGCCGACGGAAAGTTATTTAGTTTAAGCGAACCTAAAATTATTCAAGAAGCCTGCTCCAAAAGTAAAGTTGGTAAATTTACGCCCAGCGCTCTTTACGTCCACATTAAAGCTTTGTGGGAATTAGATCCATTACTGCGAATCTACGAAGGCTGCGCCAGTCGCGTGTTTGGACGACCACAAGAAATAACATTAATAAAACTTCACATCAAAGAACCACGAATATCTTACCTGTATTACCCCGATTTCGATACCGATGCTCATCCAGTGTTAAAAGCAAGCATAGTAATCGACTTACAAACATTCAAAATCACTCGCGGCGACTACTCTACCAGAGAAAATCCTCCCATACTGCACCGTAAAGAAACATTTGTAACACCCAAATATCCCCGCTACGAAGAATTTGTTCAACTCACCCAACAAGAAGTACTGATGGGATTATTTGAAAATCCCAGCGAAATCGGAACCCGCAACGGTTGGCAAGAATGTCTCGACGAACGTGGTGTCGAGATTAGAGGGCATCAGGTTTATAAAATAGATGGGGAATAGGGAATAGGGAATAGGGAATAGTTAGGAGCGATCAAGGTAAAAGTTCAAAATTCTCCTTGTCTCCTTGTCTCCCTATCCCCCCACCTCTCCCTCTCCCCATTCGGCGTATTGGCACTACAAAAAAGTGCAGATGTGCCAAGATATCGTTGATGTTTTCATCGAATCAAATTTTTCTTGTGCCAGGGTGTAAAGACTAATCCATAATGGCGATTTACAGTGCTTTCAAAATTAAGCGCTGTTTCGGTAACAAATATGTCTATACTCTTTGTGCTACTAACCGCATTTACCTAAATGTGAATTGCACAAAGTAAATTATTTAAGGTTAATTTGAACCATTGTGGGCGCTCTGGCTGAAGACTAAATTTGGAGTATGGTAAGTATCAAATATTATTTCATAAGCGTTGATGCTTGACCAGCAGTTAGCAAAATAACTCACGTTTAAATGGGAAAGCTTTCCTATTTAAAATAATTATAATTAACGGTTTACGGTAAAAACCCATACCTTGATTTACAGTTTGATATCTGAACTGCTGCACTTGCTCGACTAAATTTAGATTGCCAGTGTTTGCCCCTTGGAACCAAGAATTTTTAGAAAGCACAAACCAAGTAAAAAATTTTGGAGACTTATGGGGCAAGAATTCGTTGGTATTGTATCGATTGTAATTCTGATGGCGATAGGGGTTATACTCGGCTATGTTCTTTCCCAATTAATTTTGGGATATTTAACGCTGAATTTGATAACTTTTCTAGGAACTATAAGCTTAATTATTATTTTCGGTACCTTATATTTTGTGCTATTTTGGGAATTTAAAAAGCGTCAGTCGCACTCTTTTTCTCCACAACCGTCATACCCAACACCAGAGCCAACAGCCGATGCACACTTGCAAAGTCAACTCTTCGCTTTGGTTGGTGGAGATAAGGGTACTGCAAACCGCTTAGTCGAACAACTAAAGCGAAATCATCCCGATATGTCAGAAAATTGGTATTGGCAAAGAGCGATCGCCGACTTAGAAAGGGACAGAGAAGGTTAAAATAGTTGAACTGAACTAAAAACTGAAAAATAAAACCATTACATAGTTATTAATTCTAAACATGGCAATTTTACGTCAATATATTGCTCCCTTAATCGCGGTACTAATTTTCGGCTTAGCCTTAGTAGCAGTTAGTGCCCGGATCTTTTTACCGTCGGATATGGCAGCCCCTGCACCCATTGAAGAAGATGGAGGTATAGGAATGTGGGATTCGAGTGCATCACAATTTGTATCTTTACATTTTCCTAGCTTGGAAAATAACAGTAATAAAGAAGTATAAATAATCGAGCGAATACGTCATTAGTGGCAGAAAAATTACTTATTGATTATACAATTCGTTCCGGTTCAACCTTGGATAGAGCGCTGTTAGTAAAATTCATGCAGCGCACCTACCAAGATATGTTTCCGCAACAAGATTTTACACATTTATCGCAAACAGTCAGGCAATATCTTTCTTCAGACACCCCTTTATGGTGGGTAGAATATTCCGCAGATAAAAAACAACAAGTAGATATATTTCCCACCCGCCCAATTGCTTGCTTGTGGATGGGAAACGCCATCGATCAAATTAGCGGATTACGTCACGCACACATATTTCTTCTCTACGTCACCCCAGAACATCGGCGCAAAGGTATAGGAACAGCCTTAATGCAGTACGCCGAAAACTGGGCTAAACAAAGAGGTGATAACCAAATAGCATTACAGGTATTTCAAACAAACACCCCAGCATTAAATCTCTACAACCAGCTTGGCTATCAAATCCAATCCTTATGGATGATCAAACCTTTACAGTGAACAGTGAACAGTGAACAGTGAACAGTTATCAATTACCAATTCCTAACTCTTAATTCCTAACTCTTAATTCCTAACTCTTAACTCCTAACTCCTAACTCCTAACTGATTCCCCCATTCCCCTCTTCCCAAAGTTACAGGGTAATGGTAATTTTAAAATTATGTATGATGCAGATGAC
>CAYMZW010000581.1:0-4094 GCA_964395005.1 uncultured Rivularia sp.
GAAAATCCTTCTTTAGCTGCCACGGCTTACGATAATATTGCTCGTAGATTGGAAGGGGAAACGGTAGATTTTATTGATTTTGACTCGTCACAAGACAGCCTATTTTCCCGCCTCCGAAAGTTATTGTGGACAAAAATTATTTAATTAAATCCAGTATGCGCTCATAGGGCTGCAATGATTCTTGAACTTTTAGAACGACTTTTTTTTCGCGGTAAGGATAATAGTCGCAATGATGTTAAACGTCGCCTGCAATTAGTTATTGCTCACGATAGGGCCGATCTAAGCCCTCAAATGATCGAAAAAATGCGGCAAGAAATTCTCGAAATTGTTTGTCGCTACGTGGAAGTTGAAGCTGATGGCTTGGAGTTTTCTTTGGAAAGCAACCAGCGGACAACAGCTTTGATTGCCAATGTACCCATTCGTCGAGTCAAAAACTCCACTACGGAGTCGGAAGGTGAAAATAAATCTGAGTAATTTTAATTGGGCATGGGGCATAGGGCATAGGGCATAGGGCATGGGCATTGAATATAAAAAAATCTGTATATAAATAAATTTGGCGGATTTTATTTTTAATTACATTACCCAAATCCCTGTAAATGAATCAAGGATTGGTAACGGTTAACAACTAACGTAAAAAGGTTTGTAAGTTAATTTATATACCAATGCCCAATGCCTAATGCCCAACGCCCCATGCCCCTTCGGGTTCGCAGTCGCTCATGGGGGAAACCCCCAAGACCGCGCTGTCTCACCAATTCCTAATTCCTAATAATGGAAAATCCCGCTTTAGCATCTACTAGAACGGGACTACTTAATTTATTGTGAAGCTGCTTGATTTATTGATAAGCAACTTGCGGCCCAGCCCAAACATCATTTACCTTTCGGCCAAAGGTAGTAGGCTGGTCAACTTCTGGTGTGGCAATTGTTTTACCGTCATTGGCAACTGTAATTGTCGGCCAAGTTTCTTGACCCATTTCTCCAGCCTGAAATACTACATTATCAGGTGCATTTTTACTCCAACCTAATAAAACTGCAATATCATACTGATGATTCTTCTGAGAAGGAGCAACTGTATTAGCGCGGTTTTTCTGACGATTCCAGATAAGTGCTTGATCTGAAGCGTGGGCGGTATTAAATAACCCTTCAAATTTACGTGCTAGAAAACGTTCGCCATTTTCTGACCAGCCAACAGGAACCAATACGCCGATTTTTCCTGGGATTTGACTGACTTCACCCCGCATTCCTTTAGCTTTAAGTAAAGGATCTATTAAAGCAGAAGTAGATGCAACGACCTTTAAATTATTAGTTTCTCTGTCTTCCACAAACAACACGCTGCTAACGCGGCTTTTGTGCATTTGCGGTTTAACTTCTAACTTTACGCGGCTGTAAATCGAATAACGACCATCTGGAGATATTACAGGTGCGCTACGGTAATAACGCACTCCCGAACCAGTTTTAGAACTTACAGTTTCTTGAGTCGCGGTTATCCATTTCCAGGGAACTGGATGAGGACTTCCGATTGGATCTTGCTGCGATACTTCCGATGGATCTGGCTCTTCGCTAACAGGCGCATCAGTTGGTTGAGGAATCAAATTTCTTCTCAAAGCAACTACTTTAGTTTCCTTGAGCGACTTAGCACGCGCCAATTTAGCGACTAAAATATCTTTTTTTGAAGATTGGGTTTTAGCAGCTTTTAGACGCTGTACCAACTTAACTCCACGAGCAAAAGTTTTTTCTGGTTCTAGTCTTTTTTGTGATTCTAATTCAGAAGTACTAGCAGGAGGAGCTAGTTCAACTTCTTTAAATGGATCTTCATTTATGACAGAAGAATTGTTAAAGGAAGTTACTTCTTTTTCTCCAGTTACAGTCTCTACTGTAAAAGGCTCTATTAAGTAAGTCGGCTGTTTAATATTTGGCTCGATAACCGCAGCCAGTTTCGTTGACTCAGATTTTTTTTCTGGTGTCAAAATTTTGACAGTTTCGGGTTGCGCTAGTTTGTATTCGCTAGCGATCGGAACTTCTACTAACACCGAGCCTAATTCTGGTATCTGGGCGGTAACTTTATCTGCTTGCGATTGTTTCGCCGAACTCGAATGTCCTGATGCTCCTACTAAAGGCGCAATCAGCACTACGACTAACACGTACTTGAGGAATGGTTGCACGCGGAACCATCCTGAGAATAAAAGATGTTTCAGCATTTGTTGGTTGACTCTCTAGAGGGCGGTTGCTGTGGGAGGAGCAATGCCTCACGGCAATAGGGGAGGCTATCTTTTATATGTATAACAGGGAACTTATGATTTTGCGAGAATCACTACTTTAATTTCGCATAATTCAAGAAATACAAGTATCTTTTTTTACACATTTTCTAAACTATTGTTTAGAAAAATTACGATTTAAATTTTGTTAACCTAATAACAATATTGTCCACTAGGTATAAAAACCTAAAAATGAAAACAAAACCCAGTACTAAGTTAAAAAATTTAAATTAGTTACAACAAACTCGCTCTTCCTGACAAATAATTACACCGAACTGAACGTAACCGAAATAAATTTATACAGATATTAGAAGTAGAATGCTGATGTCAAAACTATAACGTGGATTTTACTTCAACACTTCAAACACCAATTCCGGTGACTATCTTAAATATCTGGAAAATATAGGAACATAAATTTAAAGCCGTATTACAGTGAAACATGTATGAGTTTCAATTGCAACAGTATAAGTAACCAAAACAATATAGAAAACTTAGCTAAAGATGCTTAGTTTCCTTACAAGCAATAAAAAATAAAGAACTCAATCAATAAAAATATTTAATTTTTAATATCCGACTCAATCAACAGAATTATAGTCTATAGATTAAAGCGTGCAAATCTACCGTTTGACCTATATTTTTTCTAAAGATAGGTAGTGTTAGTGCGTACAAATTAACGTTAGCCATGTTTAAAAAATGAAAGTAATATTTTTTGGTACTCCTCAATTCGCCGTTCCCACCTTAGAAAAATTGCTCAATCATCAAGATTTTGAGGTGCTTGCAGTTGTCACTCAGCCAGATAAAGTTAGGGGACGTGGAAAAAAAATTACACCATCCCCTGTGAAAAGCGTTGCTTTGACACATGAAAAACCCGTGTGGCAACCGACTCGAATCAAAAAAGACGAATCGACTTTAAATCAATTAAAAGAAATGAATGCGGATGTATTTGTTGTAATTGCTTACGGACAAATTCTCTCCCAAGAAATTCTAGATATGCCCAAAATTGCTTGCGTCAACGTGCATGGTTCGATTTTACCGAAATATCGAGGTGCAGCTCCGATTCAATGGTGTTTGCACAATGGAGAAACAGAAACCGGCAACACTACTATGTTAATGGATGCGGGTATGGATACCGGCGCAATGTTATTAAAAGCCACTACACCAATTGGATTGCTTGATAATTCCCACGACTTAGCAGAGAAATTAGCATCAATAGGTGCAAATTTGTTAGTAGAAACACTTATAAAGCTGCAAAATCAAGAAATTGAACCTCAAACCCAAGATAATTCCCAAGCAACTTATGCACCTTTGATAAAAAAAGAAGATTACCGTTTGGATTGGTCGAAGAGTGCCATACAGTTACACAATAAAATTCGGGGTTTTTATCCTAACTGCGTCGCCACTTTTCGCAATCAATCAATCAAAATTACAGCTACCGCTCCCCTCGATTCGGACTACTTAGGGCGATTACCTTCGGTAGAGCTATCTCTTATGTCCTCCGGACACGCTCCGCTAACAGAGACGCTGAGCCCGCACGCTTCGCGTGAACGCGAACGCTTAACGCCACAATTACAACAAGAAATACAAGGTAAATTACCAGATTTATCCAGCTTGTCAGGTAAACCAGGAGAAGTTGTCAGTATTGTTAAAAATATAGGGGCAATCGTACAAACTGGAAATGGTTTATTGTTATTGCGAGAAGTACAGCTACCTGGTAAACGTCCCCAGTCAGGATGGGATTTTGTCAACGGTACCCGTTTAAATGTAGGAGAAGAATTAGGGAATGTGGTTTAGGAGTTAGGAGTTGGGCAACGGATGGAGTTGGGCAACGGATGGAGTTGGGCA
>CAYMZW010000582.1:0-4086 GCA_964395005.1 uncultured Rivularia sp.
TTTAGTTCGTACCGTATATCCTAAACTAATTAGAGCATCCCGAAAACCTCGTTGATCCTGTGGGTCTTTTAAGCCTGTATACCAAAATGCGTTGATTAAATCTGTGTGTATATGTTCGTATTTGAAGTATTCTAATACTCGCCGAGGGTCAAAGAACCAACCGTTCTTTTGTTGAGCATAGAACATATTATTTCCGTCTACAAAAATAGACAGACGAGTCATACGAGATTCCATAGGAAATTACACCATTAAATATAAATGAATCTAGATTGAACAATAGATTATAGCAATAATAAAACGACAAATTTAGCGAGTTTATATAAATTATATTGTCATGTATAGCTTTTATCTATCATTATCCAATTTAGGAGATTGACTAAAACAATAAAATGTGGTTAAAACACAATTTGAGTGTTTTTCACCTTTAATATGCTATAAGCACCCTGTAATCAAAATCTACCAATAAAATTGACGTTAGTTTCAGAATTTGTAACTGTATATTAGTTAAGTTTACTCCTAAAGGTGGTAAGTAATTCTCAAACGGCTAGTTTGACGCGCTCAGTCTCCTACGCTCCTAAAGGAACGATGGTGGTTTTAATGCCGCGCAGAATAAATACCAACAAGGTGCTGCTATAGCCAAAAATTAAAAAAAGTACGGTAAATCATTGCTAAGAACTCACAGAAGGCGTAAGGCACGGCTTCGGAGAATCTCAAAGGTAATTAATGGTAAATATTTTTAACGATGACTTATAGATAATAGGGTACCCACTTTCAATGAAGAAATGGTCGCCACATTTTCAACGCGGAAAAAATCAGGTATTATAATTCGATCCGCTTAACTCGATATTGTATTGTTAATCCATTAAGGCATTTCAAACGGACTTCTATCAAATATTTTTGCCCTATTTAATAATGGTTATAAAAATAATTCAACATTAAAGCATAAATCCGCAGATTCAGTTTCGCTACAGATAAAGTAAAAAATTGATTATATAATGCGAATATAAAACATACATACATTTACTTAAAACTTACAGGGTTTTAGCACCAATCTACCCGCATATTTTGCACAAATCGAATTCAAGCAAACGTATGAGTGTCAATAACTTTAGCGGTATTAATTCTGCAACCGAAAAATTGACGCTTATTAGCACCGTAAAAAGCTACATCAGATCGGAGTTTATAGATGTATAATATTTTCATGATTATATAATTTCGTTTAAGTGCGATCGATTCGGTGGCTTGCACAAAATAATTTGTTAAGCCAGACAGCATTATTGTACGTAAATTAACTCTAAATACAATATGGCAGAAGATCCTACATATAGCATAACTAAAAAATATGTGTCTGCTGCCAAGAAACTGCTGAACCTTCGCAAACAAGGTACTTCTACGGTATCGGCACAGTCGTTTAAGATGATGGCTCGTTTGGGTCATATTCTTAGTGGTGCTTCGGTTGTAGGGGCTGTATTACTGGCAGGTTCTGGTTCTAATTTAACGGCTTGGATAGAAAATCAGGCAGAAAGCGTTTTTTATGTACTGCGAGGAAAGGTGACTCCTCCAAAAGATATTGTCATTTTGGCAATAGACAATGAATCGATATCGCGTCCCAAGGAATCTTATGCTATAAATCCGGTTGAGTACGCTTATTTAGAACCGCTCAAGTCTTTTCCCTTTCAACGCAAGGTATATGGTGAAGCTGTTAAGAAATTAATTCAAGCTGGAGCGCGTCATGTTGCCATAGATATACTTTTTGATTACCCAAGCACTTATGGTAAAGACGACGATAAACAGTTTGCCCAGATACTAGAGCGTTATGGGAACAAAGTTACTTTAGCCGCACTTTACGAAAAATCAGAGTCATACCAAGGAATTTCCTGGCAATTAGTTCTACCAAATCGGCAATTTCGCACGGGTTCAGTATCTACAGGTTCTGCAAATTTCCCCCTTGAGATAGATGGCAAAGTTCATCGGTTAGCAAGCGTATTTCCCAAGCTATTAGCCGAACAGGATGATATAGTTACTAGTTCGATACCTTCATTTCATCAATCCGTACTTTTAGCAGCCGGTATCAAATATCCTCAGCCAAAAGGCGATCGCATTCATTTTTATGGAGGGGCAGGTACATTCGAGACTCGTTCTTTTTGGAATTTATTCGATCCAGAATTCTGGGATACAAATTTGCAGTCTGGAAAATTTTTTAAAGACAAAATCGTCATCATTGGCTCTACCGCTAGAACTCACAAAGGCGAGAATTATCGCTCTGTTGCCATATCTTCCGATTGGCTATATCCAGAAAAAATGTACGGAGTTGAAATTCACGCCCACGCGATCGCAACTTTGATGCAAGGGAAAACGATTGTTTCTCCACTTTCTACTGCATTACAGCGCAGTTTGTTTGTACTAGTTATAGTTGGTGGGTCTACACTAATAATTACCAGAGTCAGACAAGGTACAAATAGATTAGCAGCAAGTCTTGTGCTGGCAACGATTTGGTTTGGAATTAGTTACAGTTTATTTGTAGGAGCTCAGTTAATTCTTCCTACGAGCCTACCAATATTTGCAATATGTACGGTTGGACTTTGCTATTTTGGAACCGAAGTTGCTCGGGAAAAGTTAAGAAAAACTCAGTTAGTGGATATTTTACAAAGGCACGCTTCCAATCGTGTCGTACAGGAGATAATATCTCAGCAAGATGATTTAAAAGATTTATTAGGGCAGCGGTTAAAAGAAATATCCGGTAAAGTACTCGACGGTAGATATAAAATAGTCGAAGTTTTAGGTTCGGGCGGATTTAGCGAAACTTATATCGCTGAAGATACCAGACTTCCAGGCAATCCTCGATGCGTTGTCAAGCAGCTCAAGCCAGTTAATAACAAATCGGAACAATTAATTGTTGCTAGACGCTTGTTTAAATCAGAAGCGCAAACCTTACAAGTATTAGGAAATTACAATCAAATACCCCAACTTCTAGCTTATTTTGAAGAAGAAGAAGAATTTTATTTAGTTCAAGAACATATCATCGGCGCTCCCTTGAGTAAAGAAATACTTTCAGGTAAACGTCTTCCGGAACCAGTAGTAATTGAAATGCTCAAGGATATATTACAAACATTAGTATTCGTGCATACCAAAGGTGTAATTCACCGCGATATTAAGCCGAGTAACATAATGCGACGCTCCTCGGATCTAAAACTAGTGCTGATTGACTTTGGTGCAGTAAAACAAGTATCAACTCAAGTACTCAATTCTCAAGAGCAAACAGCCTTTACAATTGGTATTGGTACCAAGGGTTATGCACCACGAGAGCAATGTTTGGGCTATCCGCAATACAGTAGCGATATTTATGCTGTAGGAATGATCGGTATCTTTGCTGTAACTGGTATACCCCCTCATGAGTTGCCAACAGATGAAAACCAAGAAGTCAAATGGGTTGATAAAGCAACTATCAGTATTGCCTTTACCCAAATCCTTAGCAAAATGACACTTGACGATCATCATTCTAGGTATCAGTCAGCCAAAGAAGTACTTGAAGCGCTTTACGATCTAAGTGGTTCTGCTTCTTCCAATTCATTCACAGGCAATTCATCAATAGATACTATATCTCTGAAGGATTCAGATGCACCTACAGAACCTTGGAATTGATGTTTAAAAGTAGCAGGACTTACGCAAGCGCTATTTGTCATTGCGAGCGAAACGTAGTGTAGCGAAGCAATCCCAGGATTTTGGCGATGAACCGCAGCTTCCGCTGAATACGTCGCTGTCGTATGTCAAGCGCGGACACGCTGCGCTAACGTAATGACGTAATTACGTTACTTTTGCGTAAGTCCTAAGTAGGTGTGTTACGGCAAGCTGATACATTTTAAAAATGAAAATTTAACAAAGCCGTAACGCACCATTCTATTTCTCAACCACAATTAATTCGCTGCATTATCAACCATTGAATTTGCTTTTCTAAGTAGATATCGGAGGTTTCTCCGGCGGATTTGTTGTCGGTGGTTCTGGTGTAGGAGTTTCCGGTGGTGTTGTTGGATTTTCCGGTGGTGTTGTTGGAGTTTCCGGTGGTGTTGTTGGAGTTTCCGGTGGTGT
>CAYMZW010000583.1:0-4086 GCA_964395005.1 uncultured Rivularia sp.
CTCTTTTGTATCGTAGTCAACAGGTCTTTGCTTCTCTCTAATTTCTGCTTCTACAGCTTCTCGCATCCCATCTGTGATTTCTAATATGTGTGGCATATTTAATATTTTAATTAGCTAATTTTTTATATATACATAAAACTAATATGACTCATTATCAATGATTATACTTATATTAGTTTTTCTATTAAAATACTAAGGCTTTTTACTTGTCATAGCAAAATATAATACATCATAAATTGTTATAGATAAGCAATTTAGCTTACCTTTGCTTCTAGAACAACTTCAAAGCTTCAATATTGCAAAAGTGGCTTAAACAGCAATACAAGCCTTTACACTAAACATCACATCTCAATCATCCTCATACTCAGCCCAAGAGTTAGCCGTCTCCGATACAGCAACTTTAATTTTCACCCCTTCTGGTAACTTCTTCTTCGTCTCGTCGTAAATATACTTAGCAATCATCTCCGCCGTGGTTTCATACTCTGGAGGCATCACTTCGTTAAGCACGCAATGATCTAATCCTCCTTTTGTCACATCTTTTTTAGCCCAACGTAAGCTTCTAAAATCAGCAACCATCACGGGATGAGGACAAAATTCTGAACAGTGTAGTTTGGTGCTAATTGCTTCAATCCGCACCGTATAACTATGCCCGTGCATCCTACCGCAAGGGCCATTATAATCTTTGATGTAATGGGCGCTATCAAAGGTAAATTCGGTAACAAGTTTCCACTTGGGCATTTTCAGTATCGCTTCGTTGCTGATTATTAGGTGATATTCGGCAAACAGCCGTCTACGCTGCTATCTTATCTTATTCAAGATTTTATATTTTTGATTTTAAGGTAAATACAACTTACGCAAAGCCCCCCTTTGTAAGGGGAGCCACTCTGTTGCGGAGGTTCCCTCCGTTGTAAGAAGTGGCGTGGGTTGGGGGGATCTAGAATGTCTGGAACACGCTCCGGTAGCGTTATCGCTGCGTAAGTACTATTAAAGTTAAATACGAATACAGCATTTGACGGAATTCTCTATACAAATCTAAATATTGGCAGACGTAGCACTGCTACGTCTCTACATTATTGATATGTATCTGCTTTGATTGAAACGGCGCTGCAACTCATATAAGTTAGTTAAATAAATTCATAAATATCTAAATAACTATCTATTCATGAACAAAGAAAACCTATGAATTAGCTCGTTTTCATTGTTGAAAATTGATAAATTAATTGACAATTATTTTCTCCTCAAAACTTCCGGAACCCTCAAATAGCTGTATGTAGTTATAGGTGTTCATTGGAAAGGGCATGCATAACTGATTAAATCCGAACCTATTTATATATAGAAAAGGATTTAAAGTTCCCGGCTCTATTATAAAAAATTTAGGTAAAAATCATGACAAGCTTTACTCAGTTTAAATCTCAACACGATTTTCTTTCTCCTATTCGTCAATGGCTAGATTCTCAAGAAGTTAAAAATGCTAAATTAGCTCACTTTCTCTGCAAACTTATTCCCGCGCAATGTCCTTTTGAACGCGATATTGTAGTTTTTGGACGCAAGTTATTTCACATTCCTCCAATGTGTAAGCTAAATCCTCTTTACGAGCAAGTTGTAACTTTACGTTTTAAAGCTTTGTGCTATCTTGCTGATGAATGTGGTGAAGATATTACTGCTTATTGTTAAGAGCTAATTGGTAATTTGACGCTTATTGTTGTTCCTGCTTCGGGGTTGGATTTTATTACCAATTCACCATTATGAGATTCTACTATGCGTTTAACTATTGCTAGCCCCAATCCCGTACCAGAGGATTTTGTTGAATAAAAAGGCTTAGTTAGTTTCGGTAAAATTTCTGGCGGTATGGGTTCTCCACCATTACAAATGTTAATCGATATTTGTTTTTGTTCTTTAGAATTATCAAGTTCAAGCTTTTCTAATTGAATTATCACTGTTTCTCCCACGCTTACAGCTTCACAAGCGTTACGCACAAGATTAATTATAATTTGTTTGAGTTTATCTTTATCTCCCATTACCTTTAACTGAGTTGATGGGGGATTATATTTTATTTGACGTTGGTTTGCTGCCGGTATCATTCGCAGCGATTCCAACATTTGAGAAATAAATTTATTAATATCAATTTCTTGCAAATCTAATCTTTGAGGTTTTGCATACAGCAGAATTTCTTTTAACAATCTTTCTAATCTATCTGCTTCTTCTAATGCTAAAGATACTCGCATTTGAGAAGGTTCTGATTTATCTGTTTTTTTGAAATAATTTAAACCCATTTTCATCGTGGTGAATGGGTTACGAATTTCGTGAATAATACCAGAAGCAAATTCACCAATCGCCGCCAAACGCTCTTTTTCTACAAGTGAAGCTTGTGCTGCTTTTAATTCTTCAGTTCTTTTCGCAACTTCTGCTTCTAGTATTTCATTAAATTTACATTGTTGCTGATAAAGTTGATAATTATCAATTGCAGTTGCTGCACGCTCGGCAAATAATTCCACAATAGCAACTTCTTCGGAATTATATTTACGGGGTTTTTGATGAAACGAACAAATTGTACCGATAACAACACCTTGAGAAGTGCGTAAAGGTACTCCTAAATAAGAACGATATCCTTCGGGTACTGCGCCGTATTCTGTACAAACTTTGGTATCATCAACTGTAAGACTTTTTCCGGTTTCTACTACCGTTCCAGTTACTACACCATGTAATGAATAGGTAGTTTCGTAATCATCTAGCTCTATACTGCTAGCAAGAATCTTATCGAAATCCCCTTGACAAAGAGTAACTACAGACCAATCAATAGTAATTAGCTTACTAACACCCTTAGCAATTTCTTGTAAAAATTTGCTTAGCTCTCCATTGCGGTAACTTAGAGATGATAAAACTTCTAAAGTTCGCTGTTTCTGCTGTGAAGCTTGAGATTCTATTAGCATAGATTGTTCCTAACCAAATTATTAAATAGTATTATTAATTTTTTTTAATTTTAGAATACTTTCTTTTCGTAAGTTAATATTTTTACATCTAAGATCGAAAATTTTTCCCACAAATATAAATAATATACAATAGTTTTACTAAAACAAAAGCGAAGTTATTGTAACATCAATTATTGGAAAGAATCACGATATATACATAGAATCAACACAGAAGGTAATTTTATATATTTTAGAATAATTTACTTTTATGACAGCACACATTTTATTGGTTGAAGACGAAGTTAAACTAGCGAAATTTGTAGAATTAGAGTTAGGTTTTGAAGGTTATCAAGTCAGCGTTGCGAATGATGGATTAACCGGATTGACTATGGCGCGGGAATCTAATCCCGATTTAATTCTTTTAGATTGGATGCTGCCGGGAATGACTGGCTTAGAAATTTGCCGCAGATTGCGAAGCACCGGGGATAAAACGCCGATAATTTTGTTAACAGCTAAAGACGAAGTTAGCGATCGCGTTGCTGGTTTGGATGCTGGTGCGGATGACTATGTAGTAAAACCGTTCAGTGTAGAAGAGTTATTGGCGAGGGTAAGGGCACGCATTCGCAGTAAATCCAACGAAGATAGCGAAAATAATTTAGAATTTGAAGATTTAAAATTAAACCGCAGCACTAGGGAAGTTTACCGAAACGGGCGATTAATTGAATTGACTGCAAAAGAATTTGATTTACTTGAATATTTACTTTCCCATCCCCGACAAGTGATAACAAGAGACAGAATTTTAGAAGAAGTTTGGGGTTACGATTTCATGGGAGATTCCAATATTATTGAAGTTTACGTGCGATATTTGCGGTTAAAGTTGGAAGCCAATGACGAGAAGCGGTTGATTAAAACAGTGCGTGGGGTTGGGTATGTGTTGAGGGAGTGAGGAGTTAGGAGTTATGAGTTATGAGTTTGTAGGGTGTGTAACGGCTTGAATATTTAATGTTAGAAATTATCAAGAAGGAAAATGCCGTTACGCACCATTAGCTTACCGAAAATTGAGAAACCCGCTTTTTTCAAAAAACCGGGTTTCTGGCACCTATTAATGTTAACCTTTAAGCTTAACAACTAACAACTAACAACTAACAACTAACAACTAACCACTAACAACTAACAA
>CAYMZW010000584.1:0-4077 GCA_964395005.1 uncultured Rivularia sp.
TTGAAGTAGAAGCAGGTAAAGGCGGTGATGGTATTGTTGCTTTTCGTAGAGAAAAATACGTACCTGCTGGCGGCCCTTCGGGAGGGAATGGAGGACGCGGTGGTTCGGTGATTTTAGTTGCTTCGGAAAACCTACAAACCCTGCTGGACTTTAGATACAAGCGTCGCTTTGTCGCCCAAAATGGCTCTCGCGGTGGTCCAAAAAATAAGACTGGCGCATCTGGAGAGGATTTATTAATTGAAGTTCCCTGCGGTACTGCTGTATACAACGGTGAAACTGACGAGTTAATAGGCGATTTAACTAAACCCGAACAAACTTTAGTAGTTGCAGAAGGCGGTAAAGGTGGATTGGGAAACAAATATTTTTTAAGCAATCGCAACCGCGCCCCGGAACACGCTTTACCTGGATTAGATGGAGAAATTAAAGCATTACGTTTGGAGTTAAAACTATTAGCAGAAGTTGGAATTATTGGATTACCAAATGCTGGTAAATCAACTTTAATTTCGGCTTTATCGGCAGCGCGTCCCAAAATTGCCGATTATCCTTTTACAACTTTAGTACCTAATTTAGGAGTAGTTAGAAAACCAACAGGAGACGGTACGGTTTTTGCTGACATTCCCGGATTAATCGAAGGTGCTTCTCAAGGTGCGGGATTAGGACATGATTTTTTGCGTCACATCGAACGTACCCGCCTATTGCTGCACGTGATTGACGCGACTAGCGAAGATATTATTGGCGAATACAACACCATTGTTCAGGAATTACAGACATATGGAAGGGAATTGCGAGATAAAACCCAAATTATTGCCTTGAATAAAATTGATGCTGTTGATAAAGAAAGCGTAGATTTAGAAGCATTAGCAACCCAGTTAAATCATCTTTCTTTTGCGCCAGTTTTTATAATTTCTGCGGTGACTGGTGAAGGTTTACAGCCGATGTTGCAGCAAATTTGGGATACTCTCGATGCTTTGAATGCGAATGAAGAAGAAGTTGAAATAGAAATTTCTAGTACTCCAGCACATTAATTATCCCAGGTTTGTAGTAAGGACTTTAGTCCCCCCCAGTGATAAATCGCTTACTACGAACTTAACAAAATATAGTGCCTCACAGCGATAAATCGCTTACTACGAACTGAATTCACTCTACAATTTATAATTTGAAAGATTATAATTTGAAAGATGTTTTTGTATTAGTTGGTACTGTTTCTTGCTGCGGTTTAATTAAGTTAATCAAAGTTGTAATTAGAGGTATGAGAAAAGCTAAAACAAGAATAATTGCAGCAATTTGAAATATTACAGGTCGTTTTCTTCCTTTTGTGGGGAAACCGCAGCTAAGACAAATTTCTTCTTCACTACTATTGAGAACACCACAAACTTTACAAGGTTCAAGGGACATTTTTTTTACTTTAATTTAACTTTAAAAATATTTTGTGTTTTTCTCTTTAGGAAAAGTTTTAACAATTAACTCCTAACTCCTAACTCCTAACTCCTAACTAAAAAAACGGATAGCGGTACAGGTATTTTATATATTACCCGCACCGCTGAAGCACTGGCGGGAGAAAATGCAAGTGCTGTAATTTCATTGTTAAGCAATTATTTTCAGATTGTTTTGATTTCTTTCCTCCAAATTATTATTTACCTTTCCTTACTCGCGGTTTAATGATGAGTAGAATTCAGCTTTGCTGGCATAGTGAAACTGCCGTGAGCTTTACCGTTGCCATTTCCATTACCGTTAGAATGCCCATTATTACGAGCTTGAATTACACCATAACCACCGTGGTTGCGTTCGTAAATCACATTTATCTCGTTTGTGTCGCTGTTGTGGAACATATAAAAATCGTGTCCCACCAGTTGCAACTGCTCCAAAGCTTGTGAAACAGTCATCGGTGGCATGGCAAAATATTTGGTACGCACTACTTCTTCAGGTAATTCGGGAGTGCGATCGCCAATTAAATCCGTGACTACTTCTTCTGGAATTAGTTCTTCGATATTATTGTTGCTATGGGCGTGAATTTTCTGATCTCGCCGTCGCTCCTTGTATTTTCGCAGTTGGCGGGCAATTTTGTTCGCGACTAAATCAATGCTGGCATATAAATTTTCACTGCTTTCCTCGGCACGGATGATGTTACCATTCGCGTATATTGTTACTTCCGCTGTCTGGTTGGGATTAATTCGGGGATTTTTAGCTACGCTCAAATGTACATCAACTTCGTTAGTGAGATGCTGAAAATGACTCGCGGCTTTTTCTATTTTTTGATGCACGTATTCCCGAATTGCATCCGTGATTTCAATGTTTTTGCCGTGGATAACAAGCTTCATGAAAACTCTCCCGCTGAAATATTTTATTTGGTATAAACTTCATATCGAACAAATTACGGTTAGCTAAAGTTAACTACCGTTTTTATTAAGCTATGAAACGTTTAGATGAGTAAACGATTCTTGCTTAATGCAAGATTTTCTCGTATTTGAGTTAGACTCCGATCTAATTATTTGCTTTTTTCTACTTGGGTTGGCTATATCGTCATAACCAGGGATCGCTAAGCGTCAAAACAAATTTGGATCAAAACACTATCCCTCAAAACCAAGTAGAAACCATACGCTGCCTACATTTAGACTTTTCTAGAGCGTAATGGCTTGTAGAGAACTCCTCCAACATTGAGCTATATATTCAAATTAACACTTCATTTTTTACAAAACAGGTTTATGTGACTTTCCTTTAAAATCCTTTGCATTGCTTGACATTTATTGACTTAAGCTAAGTAATTTTAAACACATAAGTACCATCAACATCTTGCCATTTACCAGTTTTCATAGTATGTCTGAAACTTTAAATCGATGTTTGCTATACAACCAAGCAGTGATGCCATATCTAGATGCGTGGAGGTGGCAAAAAGAACTTCAAACTCAGCGAGTAAAAAATCCTACTTTAGATGACGTGCTGATCCTGCTAGAACATCCTCCCGTATACACTCTGGGAAAAGCAGCAAGCAATGAATTTCTTAAATTTGATATTGATGAAAATACTCATGAGGTGCATCGAATCGAACGAGGTGGAGAGGTAACATACCATTGTCCCGGACAGTTGGTAGGCTATCCAATTTTAAATTTAGTACGTCACCGTCAAGACTTGCACTGGTACCTACGTCAATTAGAAGAAGTAATAATTCGCTCCTTAGCGGTTTACAAATTGCAAGGAGAACGCATACCATCACTCACAGGTGTTTGGTTGGAAGGGCGAAAAGTTGCCGCAATAGGTATAAAAGTGTCTCGCTGGATTACCATGCACGGATTCTCATTAAATGTTTGTCCCGACATGAAAGGATTTGAGCGAATTGTGCCTTGCGGTATCTTTGATAAACCAGTAGCAAGTTTAACCGAATGGATTCCTGGTATAACTTGCGCGGAAGTACGACTTCATATTGCCCGCTGCTTTGCCGAAGTCTTTCACCTAGAATTAATTGAGCAATCCCCAGACAATCTATCAACGTTGAGATAATAGGGTTGAGTAGGATAGGATAAACATTCAACTAACGGCTACTTTATTCATAAATATTTATGTAATAAGAAGGCAAATAGTTATTAAGAATTATTAATATACGGTAAATAAACGTAAACTTGTTTTAAATCGTAGTGAAGAATGCAAGTTGTTTACTTGATTTACTCGGAATATGGCCATTATTACCGAAATTATGATCTAATTAGCGCAATTCAAATTAAAACATATTTATAATTAATCTGTGAAAAGCGATATTTCACCAAAGTCAACCCAAATCGGTAGAATACCGAAAAAAACAGAAGTACACGCTCCACCCGTAGAGGAATTTAACGAGCGTGACTGGAAAATCTTGATAGATTTATTTGACAGAAAAGACAGCGACGAAATAGAAGAAGATATCAAAACTAAATTAAGTTGGTTAGCACCCGAACCTTTATGGGAAGATGAATCGTTAGACTTTTTGCAAGAATTTTTGTGAAAAATTGATAATTGCTAATTGCTAATTGGGAATGGGTAATTGGTAATTGCTAACTCCTAACTCCTAACTCCCAACTCCTAACTCCTAACTCCTAACTCCTAACT
>CAYMZW010000585.1:0-4036 GCA_964395005.1 uncultured Rivularia sp.
CGTGACCTGGGGCAGTATGAACTAAGCCAGTACCGGATTCGGTTGTGATGTAATCACCGCCGATGATTACTGGAGATTCTCGATCGAATAAGGGATGACGGTAAGTTGAATTTTCTAAGTCTTGTCCTTTGAAAGTCGCTTTAACAGTTAGTTTTGCGCCGAATGTTTCGGAAAGACGTTCCGCTAAATCCGCAGCAACGATCAGATATTTAAAGTCTACAGCGGATAAATTTTCAACTTCTACAACTGCATAATTGAGCGCTGGATTTACAGCAACGGCTAAATTACCGGGAATTGTCCAAGGTGTTGTTGTCCAAATTGCTACACCTAAACTGGGTAAAAACTCTGATAATTTATCTTTTAGCGCATCTGCTAAATTCGTCATCGGGAAAGCAGCGTAGATACTCGGTGAAGTATGTCCCTCGGGATATTCTAATTCAGCTTCAGCCAAAGCAGTTTTAGAACTTGGACTCCAATGCACGGGTTTTAAACCGCGATAGATATAACCTTTCAAAAACATATCGCCAAAAACAGCAATTTGTTCGGCTTCGTATTGAGGATTAGAAGTTAAATAAGGATGCTCCCAATCACCCCAAACACCATATCTCTTAAAACTTTCGCGCTGCTCGTTGACAGCTTCCCAAGCAAAGTCTTTTGCCTTATTCCGCAACTTCAAAGGCGTTAATTCCTGCCTTTCCGAAGACTTCATGGTTTGCAACACCTTTAATTCAATCGGCAAACCGTGACAATCCCAACCGGGTACATAACTAATTTTGCGACCTTGTAAAATTTTGTAACGATTAATAATATCTTTAAGAATTTTATTTAAAGCGTGACCAATATGTAGCGAACCATTTGCGTAGGGCGGTCCGTCATGTAATATAAATAAATCGCCAGGATTCTCTTGAGAAAGGCGTTCGTAGACTTTATTGTCAGCCCAAAACTTTTGGATTTCGGGTTCGCGCTTGGTAGCATTTGCCCGCATATCAAACTTAGTCTTGGGTAAATTTACTGTTTGTTTGTAGCTTCCTGATTCAGTCATTCGATTTTAGATTTTAACAATGGATGGTTAGCAACGGATGGCTTTGAGTAACGGATGGTTAGCAATTGATGGTTAGCAATTGATGGTTGGTTTATTCTTGGAATTGGTAATTCCCATTACGGTAATCTTACCGAAAGTCTTTAACTTAAGGGAAAATAATTTGAAAATGCAGCATATTATTACTGCTCGTTAAAAAGCACATTCAAATCCCGATAACCGCTAACTACAAAGATTACTCATTTACCAGTCTGCTCGCGACGCTGCTGTAATTTCTGTTCTAACTTATAAAAAACTGTTTCACCGTCAATAACTTCCCCGCGCTCTGAAGCTTCGACTCCAATCATAATTTCCCGCTGCAATTCTTCAAATCTACCTTGATAAATAGATTCCCTTTCTTCCAACAGTTTAATACCGGCAAAAATTACCTCTTCTGTAGAGGCATATTTACCACTTTCAACTTGACTTTGGATGAATTGCTCTAATTCTGGGGTAAAGGAGATATTCATATACAGCCTACTACAAAGATGCGTGATTATATTTTTATTTTAGTTATGGGTGATGGAGTTAGGAGTGAGGAGTTAAGAGTTAGCAGTTAATAATTATCTCCTTGTCCCCTTGTCTCCCCCTCTTCCCCTTCCCTCTACTTCAACAAAACGGGTTTCGCATCAACTTTAATCCGAAATACGCTGTAGGGTTTTTGGCGTAAGTCTTTGCCGTTATGAAAATTCGGCTGACGGTGAAGTTGATTGGCGGTGAAGTACAAGTATCCGTTTGATGCTAATGATAATGTATCTGGCCACAATACGCGGGAATCGTGAACTACGGTTTCGTACATTCCGTTGGGTAAACGGCGCAATATGGCGTTGTCTTCATAATCGGTAACGTAAATTCGGTTTTCTGCGTCGGATTCTAAGCCGTCGGAAGCTCCACCTTTATCACCATGATTAATTACGGTTTTAGCAACTTCTGCTTCCGATGCTGGCTCTACTAATGCATCTATGCTGACGCTGTACAATGTTCTACCTGAAAGCGGACAATAATATAAGCGATCGCCATTACTACTAATTGCAATTCCATCGGCACCAACTTTAAAAGCACTAGATTCTGCATTTTGTGGACGAGACATTAAAGGTTGCCCTTCGACAATCGGCAAAAATTTGTCAATATCTTCGGCTTTGGTTGATGGATGATTATTTAACCTTCTCCAGCTTTTACCTGTTTCCAAATCGACGATAATAATTGCATTTGCTCCATTTGACGAGGAATCGGTAATAAAAGCCATTCCTTCTTTGCCGCGTCGTAAGTCAAAGCGAACATCATTTAAATAAGTGGTTTTGAAAGCCACGTCTTGAGGAAAGACAATTTTTTTGAAAATCTTATTCGTCTTTAAATCAACTCCTACCAACTTCGCACCACCATCAATTGTCGGCGCAAATTCAATGCTTCCCGTATCCAGAATCCATAATCTATCTAAAGCATCGATAACAACACTTTGCACCGAAAGTAAAGAATCCTGCGGTTTCTGCTTATTAGCAACATTAATTTCGGCATTAGGATAAGGCACGCTGCGGCCATTTTTTACTTCAGCAACCGTAAAATCAACCATATCTCCCCAGCGCGGAAAATTAACAAAAATCCTTCCCGTCTGCGATACAGTAACACCCGTAGGCATCGCACCGTTAAAAGTAGCAACTGTTTCAATATTGCCAACGGTTTTCTCCTGCGGTAAATTCTTCTGTGCATTCACAGGAGTATTTATTAACAGCAAACCAACCGTAATACACACAGCTATGCAAGATAACAATAATTTAGAAAAACGCATTTTTTAAGGTCAAAGGTTAAAGATTAAAGGTTAAAGGTGTAGAATTATTTGTTAACTGTTCACTGTTCACTGTTCACTGTTAACTGTTCACTGTTCACTGTTCACTGTTCACTGTTAACTGTTAACTGTTAACACATACCATTAATTTTCATATAGCTTAGTAACCAATTTGCAATGGTTGCTCTACGTGTTTCTCTTGGCCCAAATTCGCCAATTTTGTAACCAGTAAAACCTAAAAATTCCTTAGCAATTTGTTTATTTTCTTTAGGAATAGAACGAGTTAACTTAACAGTTGGGGGACGATTCGCGATAAAATCTGGTGGCTCTGGATATTGCGATCGCCATTCTTCAGATACATTATTTGCATCCCATTTATCCGTAGATTCATCATAACGATAACCAAGATAATGCCATACTAAATTGAGAACCGTGGTATCATCAATTTCGTCTTTGAGAATTGCCCAAATTGTATCGGTGGTGAGTGGAGGTAATTGCATTTTAGATTTTAGATTTTAGATTTTAGATTAATTGGATTAAATATTATAAGTTTATAAGTATTGAGTTGAAAAATTCCTATTTTAAATTGCTTTACTTTTTCTCTCCCTTGTAGGGTGTGTTATAAACGGAACGTTTTAACGCACCGCTTTAATGGTGTATGGTGCGTTACGCTCCGCGATAACACACCCTACTTTGACTGTTCCCTTTCTTAAATATCATGTCAAATTCTAATTTACCAAAACAAACCCGCGCTCACGCATTTATATCAGGAAAAGTGCAAGGAGTCGGCTATCGTTACTCAACCATGAATGCAGCCAAAAAATTAGGTGTAAGCGGATGGGTGCGAAATCTTGCCGATAGTCGCGTTGAAGCAGTATTTGAAGGTGAATCGGAAGTTGTCGAAGAAATGATTAGCTGGTGTCATCAAGGCTCCGATGCCGCCGTTGTCAAAGATGTGCAGGTAGACTATTCGGAAGCGGAAGGATTGCAAGGTTTTGAGATAGTTAGGAGTTAAGAGTTAGGAGTTAGGAGTTGGGCAACGGATGGAGTTGGGCAACGGATGGAGTTGGGCAACGGATGGAGTTAGGCAACGGATGGAGTTGGGCAACGGATGGAGTTGGGCAACGGATGGAGTTGGGCAACGGATGGAGTTGGGCAACGGATGGAGTTGGGCA
>CAYMZW010000586.1:0-4036 GCA_964395005.1 uncultured Rivularia sp.
ACAGCAATACGGTTTAATTGAAGTTTAGTCTCAAACCATTGATTTATTGAAGGATGTAGAATGGCGATCGCCATAACCAAAGATAATCCAAAACAACAAATACGGCCTCTTGCTTGAGATAATCTAAATTTACGATATGCTTCCTCAGATGCCTTTATTTCTTGATACTGAATTTCTATTGGGAGATGTTTGAGTAATTCTTCAGGTTGAAATGACATTTAGCATTCTTGTTGTAAGCATCTAATAATGTTCGACAATTTTCATGTCCTAAAGGTTGTTGAATTTCTTGAGTAGAACTGGGTAAGGATTGTGAATGCGTCAACTTTTCATTTGCCGAACGAATATTGTTAGTCAGCGTTGCAATTAATGGTTGCATATTTGGGATTAAAGCAAACGAAGCATAGCCAGGACTTGCCATATCCAGAATTAATACAATAAACACGGAACTTGTAATTAAAAAACTCGACGTAGGAATCCTCACCCAGCAGGAGTGAGGGAGCGAAGGAGGGAGGGAGTGAGGGAATTTATCGGATTTTTTGAACATTTCTAATTTACCTTTAGTACTTTATTTTTCTCTCCCTCTCTCACTCCCTTCTACTTTCTCCTTACAGGTTGATATTGACCATCACCCGTCCAAGTAGTCAAAGGTAAGGTAGTTGTCTGTTTTGGCTGCTGCACACTGGCAGGTGATTGTTGCCAATTATTCGATTCAACAGTTTGGAAACGTACAGCTCTATCCAAACTATCTCCTGCTCCCGTTGCAACTTGACCAAATCCATTCCAAACACCGTTAGCGACAGGCTTACCAGCATTAATAACGCCGTGACCAAAACGGACTGGAGTGGAAGTATTCTGAGGTAATTGGCGAGGATTGCGAGTTGCAATTAGTCCACCTAAAAAGAATTGTGCCACCCAGGAGCCAACAACTAAAGTACCGATACTCATGCTCCAAAAGGCAAATGAACGCCAGGGTTTGAAAGGATTTGTATGATTAGCAACAGTGCCTAGAGTTCCAATCGCAGCGCCCGCTCCATTTTCCATTGCTGGGGTTACGCCACGGCTGCATTTTTGACCCCAATTGTAAGCACCCTTAGCGTAGCGTCCGGCATTATAGGCGCGATTATGCCACTGATTGTTACGAGAATATCGGTCGTCATAGCCGTCATCAAATTCTTCATAATGTGTGTCTACGACGTTTGTATCTAATTGATGGCTTGAAGCCAATTGTGGTAAATCTCTTCGGTACACTTGTTTTCTAGTCATTGTTACTCCTAATTAATGAATTAAAGTATTGGAATTGTATTATTCTCTTTCTCGTTAACGGTTCATGTTTTATCTCCATCGGAACCCCATATATCTTCTTGCTCCATTAGTTTTTGACGAAACTGTTCGGTATCTATGGGTATAGATGAAGTTTCTTCTGGTGGTGGTTTTTTGGCCTTCTCTGGAAGATACAGATACTGGGGGCAGTATTTTTGAACAAGTTGAATGTAGTTATACTTATCCTTTCCATCAATTCGAGTTGCAGGTGGTCCTTGCATCCAAGAAGGAATTTCAATTCTCGTCTTCTCTCTTTCACCTCCATCTGGACGAATTAAATAAGCCCAACCCGCACAACGTTTATTACCTTCTACGTTAGTATCGGTAATAGCTTGAGCATAAAGCCAAACTATGGCATCTTTGATAGTTTGCGATTTACCAGTTAGAGCCTTAGCTCCACCTAACATAGCTTGAGTATCACCATGACTTGCAAAAGAAACAGACATATTTGCTTGTCGTAAAAATTGCACTACCGCTTCCCAAAATTTAGGCATCACAGTAGAATCAATCGCATCGATTTCGCTGGAGTAGTTGGACATTTCATCGAGTGATAGATGCAGGTGATAATCTTCAAATGGCTCGTACTCTTTGGTTTCATCGCCAGCTTCTGCGATTCTCCAAAATGCAATACGAGTAAATTCGCGTATGGCATTAGTTGCTTCAACAAATTTATAACCGCGTCCAAAAACCTTAATACCTTTCCACTGCTGACCTTTGGCGAAGGGGTTTATCATCCAAACCAAATGACCAAGCTTAATATGTTCGGCAATTAAATAACCTAATTTTGAGGTTTTACCGCTGCCTTTTTCCTTGCCAACGATACCTACCGTGTTTTCGTAAACTAATGATTTAACTTCGGCATATTTATCCTCAGAACTGCTTTGTGGTTCCAAGTTGCTTACAGTATCGTAATCATTTGATAGCGAGTCGGGTAATCCACCTGTTTGGTAGAAATTTGCAACTTCTTGTGGTGGAAAGTTTTCAATTTCAGAAGAGACACTTGGTTTTTGAATCTGCTTAGGAATTTTAGTACTTGCTGGTGGCTCTTGATGATTTTGCACCGATGAAATTCCTTGAGGATGATTGACCAATTGAACTGTGTTTGGGACAAAGTTTTGACCCGCAGCTAATAAAAGTTGAGGTTTTGAGGAGCGATGTTTTTTACTCGCTAATTCCCAAAACACTAAACTTGATGTCCCCAATACTGCGATCGCACTACCACCAAATCGAAGAAAAGATTTTGCTGGTTCAGGCATTTCCACTTCTACAACTTGCTGCTGGGTGGAATATGGTGTTGCTGATTGTTGAATTGTGTTAGTGCCAAAACTACTGGTAAACATCCAACCTCCTATTAGCAGAGTTATGGGTGCGAATATTAGTTTACTGGGCATTTTTGCCCCCTATTGGTTTTGGTGAGGGTTTATTTTCATCAGATGATTCTTGTTTATTTAATGGAGTTGCGGGAGTCGGTTCTGCTTGGTAGGGCTGATAATCAGATATCTGGGCATCGGATGGGCTGGCTTTATTCCCGAACCAATCAGTCTTCTCAAGTTCCGATGCAACCGGACTTAACCCTTTGACACGCAAGGCTTCCAACATAGCGGCTTTTACCTCTGATAAGCGAAGTCGCGTATTTTGAGCAATTGTCACCAAATTAAATCGCTGTGTTGTCTCCCTTCTGCTATTAGAGATAATATTTAATTTGACCAAACCACTTGCAGCTAACTCGGCAGAATCTATTGGAATAGTGACCCAAGAGCCTGTACTAGGGTCAACATATCTAAGTTCCGCTTTTTTCCCAGATGCTCCGAGATTGATGCGTTTCAATGCTTCAATTTCAGAACCGTGATTAATTACTTCCTCGTGTTGGTTATAAGCTGGATTTTGGGGATTGTTTTGGTTGGCAATAACGGAGTTGCTATATCTTGCACTCGCTTCCAAAACTACTGCTTGTAATAAACCAGGGTTACTGACTAAGCCAGAACTGTAATCATTACGAGTCAAATATTCTCGGAAGTTGCTATCGGTTGCATTCAGTTTCTGGGATTTTTGCAAAAGTTCGGAGTATGCTTCTTGGGATGGGTTAATTTCTGTAGAACGTTGACCGGAGAGTATTGTTGCAATTGCAGCAATCACAACCAAAATTACTGTTGCAACGAAAATCGACATTAGCCAAGGGTTAGTTAACAACGAATCTAAGTTTCCGGATTTAATACCATTGATTAACCCATGCGTCGCAGCACTATCTTGTAATTGTCCATGAGGATTTGGCACCCATACTTCATCAAAATTATCTTTACTAAGTTGATTGTTTTGATGATTCTGCTGTTGATGTGAAGAAAGCATCGTTCCTTAAAACCTCCTTTCTATAGTGCCTTAAGATAAGTGCTGCAATAAGTCCTCCCAAAATAGTCCCGCTAATCCCACCAAGCATAATTTTGAAGAAAACTGGTTTTGGTGGAGAGGTAACACAAACAGCTATTGTTGCAACGGTAGTTGTTGTTGTGATTGCGGCAGTAGTTGCAACAAATCCCCCTTCCCTCATGAAATCAGCTATGGTTCGACGGTCGGTAGCTACAGCTTTATTAACTGTTGGTGCGATTGCTTTTACAGTTGCGGTTGCCAACTCTGGGACTACCTCAATTACTTCTTCGACGACGGGGATGTTAGTGTATTGATTTTCTGCGTTGAAGGTAGCGCTGTTTTTTGAGATGCT
>CAYMZW010000587.1:0-4032 GCA_964395005.1 uncultured Rivularia sp.
CTTATTGGGGGACGGAAACCGACACCCCCAACTAGTCTCACCACCTGCGTGGACTGATTAATTTTAAACCCGTGCAAATAGGTTTTGCTACGGATACTGCAATCTATTTTCAAGGCAATTTAGTTGCTATGGTATTAGATAGTGCAATCAATAATAAATTTGATAAATCAAAATCCAAAAACCCGGTTTTAAAAAAAACCGGGTTTATCGCATCTGAATTTTTTAGAATTAATCGAAATTGAAATTAAAACTCGCTTTAGTTTCCCCAAACACCTGCATATCTAGCGGAATTACCATTTGCATAACCAGTGACATTACGTGTTAATAAACCAGTGTTAACTGCGTCTTCCCAATTCTGCTGATAGCCACTACTACTAAGTCCGTGACGCGCTTTAAAAAGACCTTTAGTGTTTGAATTCCAAATCGCTGTAAAATGAGGTTTACCGTTATGTAAGTAAGCATTCAAATAAGCAATTTGACGACCGCTTCGTTTATTTAAATTAAACTGCTGCTGATACTCTGCTGGAGTTAGAAAAGACTTAGCGACGAAGCTACCGATGTCAGTCTTTTCGTAGAGTGCTGTATAACGACGTTCACCGTTAATTGAAACTACCGAAATATTTTTTGGTCTAAAACCGCTTTGATTTAATTGATCAAAACGCTGTTGATGTTTTTCGGCAGAAATATCGTGATAAGCAGTCGTTTTTGACCCGTTACCTTTAACAAAAATTACAGCGTAAAAAGTCTTATTTCCCTGACGATAACTTTCTACTTGAGTCGGTCTATAGCCTTTGCCAGTATATTCGTTGAATTTATTTTGATACTGAGCAGAAGTTAGTTTGTGAAAAGAAGCCCATGATTTGCCATTATTAGGACGAAATACAGCATTATAGTAAATCTTTCCCTTAACGCTAAAACCATCAATCCACTCTAAACGATAACCAGATTTGGTAATTTGGTCGAAAACAAATTGATAGTTACTAGCAGGAATACCGTGTCTAGCAATTTCTTTTTTACCTTTAGAAAAATCAGGTAAAATTGCAATTTTACCGGGTGGTAACGCTTGATTGTTTCGACGTTTCCAATCTTTATCTAAATCTTGATTCGTCTGAGTGCTTTTTGTCCAAAAACCTTTAAAAGGTAGAGGTAAAGGAGTATTACCTTTGCTTTTATGAATATGTAGGTGGGGACCACTCGATGAACCACCATTTCCAACATTTCCTATAAATTGACCTCTTTTTAAAGTTATCTGTTGAGCGGGAGCGAGAGTTCTTTCCGAATTATCACTTGCATCAGTCGCAAACTTTTTAGAAATAGGACATAAAGATTTAGGAATTGAACCAGGTTCAAGATGTGCATAGAGCATTAATTCTTCATTTCCAACATCAACTACTAAATGATTACCACCACCGTAGATTGTTTTGGGAGTTGATGTACGACCGGGATGACTTTTTCCTGGTGCGGGATTGTCGGGTGCATTGCGCCAACATCTAATTACTTTACCACCCGTAACTGCATACAGTGGCTGACCATAAATAAGTTTATGTTCGTTTTTACTACCATCAGTTCCAAGTTTGTTAGTAGTCCATTTTTTAGTTTTTTCATCAAAGCGAACTGCTGTTAAATCGTAACCGAGTTTTTGACTTCCGCTACCGTGAATTTCTTTGCTTCTATACCAATATTCACCTGATTGTAAATCTTCTGCACGACCAGGGAATAAATAGCTAGTACTTGCAGATGCAGCTTGTGTAAAACTATTTAATAAAGGGATTGCAGGAGCGAGCAGAACGCTAGAAGCAAGAATACCTAGAGCAATTAATTTACGATTTGATTTTTGTTTTTTCAACATGATTAGAACCCTTAGATTTGTTGTTGATTGTTGTGTGTAAAAGTTAGTTAAATCAAAAATAAGAGCGTTGCTTTTAAGCCCGCGATTATGGGAAAATCTATTGAGATATGAAAGATTCGTTAGATAACTAAACCCTTGTTATCCCATAGATAAACTTATACGTTTACATTTAAGAATTTACGCACGCTTAAAGCTAACGCCGAATTTTTATTAGTTGATTGATTGATTTAGGAATTGGATGATTTTGATCAGAACAAAGCTGCATTCACTACATCAAATTCACGCAAATTGTATTCAATGATTTGATTTCTCCGTCGAGAAATCATTTATATGCCAAGCTTAAGGTCATCCGTTGCGGACATACTACAAGTACGTTGAAAATTGGCTATTGGCGACTTTTTGGTACGAGTTATACCGAATGCATCTTTAAAACTAATTGCCATCCGCGACCAACCTTGCTGGGAATTGAAACCTTTCTTAGTCCAGCTTCTCTCGATAGTTGAAGCAGTAGTTTTATTCTTCCCATTTGACCAATTTAGCTTCTTGGTTTTACTACCATCTTTATTTTCCAACCAAACTTGACCGCTCATGTCGTAATCAGTTTTTATAGTCGCTTGGAATTTAATATTCCCGGGACATACCATAGTTTCATTGGGCTTGACTACGTTAAAAGATTTTATTTCTAGCGATTTCATTGTGACAGGATCTGGGTAATTGACGGTAATAATATATTTGTCACCACTATCTTTTAGATTGGTAATCTTAAGGTTCTTTTTTACAAAGTTAGCTGCTTTATTTCCCAAAACTCCTTTTAGTTTATCGGCAGCACGATTGATAATTTCTTCATTGAGATCCTTAGTTAATCCTTCAATGGTTTTTTCCTTTTCTAATGCCTTCATAACCTCATTGGTGAGTCCTTTTTTTATGTAACCATCTGTATCAACAAACGCATCGGCAATATTTTTTCCTTTATTTAATAGCCAGGAATCAGGTTTCAAATCAAAATCAAACTTTACTTCAGGCTGTTTAAAAGAAATTTCTCCCCCTGATAACACAGGTTCCAGCCAAGCAGTTACTTGAGCGTTCTCAACTTGCCCGCTATGCTTCAATAAATGTGCCGCACAAGGTTTATCTCTATTGCGGTTAATACATCCAACCTTAAGTTCGTCTCCTGCATTTTCAAAGAAAACGTTAAATTTGAATCGAGTTCCATCTTGTTTTACGGAAATTGTCTGCGATCGCAGGTCATTAACGTAGCCATTATATCGACGTAGTGGGGTTTGTAGCGTTGACGATTTATCTATTTCTATAGGATCTCTCTTGCCATTAGGCATCAGGATGTAAGAATTATTCTTATACCAATCATTACCATTCCATTCACCCCAAGTGTCCAAATTTATTTCCATGCCCTGGAGATAGGCATTAATGCCTGTAGTTACCAATGCTTTGGGGACTTGGATCTGAGTTGTTTCAGCTTTGGCTGCGTTACCCGTTAGCAGTATCAACCCTGCTGATAGAAAAATAGCAGCTTTACTTGCTATATTTTGGACTCGAAATCTTCTACTTTTTAATATGTCTTTCACTTTGGATTCTCCTAGTTTTAATTCTTGATATTTCATCGGTTTAATAGTTTAGATTCAGCATTAAACTGATTTGTTATTTATGATTTTCATCTGAAGGTTAACTAAAGAGAAACTCCATAAATAACTTGAATGTTTGACTAAATAATTTGTAATTATTTGGTTCCCAGACTTAACCTGGGAACGCCGGTTTTTGTTCCATAGACAATTAGCCCTGCTCTCGCCACTGAACCACAACATTAGCAACGAAGAAATCCTCGGAATCTTCTCGTCGTATGGTGATGCGGTTTGATCCCTGTTTCAAAAAAGACTGAGGAACGCGATCCATCCAAATTGTCCAAAGATTGTTCTTTGCTTGTGGAGGAATATCAAAGCTTGGTAAATCTTGCCCGTTAATTAAAATTCTGTGTTTGCTTCGCTCGACATCGAAAGCTTGAATTAAGAGGTATCCGCTACCGCTATTTAGAGGTTTTCCCTCAATTGTAAAAGTCTCCGAAGTTTCGGTATTTGCAGCATTAAATTGGAAGTCAATATTGATCCATGTAAAGTCTGAACGTGCCATTATATTTCTCCTGATTTTGAAATTAAGTCGTTAATCTTCGT
>CAYMZW010000588.1:0-4032 GCA_964395005.1 uncultured Rivularia sp.
ATTGTCCCGTATTTTTATGTAATCCCGATTGGGGAAAACAAGAATGGCAGCAAGTGTTTGATTTAGTCAAACCAGATATTATCTGGGGGATAAAACATGATGTAGTGGGAGCATCTTGCTCCCTTGATAATTATGCCCAATCCCCAATCCCCAATCCCCCATGCCCCATCCCCCATGCCCAATCCCCACACATAATGATTCCTACGGGTGGCTCATCGGGTAAAATAAAATTTGCCGTTCATACTTGGGATACTTTGACAGCTTCGGTAAAGGGATTTAAAGAATATTTTGAAGTAAATAAAATTAATTCTTTCTGTGTCTTGCCCTTGTATCATGTTAGCGGTTTAATGCAGTTTATGCGCTGTTTTATAACTGGTGGTAAATTAGTTATTTTACCTTTTAAGAAGCTCGAATATCGTAAACAAGACAATATTAAATTTGATTTTTTTATCTCTTTAGTTCCTACTCAATTAGAACGTTTATTGCAAAGATCGGATTTAACTCAATGGCTGAGTAAATTCCAAACTGTTCTTTTAGGAGGTGCCCCAGCTTGGGATGAATTATTGCACAAAGCCAGGTTTCATCATATTAGATTAGCCCCTACCTACGGAATGACAGAAACCGCTTCTCAAATTGCCACCATGAAACCTGAAGATTTCCTGATAGGTAAAGTTGGTTGCGGTAAAATCCTTCCTCATGCAAAAGTTGAAATTCATGGCGAAAAAGGAGAAAGTTTACAAAATAATCAAATTGGAAGTATTAATATAAAAGCCGAATCATTAGCTCTAGGTTATTATCCCCTTGATGGTAAAAGACAAACTTGTTTGCAAATAGATGATTTAGCTTTTTTAGACGAACAAGGTTACTTAAATATTGTCGGCAGAAATAGCGACAAAATAATTACTGGTGGAGAAAACGTTTATCCCGCAGAAGTTGAAGCTGCCATTAGAGCAACCGGAATAGTAGCTGATGTTTGTGTAATTGGTGTTGCTGATAAACACTGGGGACAAGTTGTAACGGCTATTTATCTTGCAAAAAAATTAGATATTTCAAATCGAGAAATTCAAGTTTTACTTAAAGAGAAAATTAGTAATTATAAAATCCCTAAAGTTTGGATTTGTGTTAGTTCGTTACCTCGTAATAATCAAGGTAAAATTAATCGTCAAAAGCTTTATGAAATTGCCATTCCTCAATTCTTGATGCAAACCAATAAGTAGGAAGACGTAGCACTGCGCCCCGTCTCTACACTATTTATCTTTATGGCTATTAACGCAACCTTTCCAAACACTTGATTATTTCTGCTGACAATGCAATTTTTTTTCTACTTGCTGCATCAATACAAACGTGACGAGTCATCGCTTTAGCTGCGAGCTTATCATTAACATAAACTTGATAATCAATTTCAAACTGCTCGGCGCGAATTCTTAAAGGAGTCAAATTTACAAATATTTTATCGCCGCAATACATCGGGCGCATAAAATCAACATCGGCGTGAATGATGGGAAAAGCAGTTGATGGATTTGTAAAAAATTGCTTGATATCAATTCCTAAAGATTCTAAAGCTGCTTCATAAGCTTCATGACATATAGCTAAGACATTCGCAAAGTAAACTACCCCAGCAGCATCGGTATCTTGAAAGCGAATCGTGCGATTGTATGTGAAAGACATGGGAGAAGGTTAAAGGTTAAAAGGTTAAAGGTTAGTTGTTAGTTGTTAAAAATTCTACCCCCTCTTCCCTCTCCTCACCCTCTTGCCATCCCCAATTACCAACTCCCAATGCCCAATCCCCAATCCCCTATGCCCAATCCCCCATTCCCATTACTCCCAATTATAAATATCTTGGGAGTTGGGATTCAGATAGGGATGCTCTAAATCAATTGACTTCCAAGCAAAATGCTGGCAAATAATATCTAATTTTTCTTCAGGTGAATCAATGTCTTTTTCCCAAGCTTCAAATAAAGCATTTGCAATAATTTGACAGCGATTTACACCGAAGCTTTGCTTGTTAAGAGGTTTTTCTAAGGGTTGCTCGGCTAGACTTAATCCCGGTGCTAAATATTTGGTGAATAATGGTGTTTCTGGCTGAAAATAAGCTTGATGTTCTGCGTAAATATCTTTAAGCAATTCTTGAATAACTGGATAATCTTGACGTTGAAAATTAAGTATCCCCGAATCATAGCGATCGCAACCTAATGGATGATGGGGAACTTGAAAGTTGAAGGGAATTTCAGCAGCATTTAATTTTTCTGTCAGACTACCCATCAAAGCAATAGCGCCTTGTGGATTTAAGTTGAAAAATATACTTACAACTTCTAACTCGCTCCAGGCATTTTGTAGATTGTCTTGTTGCTGTTTACCTGAATTACTCATTGCTAAATAGAAGCCGTTATTTAAACGATTTTTCGGGAGTCGGATATTAATTAAGTCATCAACTTTACTGTATAATGCATCTGGTTCTAAATAATTCTCTTCAACGTGTAATGTCAAACCATCTTTAGTTACAGCCAAGCTTCCATCGGGTTCTTGTCTTAAAACCCGCCAGCCAGAATCTAAATAACCCGTTCCATGATTGTGTTCGTGTAATTGATTATAAAACTGCCAATCGATTTCAAATACACAATTGTTCTCTAAATCTTGATGTAATAAAAGATTAGGATTGATAGTATTTGCAGCTAAAACACTTTGTAGCGAGTTGTTGTAATAAATACCGTATAAGAAGTTTCGTAGCAGTAAAGTCAGATATTTGTCTTGTAATGCTGTAGAACTTCTTTCAAGTGTTTCTGCCATCAATGCAGGCAAACTAAAAGGTTGATAGTCTAGATGATAAATAGAGAATTTAGATTCTATTTGAATCTGACTGGCAATTTTTAAGAAAGTATCTGATAAAGATGTTTTAGAAAAAGCTATCATGGTGATTTTATCTAAATTTATGAATTATAAGTTATGAAAAATAAATGCAACCCTTGATAGAAAAGAAAAGTTAACAGCAACCATTTTTAACTGGTTACTGTTAACTGTTAACTAATAAATGCCTTCCTGACTAACACCCACGCAAGCGGGTTTTTTCGTAGAAAAGGGGAATTAGATTATTCTCCCTCTCAGTCACAGAAACTTTGGCAGTTTTTACAAATGGTTTGAGAATTTGTAATTCTGATTTACCGAAAACGTCTATTACATATTCAGGGGTTCTGGTTAAGATATTTTTGGCGAATTCTAGAGCGATTAAACTAGTATGATGCAAGTTTTGCTGGCTGTTAATCTTGTCCTGAATTTGATTGATTAACGCTAAACCGGCAAACTTGACAATCGATTGAATAAAATCTTTACGGTACTCTAAAATCATTGGGAAAGCTTTTAAATAAGCTTCTGTTAAAGCCAACATTGAAGGTTGAAGAATCTCCAGCGGAATAGCCGCTAATTCCAGAGACTCTTCTAAATCCAAAGTGGAATCTACAACTAAACTTTCTAGCCAAATTTTTAAGTAGCCAGCCAGTAAAGTACCCAAATCATAAGCGGGATCTCCCCAACCACAAGCTTCCCAGTCAATCATCTTGACTTGTGGATCGTCCAAATTAGAACTACGAGAATGTACTAAAACGTTCTCTAGTTTCAAATCGTTGTGAGTCAAACAACAAGGGTTAAACGCGGAAGCTACATCCGCGATCGCAGATTCTAGAAAATCGTGGCTTTGATAGTGAGAATAAAACGAAAGCCCTGCACTATTAACCTTGCCAAAAATAGAGGGTTCGAGGAAATCTATGCCCTGTGCCGGATTAAAATACTGATAGCGAATCTGCCCAGCTGGAGCAGCAGCCATAAAATCGCGGTACTTTTGCCGTTTAAAAGTTGCACGGTGCAATGATGCTAAAGTATTGCCGATGGAACTTGCTAATTCTGGGGGAAAATATAGGTTATGCCTGTAATAGCTTTCCAACCCTTGGTATTCCCAAAGGTAATTACGCACAAGGATCGAGTTCTCCTCATCGTAATGTACTACTAGTGGAGATAACGCTTTTATATTGCCGAGAACAG
>CAYMZW010000589.1:0-4023 GCA_964395005.1 uncultured Rivularia sp.
TTCTACGTCGTTCCTCAATTCCGGTTCAATTTCCTACTAAGGTAACAGATGTGGCGCATGAACGCTTAAACTCTCCTCCCCCAGATCCAGATCGTAACCGTTTGGACTTAACTCATCTGAAAGTTTATACGGTTGATGATGAAACGACGACCGAAATCGATGATGGTTTAAGTTGGGAAATGCTCCCCGACAATCGAGAAAAATTATGGGTACACATTGCAGATCCGACGCGATGGCTTGTACCCGAAGATGAATTAGATTTGGATGCCAGAAAGCGCGGCAGTACCGTATATTTACCTACGGGAATGATTCCCATGTTTCCCGAAATATTAGCAACGGGACCAATGAGTTTGGTACAGGGAGAAATTTGTTGCGCTTTAAGTTTCGGAATTGTTTTAGATGAAACGGGTGGGGTAGAAGACTACAGCATTCATGCAAGTTTAATAAAACCAACTTATCGTCTTACTTATGAAGACGTAGACGATATTTTAGAATCGGGAGTACGAGAAGAACCCGAAATTGCAGCTTTAGGAAAATGGGCGAAGAAGCGTAAGTCTTGGCGCTTCGAGCAAGGAGCGATTAGCATAAATATGCCCGAGGCTACGATCAAAGTTAAAGATGACGAAGTTAATATCGATTTATTAGATGATTCTCGTTCGCGACAACTAGTAGCCGAAATGATGATTCTAACTGGTGAAGTCGCGGCTCGTTACGGTAAAACTCATAGTATTCCTTTGCCTTTTCGAGGGCAACCACAGCCGGAATTACCATCAGAAGAAGAATTGCTTTTACTTCCAGCAGGTTTTGTTCGTGCCTGTGCCATGCGTCGCTGTATGCCAAAAAGCGAAATGAGCATTAATCCATTGCGTCATGCAGGTTTGGGGTTAGAAACTTATACACAAGCCACTTCACCAATTCGTCGTTACAGCGACTTGCTTACACACTTTCAAATCAAAGCTCATCTTCGAGGGGAAGTTCTACCTTTCTCCGCAGATGAACTTAAAGAAGTAATGATGACGGTAACAAGTATTACTCAAGAAGTAGTAATGGTAGAACGACAAACCAATAGATATTGGGCATTAGAATATTTACGCCGTCATTTAGATAAAGCTTGGGATACAACAGTTTTAATGTGGTTAAGAGAAGATAGTAACTTAGCACTAATTTTATTAGAAGATTTAGGTTTACAATTACCCATGTTCTTTAAACGAGCAGTAGATTTAGGTGAAGAAATTTTAGTTAAAGTTATTCATGCAGATCCTCAAAAAGATGTTATTCAGTTTCAAGAGATAGTTTATCAAGAAGCTTAATTGGGCATTGGGGATTGGGCATAGGGGATTGAATAATAATGTAGGGTGTGCGGCGGCTACGATATATCATGATTCATAACGAAAATTAACTTGTTTAACTTGTTCCTTGACTCTGGCAAGGAATACAGTAATGGAGGCTCTGCCTTCATCTGTACAAGAGGCAGAGCCTCTTGAAATCGCATTCCAAGCCAGAGACTTTGAACGAGCTAGAGGTACGTTGCGCTGTGCCATAACACATCCTACTAGTATGCTTTTAAATTAAATTTTGATCGTTGATATTTGATAATTGATAATTGTTTTATGAATAAAATAATCATCTTTGATACGACAATGCGGGATGGAGAATTAATGCCCGGTGTTAAATTCAATTTACAGCAAAAAATTTCTATTTCAAAATTATTAGAAGAGATGGGAATAGATGTAATTGAAGTGGGTTATCCAGCAAATTCGCCTTCAGATTTCGATCAAGTCTTGCAGATATCTAAAATAATTAGTAATTCTACTATTTGCGGATTAGCAGGTGCAAAAAAAGAAGAAATTCTCACTGCTGCGGAAGCTATTCAACCAGCTAAAAGAGGTAGAATTCATACTTATAATAATGTTAATTTAAAAAATAAAGATAAGCTTCGGTTACAGGATGAATTAAAAAGCATTAAAGATAATATCTCTTTAGCAAAAAATCATTGTGGAGAAGTTGAATGGAGTGCTTTCGACGCACCTAGAAGCGAACCAGATTTTTTATGCAAAGCTATTGAAACAGCAATTAATAGTGGTGCTACAACCATTAATATTCCCGATAGTTTGGGTTTATCGTCACCAGAAGAGTTTTCTCAACTTTTAGAAATGATTTTTAATCGAGTACCGAACATCGATAAAGCGTTTATTTCCGTTCATTGTCATGACGATTTGGGTAAAGCGATAGAAAATTCTTTAATTGGTTTAGATTATGGAGTTAGACAAATAGAATGTGCAATAAACGGATTAGGTGCGAGAAAGGGTAATGCTGACTTAGCAGCAGTTGTAAGAGAAGTTGTAAATTCACAAAATTATCAAACCGATATCGATATTAATTCTTCGTTAATTGGTAAAGTTTCAAATTTAGTAGAGCTTACGCAAAGCCCCACTTTTTAAGGGGGGTTGGGGGGATCGGAGGGGTCTGGAACACTATATTTCCCGTTGTCGCTACCTAAGTCTTGTTTAGTTACCGAAATAACTAACAACCAACAACTAACTACTAACTACTAACTTATTCATGAAAACTATTTACCATATCCTTCCTCGTCAAGATTGGGAAAAAGCCAAAACTACAGGAATTTACCGTGCTGACTCTTTAGAAACTGAAGGATTTATCCATTGTTCGACATCAGCACAATTAGTAAAAGTTGCTAACAATTTCTTTAAAAATCAAACAGACTTACTGCTTCTTTTCATAGATTCCGATAAAGTGCAATCGGAAATTCGTTATGATTCTGTGATGGAAGAGAGATTTCCCCACATCTATGGTGGTTTGAATAATGATGCGGTATTCAAAGTAATCGAATTTGAAGCTGGTGAAAACGGTTCATTTGAGCTACCATCAGAAATTCAATTCGAGTAATTAGATTTATTCAAAATACCTAACAGATGTAGAATTTTTTCTGTGTTATTTATCTCTCCAACAATTCTTTTTGTTGGTTTAGGTAAAATTCTAACTAAAGTGGGAGTTGCGCTAACTTGATGGATTTCTGCCTGTTCGGGATGAGTTAATACATCAATTACTTTAAGAGTATAAGCGCTTCCCAAGTATTTTTCTAACAATTCATGCAGGCTAGTCAGTATATTCTCAGTATTAAGAGTATGCCCTGCAACAAATAAACGAAGAATTAATGGTTGATTTTGAGACGGCATTTGTCGTGCAGTTAATAACGATTGAGAATAAATTTTTGGTTGTTCGGACACTTCTAAACGTACAATTAAATCATGATTTATCCATAACTTTTCAAAGCTAGAACGATAAGTTGATAATACGATGCTATCGCACAAATCATCACTCAAAGGAGTTTTTTGCCAAGCTAAGTTATCAGTATTAAAAACGACATTTAACAAAGCTTGATAACGCATCACCGCAGGATAAGCTTCTGCGAAAATTCTTACATTTCCCGTGCGTGGATCTAGCCAGTGGTCAATTGTTGCTGTATATAACGGTACTAAAAAATGAGGCGGTTCTGGTAAATCTAAAATTTCCTGTAAAGCACTGCATAAATGTGAATGCCATCTACCTTTTTTACTGGGATCGATACAGTAAACTAAATCTCCTCCTGGTGTAAATAATGCAATACCTTTGAATAGCTGGGGTAAAGGTGATTTATTTGAGTTCAATAGCTTGTGGGATTTTAGATTTGAAATTTGTAAAGACGTAAAATTTTACGTCTCTACATTCAGCGGCCGGGATCAATTACCTAAACTTATACTCTACCTCGAAGCATCTGCGCCATTTCGTTAGGAGTCGGTGACATTTCCAATGCAGTTTCTTCAGTTATCTTACCTTCTTGGTAAAGATTAAATAGAGACTGATTCATGGTTATCATGCCGTCGAAACTGGCTTGCTTCATCAATTCACTCATTTCATCGTATTTCGAGTCTTTGATCCAATCTTTAATTGCTTCGGTGTTTATCAGAATATCGTGGAAAGCTGCACGTTTACCATCTGTCGTGCGACACAAACCTTGAGAAA
>CAYMZW010000590.1:0-4008 GCA_964395005.1 uncultured Rivularia sp.
CTTGCTCGCTGGCGCTATCGAGCGAGCAAGATGCTCGCACTACGCAAACCCATCAGAATTAATGTGGTTGACTACTAGTATTCCGCCACATTAATTCTGATGGGTTAAGATACCTCTTCGTAGGTTGGGTTAAGCGGAGCGCAACCCAACTCGGGTGTTGGGTTTCACTTCGTTCAACCCAACCTACAATTATAAATGTCATACCCCGCAAAATTAATGTGGTGAACCACTAGTGGTCAACCATATTAGTTTTGCGAGGTTTGTAGTAAGGAATGCGCGTCCTTCAGCAACAGCGAAAAATCGCTTACTACAAACTTTGTCACGTATCAAAACTTGTGGGACAGACTACTAGTAATTAAACATTTAACCCCAACTTCTCAAAAAAACTAGCTGCGTATAACTATAAAATCAAACCCAACAATAAAAAGTTTTGAACAATGAATACATTATTTAACTGTATAATCACGTTTATAATGTAGTAATTTTTATTTACGTTATTAAGATGAAAGCCTTTATAATACTATGTAAATAGTAGATAATTAAGCAATTAACGGTTAAATTAAAAACATAATCAATATTTTACTTTAAGTATAAATAAAATCATTAAGAATCATTTAAAAGAGTGAATTTCTATTAACAAACTCAATAAAACATGGTTGTGCGGTAGAGTAAATTGTATCCTCGCCAACAATGTACGTTATGGCATCTACTATCCAAGCTCTACCTTCAGAAGTCGTACATTTAATTACAGCCGGAGAGGTAATTGATTCTTTTGCTTCGGTGGTACGGGAATTAATCGAAAATTCCTTGGATGCTGGTGCGACAAGAATTGTGATTTCTTTGCATCCGCAACAGTGGAAGGTACGGGTATCAGATAACGGTTGTGGAATGAGTCTGAATGACTTGCAGCAGGCAGCAACCGCCCATAGTACAAGTAAGATTCGCTCTCCAAAAGATTTATGGAAAATTAATAGCTTGGGTTTTCGTGGTGAAGCGCTGCACAGTTTAACAACCCTAGCCGATTTAGAAATTATTAGCCGTGCAGAAAACTCCTCAGCAAAAACAGGGTGCAGCGGTTGGCGAATTGTATACGGTGACAAAGGAGAACCTTTGCTGATGGAAGAAGCGGCGATCGCCCCTGGTACGGTAGCCGTAATTTCCAATTTATTCGGTAACTGTGATGCTCGCCGTCGAGGTTTACCTTCGATATCCCAGCAAATGAAAGCAGTGCAAGCAGTAATTCAACAAACTGCTTTGTGTCATCCTCACGTTACCTGGCAAGTTTTGCAAAATGAACGCGAATGGTTTGCAATTTATCCTACTAGCAACATCAAGGAAACTCTGTCTCAGTTCCTGCGAAGAGTGCATCCATCTGACTTACAAGACTTAAAAGTGCAGTTAAACGAAAGCGATTCGGCACTTTCATTAGTCATAGGATTACCCGATAGATGCCATCGTCATCGTCCAGACTGGGTACGTGTAGCAGTAAATGGACGTATGATTAAATGCTCCCAACTCGAACAAACCATCCTCTCGTCATTTCATAAAACATTGCCGCGCGATCGCTTTCCAGTATGTTTTCTCCACTTATCTATCTCCCCAAATCAGATTAACTGGAATCGCAACCCCGCAAAAACAGAAATTTATCTCAATCAACTCGATTACTGGCGAGAGCAAATTGCTCAATCTATCGATAAAGCATTCAGCATAAATTGTTCCACTATTAAGGAATCTCTACAGGTAACGCGAGTCAGTAAATTAATCAAAGCGGCAGAAGCTAAAAGCGGTTACAACTTCAACCGCAAGAATCTTCTCGAAAACAATCTTGAAGAAAATGAAATTAATCAAATTAATCAAAATAATACAACCCAATTTAAATCCCAAACTTTAACGCAATCTCCCCTTTCAAATTCCATTGCTTTAAAAGCAGTTGCTCAAATTAACAAAACCTATATAGTAGCCGAGCATCCGGGAGGAATGTGGTTAATAGAACAACACATTGCTCACGAAAGAGTTTTATACGAACAAATTTGCGAACATTGGCAGCTAGTACAGTGCGAGCCACCAATAATTCTGTACCAATTATCTCCAGAGCAAATAGAGCAATTACAAAGAATTGAATTAGAAATAGAACCCTTTGGCGAACAACTTTGGGCAATTCGTCAAGTACCCGCCCTTTTACAACAGCGCGAAGATTGCGCCGAAGCAATATTAGAACTTAGTAAAGGAGGAGACTTAAAAACAGCCCAAGTCGCCGTAGCTTGTCGCAGCGCCATTCGCAACGGTACAACCTTGAGCGTACCTCAAATGCAGCAATTAATAGACGATTGGCAGCGCACCCGCCACCCCCGCACCTGTCCCCACGGCAGGCCAATTTATTTATCATTAGAAGAGTCAGCCCTAGCTCGTTTCTTCCGTCGTAATTGGGTAATTGGTAAATCGCACGGAATTTAAACAGTGAGCAGTGAGCAGTTAACAGTGAGCAGTTTAAGAATTTTGGATTGGGGGCATGGGATAATAAATAGTTAGGAGTGAGGAGTGAGGAGTTATGAGTTATGAGTAGAGAGTAGAGAAATAGTTATTTTTTCCCCTTGTCTCCTTGTCTCCTCCTCTTCCCCCTCCCCAATGCCCAATGCCCAATGCCCAATTCCCAAATTCTATGAGTGCAGAAATTATTTGTGTCGGTACGGAAATGCTGTTGGGAGATATTCTTAATAGCAACGCTCAATATTTAGCGTTACAGTTAGCTCAATTGGGTATTCCTCATTTCTATCAAACTGTTGTTGGTGATAATGTCGATCGCATCAACCAGGTTATTGAAATTGCTAGTAAAAGAGCAGAAATACTAATTTTTACAGGTGGTTTAGGGCCAACTCCCGATGACTTGACTTGTGAAACCATTGCCAATTATTTTGATTCTCCTCTAATTGAACGTGCTGAAGTTATTGAAGATATTACTAAAAAATATAAAACTAGAAATCGTACAATGAGCGCGAGCAATCGCAAGCAAGCTTTAATACCCAAAGGTGCGGAAATTCTCCCCAATCCTACGGGTACGGCTCCGGGTATCATTTGGCAGCCAAAGCCTAATTTAACGATTTTTACCTTCCCTGGTGTACCTTCAGAAATGCATCGGATGTGGGAAGAAACTGCTGTTCCCTATCTTAAAAATCAAGGTTGGGGAAAGCAAATTATTTATAGTCGAATGCTGCGGTTTTGGAACGTTCCCGAATCTACTTTAGCGGAGAAAGTATCTGCTTATCTTAATTTACCCAATCCCACGGTAGCTCCTTATGCAAGTAAAGGGCAGGTGAAATTACGAGTTTCTGCGAAAGCGAGTACGGAAGCAGAAGCTGAAAGTTTGATTGTACCCGTTGAAAAGCAAATTAAAGAAATAGCTGGTTTAGATTATTTTGGTGCCGATGATGATACTTTAGCTTCTGTAGTTGGGGATTTGTTGCGTAAGTGTGGGGAAACGCTTTCAGTTGCTGAATCTTGCACTGGCGGCACTTTGGGAGGAATGTTAACCGATACTTCGGGAAGTTCCGATTACTTTTGGGGTGGCGTAATTTCTTATGATAATGCGGTGAAAATAGGGTTATTGGGAGTAAAACCTCAAGATTTAGATAAATATGGTGCGGTAAGCGCAACTGTAGCCGAACAAATGGCTATAGGAGTAAAAAACCGCCTTTCCACAACTTGGGGATTGAGTATAACAGGAATTGCGGGGCCTGGTGGAGGTACGGAAACTAAGCCAGTTGGTTTGGTATACGTGGGTTTAGCAAAAGATTCGCAAGTAGAAAGTTTTGAATTTCGGTTTAATCCGGTGCGGGGTAGAAGTTTGATTCGTCACTTCAGCGCCTGTAATGCTTTGGATAGTTTGCGGAGGAAGTTGTTGCGGGGGTGAGTTTATGGGTTTTAACGCAGAGGGGCGCAGAGGTAAGCGCAGAGGAACGCAGATTATTTGTAGATGGTAGGTTGGGTTAGACACGATTGAGGAATTTGATT
>CAYMZW010000591.1:0-3991 GCA_964395005.1 uncultured Rivularia sp.
GTTGAAATCAACTCTAATCCCTATTAGGGATTAAAGAGTTAGAGGAAATGATTAATCCTTATATTAGTAAGAAATTAAATTATTCATCAATATAAGTGTAGTTAAAGATTACTTTTATTAATATTCTAATTTAATATTTTTGGTTATAGGCGTACATAGGGCTTGCCAAAAGTAAGATTTATAAATCTAAAACGCTTACGATGAAAGGAGATTAGCTTTATTAAACGATTTCAATAAGAATAAATACTATGCAAGATTCTCTATTCCATGTTCCCTGTTCCCTTTTTTTATTATTTTTTTTAGCATACTAACTAGTGATGAGCCATAAATATTTTATCCTCGTGGTAATAAAACTGTAAATATACTACCTTTCCCAAGTTCGGAAGAAAATTCTATTTTTCCATTATGTGTTTCTGCAATCCATTTGGATAGATGAAGTCCCAAACCACTGCCAGAACGTTTATTTTTACCGGAACGAAAACGTTCAAATATAGTTTTTTGATCTTCTTGAGAAATTCCATAACCAGTATCTTCTACATCTAACTTTACCCATTGTTGAGTATTATCGGTAAATTCTGATAAACGTATATCAATATTACCTTCATCGGTAAACTTAATCGCATTTCCAATCAAATTACTAACAATGCGCCGTAATTCTAATCGATCGCCATTAACTGTACCAGCATCTGTGTTTTCTGCCAAAAAATTAGTTTTAAATTCAATAGTTAACTCTCTTTCTTGCGCTAACGGGCTTAACTCTTGAACTACTTCCTCGACTATAGAATGCATACTGAGGCTTTCAAAATTCATGGTTTTTTTCCCTGCTTCAATGCGCGACACTTCTAACAGGGTATTTACCATTTCTAGTAAATTATTATTACTGCGAATCATTGCGGCGATCGCTTTTTTCATTTCTGGCGAAATCTTGCAGAATGTTTCTTGTAAAAAGAGGTGTAACATTCTATCGGCAGCTACCAAAGGGGTTCGCAAGTCGTGAGTTAAACGCGATACAAAGTCTTCACGTTGACGGGCCATTTTTTTCTGTGCCTCGATGCTGTGTTTAAGACGTAAAAGACTTCGTACCCTTGCAAGTAACTCATCTGTATCAAAAGGTTTGCGGATAAAATCATCTGCACCTGCATCTAAACCTTCAACAACGCTAGCATCATCAAAAGCAGTTACTAGCAATATTGGGATATAATTATCATCAGCAATATTACGGATGCGCCGGGTCACTTCATAACCATCTATTTCCGGCATCATAACGTCTAGAAGTATTAAACTCGGCGGTAATTCCTTAACTTCTTTTAATGCGGTTTTACCATCGTTGACTAACTTAACTTCGTATCCTTCGCTTTCTAAAAGTGCCTGCACTAAAAACAAATTGTCAGGTATATCGTCAACCGCTAGTATACGATCTGGTATCTGCGAATCTTGAAGTGACATAATAATTTTAATAAATATTGGCGTTAGACGAGCTTATAGTTCATTTTCAGGCATTAAGAAGATATTTCCTCCTATTACTTAAAATAAATACAGCTATTGCTTTTAATCTCCTTGCTTATGATGAAAAATTCCGATTTGCTTTCTTAATTTCTCAATTTTAAGCAGAAGATACTTCTCGCGGTAATTTTATCCGAAAACTAGTACCTTTTCCTAATTCACTTTCAACACTAATTGTACCATTCATCATATTTACTAAAGCTTTAACTGTAGATAGCCCCAAGCCCGTACCCTCAAATTTACGATTAGTACCTCCGTCAAGTTGCCTGAAAGGTTCAAAAATATATCGTATTTCATCATCCGCAATTCCAATTCCCGTATCTTCAACTGCTAATTCAACTGTATTGTCGGAAATTTCGGTTATTTTTACCTGAATACTTCCATTCTGAGTAAATTTAATTGCGTTTGAAAGCAGTTTGTTTAAAATCTTTTGCAGGCGCAGCGAATCATTATATATAATAGGATTTTTTAAATTAATATCAACTTCTATTGGCAGTTTTTTTGCATCTTCTAAAGAACGCTTTTGTGCAACGGTAATTTTTACGATTTTTGCAATATCGAATTTTTCTGGCTTTAAATAAAGCTTTCCAGCTTGTAACTTAGAATAATCTAAAATTTCATTTACCAGCATTAATAAGTTTTTACCATTATTAAGAATACGTTCTACCATATCCTTTTGCTGTTTCGAGAGTACACTGCATTTTGGACGTAACAACAATTGAGAAAACCCAATAATTGCATTCATGGGAGTCCGTAATTCATGAGATATAGTTGCTAAAAATTGCGATTTTAACTGTAAGGCTTCAATTAATTTCAGATTTTGTACTTCTATCTGTTGTTTTTGCTGTTCGATTTGTTGATTTTGGTCGAAAAGCAATGTATCTTTTTCTTTTATTTGTTGATTAAGTTCAGCTAATTGTGCCTGTATCTGGTACACTCGCATCGCATTCCTTAACGCTAAATCTAAAGTTTCTGCTGACAATCGCGATTTGTAAATATAATCTGTAGCTCCAGCTTTGATAAATTCTTCCGCTTTGGCTTTATCACTTTTTTCAATAAGAACTAATATAGGAACCAGATTTTTAGAATCATGTATTTGTTTTAATAGATTTATAGCAAAAATAGATGTACAATTACCTAAAAATACAATGTCATAGGAATTGTTTTTAAAAGTATCGATGGCTTCCTTACTTTCAACTATTTGTAACTCTTTTTTATTTAAACTATATTTATTGAAAGCATCACATACATTCAACCTCTCTACTTCGTCATCTTCAATGATTAGAATCTTCAACTTTTTATCCATTGCTGTTTCGCCTCAATTGTTGCTTAGGCTATCAGATATTACTTAAATAAATATATTTTTAGTTAATTAAATTAATATTAAATTAATACAGGAACGATCGCAACTGTCGCCGCAGCTTTCGCTAAATAATAGTGTCTATGTACTATTAGACAGCATTGGATATACTAAAATAGTAAAAATTATTTATTTTATTAATTATCTTTTTACTACTTTCTATCGAATCGAATTGCTACACTTTACTATTGATTTATACATTCATGCATCTTTGCTTATTTCGATACATAAAAAATAGACGAAAAAGCATAATTTTTGTGCCGTAAGCTTTAAAAATAAAACCAGTTATATATAAAACCAAACAATGAAATAAGATATTAAAAAAAATAGGTTAACTGTTAATAGTTATACTTTTAATTAACTATATATTTATTTTATGCAACCATATTTTTATTCGTCGTCAGTCTTAAGTATGAACTTATTGAGTATAAATAGATCGAAGTAGTATGATTTATAACAGAATTATTATTTTAGATAGATGATCGCACGAGCAAAACTCTTTAAGAAAATTTATTAAAAAGTCATGATTTGATTTTACATCATCGGAACTTGCAGCTTAACAATGCCATTACCTCAGAGTCATTCATCGATCGGTTTAAACGAATAAAAAGTCACGAAAGAATAATGAAACTGATAATTTGTTTTATTAATTAATACTTTACTCATCTCGAATGAAGTTACTTTTGGCAGCTTACAACAAATTAATTTTATAAATAAATAGTAAGATTAATATTAAAAGTTACGACAATATTAGATATGTCAAAATGACAAATATCTCAAGCAGTATTTCGACCTGTATCTAAAGAAAGAATAATATATTTAAGATTGTTTCTATCGACGGATATATTGTTGATATCATAAAATCTAACTTTAGCTTTATATCTAATTTAGATGTAGAGAAAAAAAGCTTAACTTAAACAAGCTTTTTGAGATATATTAAAAAATAAAGAATAAACCAAGTAATGATGAGTGAAATTAGTATTGTTTTAATTGAAGATCACGATCTTACCAGAATGGGGATAAAAACTGCATTGCAGGCAAGCCGAGAATTACAGGTAGTAGGAGAAGCAGCCAATGGTAGTAGAGGGTTGAAAATTTTAGAAAGTATGAAGCCAGATGTAGCACTTG
>CAYMZW010000592.1:0-3990 GCA_964395005.1 uncultured Rivularia sp.
AAAAATTCAAGTGCAGTTTCTTGTTTGGAAATAATATCAGCAGTTGCTTTCATACCTGCTTGAATGTGGCATTGTTTGTTACCTTTACCAAAGGAAAGATTTTCAGGTTTAATCGTGGTTTCAAAGTAGCTACCGTTAGAATTAGCGGATTGCTGTGTAGCTTCCCCTTGATTATTTTGCGGTGAAATCGCGTCTGGAGAAACCGCAGTCACAATACCTTTGAGTGTTCCATAATCGGGATAGGAACAAGCTTCAAATCGTAATTGTACTGATTGTCCAACTATGACTTTTGCTACATCGTTGGTAGGAACCATTGCTTTGATTACCGCATCAGTATTCTGGGGAATAATTTGTGCGATCGCGTCACCAGGGCGCAGTACCTGTCCAGGGTTGCGTAAATCAAGTTTAAGGATAATACCATCACTAGTGGCTCGAATTAGATTTTTTTGCAGTTGAGCATCTACTTGCTGTAATTCTTTTTGAGCTTGACGAATTTGGCTTAACATTTCTACTCGTCGCTGAATCAAAGCTTGTTTTTCTTTCTTTAAAGTCGCGATTGTAGCTTCACCTTTGGCTTTTTCTTGAGCAATTCTTTCACTAGCAATGTTCACAGTTGCATTGCTAGGATTGATTACAGCTTGAGCCGATTTGATTCTAGCTATAGCAATATTTACGGATTTTTGCACGGCTGCTAATGATGATTTATTTTGCTTTACTGCAAGTAGTTTTTTGTCAAATTCATTTTGACTAATTGCACCTTTTGTAGCGAGCATTTGATATCTATTTTTTTCGCTAACAGCAAATTCTAAATCAGCCTCAGCTTTTTGTAAGTCGGCTTGTTCTTTTTGTAATTGCGCTTCTGCTGCTAATAGTTCTGTTTGAGTAGTAATCTTTCTATCTTCATATTCCCGTTGATTGCGAGCTAATTCTGCTTCTGCGGCTGCAATTGCTCTAGTATTTGATTGTGACTCAGCAGCAAGTTGGGTATTTAAAGATTGAACTTGAGCGTCAATTTGTACTAACTGTAAATTACTTTGTTGAATATTAGCTTGCAGTTGACTTTTTTTGATTTGTTGTTGCGTGTCATCGAGTTGAGCTATTACTTGACCTTTTTTGATATTTTGATTTTCTTTGACCAAAATATTTTTAACAGTACCTTCTATTTCTGGTTGAACTAAACGTATTTCTCCTACCGGACGTACTGTTGCTCTAGCTTTTACCGTCACATTATATTTGATCGCAGATGCCATTATAACGGTAATTGCTATTGTTCCAGTCAAAACGAATCCAGCTAGACTAATCCATCCACTTGTAGGTGGAATAAATTCTTCACTAGTTACCGGACGAAGGAATTCGTGTTTGTCGTCTTCTGGAATGATGGGTTTGGAAGTAGGAATGCTAACCATAATTTGTATTAGAGATAATTTTTTTAACGCAAAGGTACGCAGAGGTTTACGCGGAGTTTCGCTGAGGAGGAGTTAGGAATGAGTGAGGAAATCTAAATGTTTTCCATCAATAGTATGTAAATATTCTTGGGAACCTTGAAGTTTTACTTGACCGTTTTCTATGTAAACAATCCAGTCGGCACGTTTAATAACTTGAGGACGATGGCTAATTAAAATTGTGGTTCTACCTTGACGATGCTTTAATAAGTTATCTAATACTTCTGTTTCGCTTACGGGGTCTAATCCTGCGGTCGATTCATCTAAAATTAAGATAGGAGGATAATTAACAATACCTCTTGCTAATGCTAATCTTTGTCTTTGTCCACCGGAAATATTAGCGCCAAATTCACCTAATGTAGTGTAATATTTATCTGGTAATTTACTAATAAATTCATCGGCACCAGATATTTGACAAGCAGTGATGATTTTTTCAAATGATAATTGAGGATTTCCTAAACGGAAGTTTTCAACTATTGAACGACTCCAAAAATGAGCTTCTTGAGGAATTAATGCTACTTGTTGACGCAAGCTATCTAAGGATAAATCTTGTAAGTTATATAATCCCATGCGGATATTACCAGATTGAGGAACGTAGAGTCCTGCAAGTAGTTTTGCTAAAGTGCTTTTACCGCAACCAGATTTACCAATTAAAGCAATTACTTGTCCACCGGGTATTTTTATAGAAAAGTCTTCTAATAACTCCATCCGACCGGGATAATGGAAGTTAATATTGCTGCATTCAATATCAGCATTTGGAGAGATATTGACGGAAGCTTTATGTTTATCATCTTGATTTTCTGGGATAGCTTCAATAACTTCTGTTAGTCTTTGAGTTGCTGTTTTCACACGAGTAAATTCATCTACAAATTTAACGATAGTACTAATTAATCCCAGAAAATTATCGTTCATAGCTTTGAAAGCTAATAGTTGACCTATACTCAAATTTTCTGCGGGATTTGTGACTAACATTCCACCAAACCAGAGCAAAGCAATACTGCTCAAACCGGAAACACATCCAGAAAAATTATTGTTGATAATTCCGATTTGAATCGTACTTAAAGTTAATTTACCAAAACGACTAAAACGACTTTGAAATTCTTCCCAAAATTGGGGTGCTGCATTAGTTGTTTTTAGCGTAATTGCACCTTTAAATGTTTCTACTAATACTCCTTGATTTTCAGCTTCTGTAACTAACAAATTACGTGTTTTCTGTTGCAGAGTGGGAAAGAAAACGATTGTTGAAAGCGTCATGATGACGGAGAAAAATACCGCTGCTGCCGTTAACTTCCAGCTATAAAATGTCATAAAACCGAAAGAAATTACCGCAATAAAAAATTGACTAGGTAAACTAACGACAACTTCAGAAACTAACTGATTTATTTCTTGGACATCTTGCAAGCGGCTGGTAATTTCACCGCTGCGACGCGCTTCGTAATAAGATAGCGGTAAGCGTAAAATCTGCCTGCCAAATTCTAGGATTAAACCTAATTCTAAACGCTGGGCAAAATTAGCAATTAAATTTGACTGTACAAGCTGCAAAATAGTACTAACAACAGTCATCACTGCAACGGCGATCGCCACCGTTGTTAGTAATCTTGTATCACCTCGTACTAGCACATCATCGGTAAGAATTTGCATTAAAAAAGGGAAAGCTAAAGAAAGCAATCCTAAAACGCAATTAAGAATTAAAGCTTGAAACAATACATTGCGGTAATTCCAAGCACGTCTGAGAAACTTACCAAATCCGCCGATTTTATCCTGAGCTTGAGCAAAAAACCTTACTGGATCTGGTTCTAATAATAATGTAGCCCAATCGGACCAAGCTTCAGCTAAATCTGCTTTGGAAAGATAGCGAATCCCCACAGCAGGATCGGCGATAACGCATTTTCTCCCTTTTCTACCGTATAAAACAACCCAATGATGACCTTTCCAATGGATGATTGCAGGTAAAGGTGCTTCGTCAATCCGGTTGAGAATTTCGGGAGAAGCTTTAGCTGTACGAGCATTAAAACCAAGGGTTTCTGCTCCCTGTTTTAAACCTAATAAAGTTGTTCCCGTTTGTCCGGTACCGATAAATTCACGAATCCGATTTATAGTAAAATCACGTCCGTAATGCTTGGCAATAGAAGCGAGACAAGCAGCACCGCAATCTTCTTCACTATGTTGTAAAACGTTGGCGTATTTCATAATATTAAATGCTGCGATTTGATTGTGAGATGAATCAAATTTTGAGGAAAAGGCATCTGATTAATTAGATTCTTAATAAGATGCCTTTGTGTAGTCTTTGCTAACAAAAACTCTCTAATTCAAGATAGGTATGGTATTTTAAACAAATTGAATTAACGAGGAACCCAAATAGGTTGATAATGCACGTACCATTGTGGTGTGTATCTGCCTGTGCGACGATTAAAAACAATTCTTTGTCTATATTCTGGTCGGTAAATAATGCGACCAGTCTCAATAATAGCACCACCGTTAAGAGTTGAAGATTCTTCAGCAGAAACGTCAGTAAACAATGCAGAATTATTAGCAGATTTCATTTTTG
>CAYMZW010000593.1:0-3967 GCA_964395005.1 uncultured Rivularia sp.
TTAGGAGTTAGGAGTTAGGAGTTAGGAATTAGGAGTTAGGAATTAGGAGTTAGGAGTTAGGAGTTAGGAATTAGGAGTTAGTTGATGATCTACACCCTACGGGTAAAAGTTAGTAGTTGAAAATAAAGATTGACAATTACCTACTAACCACTAACCACTAACCACTAACAACTAACAACTATATTAAAAACCCGGTTTTTTGAAAAAACCGGGTTTTTTTAAACTGACTTGAAAGTTAAAAACTAAAGATCAAAGTTAAATTTATTATTACTAACTCCTAATAATTTCCAACTCCTAACTCCCAACTCCTAACTCCTAACTCTCAACTCCTAACTCCTAATTCCCAACTCCTAACTAACTCCAAGCAATTCCACATCAAAAATTAGAGTTGCGTTAGGGGGAATAACACCACCCGCACCGCGAGAGCCATAACCTAACTCTGGGGGGATGATTAAATTACGACGTTCACCAACTTTCATGTCGCTAAGTGCTTCATCCCAACCCTTGATTACCTGCCCTTGACCAACTGTAAACTGAAAAGGTTGACCGCGATCGCGAGAGCTATCGAATTTGGTTCCATCTTCTAAAGTACCCGTATAGTGAACGGTTACAGTTTGTCCGGCTTTTGGTTTTTCTCCAGTTCCTTCCTTGAGAACTTCATACTTTAATCCCGAGGGAGTAGTAACTGCATCAGACATATTATTATCGCTCGCATTTGTAGTGGTACTATCAGCTACTGTAGTAGACGCTGGTGATTCTTGAATAGTGTTTTGTGAAGCATTAGTCTCGGGTGCCTCAGTGGAAATTTGAGCGCACCCGAAAAATACAGCGCAAAGTAACACCAAACCCACACGCTTCAAAATTGCCTTCAATTGAGGTATCCCCATATCATGTTCCAAAAATAGAATTACCAATAGAACAAAACTCAGTGTAAATCACAACAGTGAGTAGTGAACAGTTATCAATATTAAATTCATAACTCCTAACTCCTAACTCCTAATTCCTAACTCTTAATTCCTATTTCCAAAGTTTATTTTCTAAATCGCGCACTTGACGCTCTAAACGGTCGATTCTACCGCGCAATTCATCTACTTCCGACTGACGGGCAACTCCTAAATCTTGCAGCATATTTTTCATTTGTCGCTGCATATTCTTATCCCAGTTACCTTGCTCGGACTTTAACTCCTCTACCATGTTGTCCATTACGGCTTTGGCTTGATCTGGATCGAGTTTGCCATCTTTAACCAATTGCTCGCTGGCTTCCTTAAACTTATCTGCCACAACCGAAGTTGTACCGATACCGAGCATTAACAATTGTTGCATCCAGTTATTGTTTTCCATGTCATTCTCCTACGTTATCTCCCTTCTTTATCCCGGTTAGCCCTTGTTTGTAACAATAAAGCTACGCTAGGAATTAAACTCTAGCAAATATGCTAATTCTATTGTGGCAAAGTAGCACGGGGAATGAACGCAGATGGTAATTGAGTTACTTAAGTTTAAAATAGCGCCCAAACACCGCGAAAAGTACATCCAAAGGGACGCAGAAATCTGGACGAAAGCGCTAGTTGACTATCCCGGATTTCTCGGAAAAGAACTGTGGATCAACCCAAATGACCCCACAGAGCTTGTTATGGTGATTCGTTGGGAAAGCAGAGAACAGTGGAAATCTATTTTGCAAGAAGAGATAGATGCGATTGAACAAAGGTTTGATCAAGACTTAGGATTCACTTACGAGATGGTAGAGTCATCCGAATATCAGGTACGGAAATTTCCCAACAGTGATTAGCTCGCGGAGTTAGGCAACGGATGGAGTTGGGAGTTAGGAGTTGGGAGTTAGGAGTTATAAATATAAAACTGGTCTCTAGCTACTGATAAGATGCCTAAAAAAATAAGAGAGTTGAAAAGTTTGTTGCGTAAAGCAGGATTTACCTATCAACCTGCAAAAGGTAGTCATACAAAATGGAAGCATTCCAAATTATCTAAAGCTATCATTATTGCAGGGAAAGATGGTGATGATGCGAAAGCTTATTTAGAAAAACAAGTTAATGAATCATTTGAAATATTAAAAGAGTTAACGGAAGAGGAAACAGAAGAATGAAATATACAATAATTGTCCAATGGTCAGAAGAAGACCAATGTTATGTAGTTTCACTACCTGAATTTGAAAATGTATTTCAACCTTGTACCCACGGTGATACTTACGAAGAAGCAGTAAAAAACGCTCAAGAGGTGTTAGAAATGCTTATTGAATCAGCTTTAGAAAATGGTGAAACATTACCGGAACCAAAAACCTGGGAAAATCGATTTAAAGTAGCTTAAAAGTAAAATATATCGTAAATAAATTAAATCTATGAATACTACTGAAATTCGTCAGCAAATTAATAAATATCTTGATGGTTTAACTTCCGAACGCTTGCAGATGGTAGCCGAATTTTTAGCTTATTTAGAAGATAAAGAAAGTGAAGCGGCTACTCAAGAATTACTAGATATTCCTGGTTTTATTGAATCTTTTGAAAAAGGTAAAAAAGATATTGCTCAAGGGCGTGTAAAAAATTGGAGAACCATTCGGTCTGATGTATGAAGTAATTTTATCCGCTGAAGCAGAAGACATTTATGCTTCAGCAGATCGAGCATTAGCGAAAAAGATTGCTAGATGTTTTGAGCAACTATAACAAAATCCTTATTTTCATCCTAATATTAAATCCTTAAAAGGTAACTTAGCTGGATATTCTCGTTATCGTATTGGTGATTATCGAGTAATTTACCAAATTGATGATGAAAATAAACAGGTAATTATTAGTAATATTGTTCATCGTTCGGAAGCTTATGAATAAAAATAAAATTACAATAGCCCCCCTTAAAAAAGGGGGGTTGGTGAGTCTACTCCCGTGCGGAGGTTCCCTCCGTTGAGGGAAGTAGCGAACCCGTTCACGCGAGAGCGTGCGGCTCAGGGGGGGATCTCAATGTTTAAAACACTAGGATAATAATAAACCCTTCTAGAACGCAAAGAGCGCGGAGAAAGAGGAAGAGAGAGGAAGTTTAAATAATAGAGATACTTACAGTAAGGATATTACTTTATCTTCTTTCTCACAGGTGCCAAAACAATTAAGAAATCAGATTGCTCTTTATCAACTTTATTAGAAGTTGTAGCGCTGATACTATAAACCGAACCAATCGCTTGTTTAAATATATTGAAATACGGATTATTGCTATATTGCTGCGGTACAAAACCATAAACCCATGACAGCAAAGAACCCATATTCATGTAGAAATAACCATTATTTGGGCTGGGAAAAGAATTGGTTGCTGTATTAAAATTGTAAGCTTTATCTAAAGGAATATAAGGCTGCGGTACTAAATCTGCAAGCGCTCCATATCCCGTAGTCAAAACTAAAGTATTGTTGTCTACCCAACTGTAAGCAAGCAGGCTGTTGGCGGAATCTCCACCCACATCCCAACTAGTTACAGCTTGGTTTTTTATACTCTTTTGAGCAACTTTGACTTCTCCCTTGGATACCGATGCAATTAAATTTCCTAACTTATTTAAAGTATTCTCAGCAGCAACTCGATTACTTGTTTCAACAGCTAAACCGATTCCCATATCTGTACTAGGATTCATAGCTTGAAAAAATCCGCCCTTAGTAGGATACATAAAAAAGGCAAATTCCCCATCCATCCAGCTAATAATATCGCGATCTAAATCCAGTCCAGTATTGCTGCGAATAAGCCCGCGTAAAGTTGTTAAACCATCTTTAAATTCTTTTTGAGAGCTTAATAATTTAGATATAACTTCCCATCTTAGATTCAGATTATTTCCGTTAACAGCAGAATATGTTGCTGCTGGCATTCTAGATAATATGTTTTGAGTTTTGATATTATCAGCAAGATTATTTCTATTAGATTCAGGTGAAAGATAAGCATTTACCTGAAAACGAATTCCTTCTTTTTGAACCGTAACAAAAGAGCC
>CAYMZW010000594.1:0-3966 GCA_964395005.1 uncultured Rivularia sp.
AGTACAAAGCATTCAACAGCAATACTAAGTAATATCGATTGTTATCTACAGGTAATTGGTAGCATGAATAACAATTAGCAATTACTTCCCAATTACTTATAGATTTACACTATTTTGCCTGTTTTTGTCTTGTACAAAATCGATCTTAATTATTTAATTATGATTTAATTTTATTTACTTACTTCCTCCAGCTGCGATAATTTAACTTCTTGCTCAATATCTAACCCTGCAAGAAATTTTCTATCTTCGTTAATATGAGGAATTTTGAGATGTGAATCGGGTATTCCTTTCTGTAAAAGCCGCTGACGCACAGTAGCAAAACTTCCGGGAGCTAAAATACGTAAACGAGGTGGAGGTAGTATATTATTACGCCGCTTATCCTCGTAAGATACGTTTGCTTGCTGCATTTTTAAATCGAATTCTGCAAGAAATTTCTCTGGGTTATTTAAAGGGCGATCGGGAAGCAGTTCAATATTTAATAAATAGTGTGGTGGAATTTCATTTTCAGACAAGGTTATACAGTAGTTTGCTAAAGGCAAATCAAATTCTTGCTGTAATTGCTGCAAAACTTGAGTCGCATGAAATTCATTAGTTTTTTCGCTGGTAGCAGATAATAAGCCTCCCATCCGATGGCGAAATATAATTATAGGAGCTTGTTCGTAAAAGCCAACAATTTCAACTACATCGCCAATATCATAACGGTATAAACCACTGTAATTAGTAACAACAATTCGGTAGTTTTTCCCTACTTCAACTTCGTGAGCTAAAACAGTTTTTGGCTGTTCTTTTTCCCATTCCTCCGAGGGTATAAATTCAAAGAAGCCGCTATCAATGGCTAAAATAGTACCGTCGCTATTAAAGTCTTCGTAAATACCAAAAGTTGCTTCCGAAGCTGCATAAATTCCTCCAAAAATCGGAGTATCGCCAAAATATTCACCGAATCTTTCAAAATAGAAGTCGGAAGTGCCACCGCGAGCGGTAATTATCCATGAAAGATTCTTCCAAGCCGTTATAGGTGTCAGCTTTCCCTTACTTTGCAAAATAGAGCGTAATTCAGCCGCTCTTTGGGGTGCTGCACTCCACTGCTTTTCTAAAGCTTGACGCACTTCAGGCTCTAATTTCAACCAAGAAGCAATTTTTCCAGTTTCCAAATCTTCAATAAAATCTGAAGCATAACGCTCTAAATAGTCAGCTAGCTGTAAGGCTAAGATGGGAAAATTTGCCCCAATCACTCGCATTTGGGGATTTCGCAACGCAAATAATAAGCAAACATAATTACGAGCTACACTATCTGCTGGCTTCAAAGCATCGTAAGGATGCACAAAAACTTGTCTGTAGAGAAAATCCATATTACGTAAATCCCCTACGCTCGAAGTGCCGTAAGGGATGCCTCCACTAGTGCGATCGCGAATTTGTATGGAGGTAGTTAGCAGCATTTTACCAATCGGAAAACCTCGTTTAATTGCAGCATCTATCATGAATCCCAACGATTGCTGAGTAACCCTGGAACGAACTTTACGCACTCTTTTTGTTACCGGGATCAGTTTTTGTTTACCTGTAGAGCCGCTGCTTTGATTAAAATAAACAACTGGATCTGATGTGAGAATATTTTGTTCCCCTTGTGCGATGCGCTCAACGTATTTTTCGTAACCGCTATAAGTAAGAATAGGAATTTTTTGTTTAAATTGCTCTATGGTTTTAATATCTTCAAAATCGAAGTCTCTTCCAAATTGAGTTTCTTGATGAGTTTTGAGCAACGAAAACAAAAATTGTTCTTGACAAATTGCCGTTTTACGAGTTTTACGAACAAAATTGGCTTTAGACAATCTTGCGGCACTAGTTAATACAGTTAGAGCGAAATTTAGCATTTAATCCTCACACAAATTATTAAGGAAACATGAACAATCGTCTTCTGCGACTTTACAAAACTATTTAAAACTAACTAAAGTTAGGGAAAACTGCTACACCGGCTTCGGAGTGAAAAAATATTACTACTCACACTCCAGCCTGTCGAGAGAAGTCACTTACACTCTTAAGTATTTATGATGTTGTAAGTACCAATTAAGAATGTACATCTGTATAATTATAAATCAGCTTAAATTATGGGATATCATATCTGGCCCTTAATTATCGAATAGTCAATCATATTAATGTAGGGTTACGAGATTGACTTCGAGTTAATAGGATGGAATATTTTAGGAAGGTAGACTTTATCTCTATCAAAAGGTTCCATAGTTTAAACTCAAAAGTTATCAGCTTGAAACCAAAATAGAAAATGAATAAGTATAATGTTTCATTTAATATTAGGTTTGATATTTACGATTTTAAATTGTTCTCTTCCCAGAAGAATATTTCGGGATAATTTTAAATTCAGTATTTCAAATTCAGACTTTTTTGCAAATGCAGAACTTCGATTATTTTACAACTAAAAATTAGTAGGAGGTTTATTTTTACATTTGGTTTTAACCGGCAATCAATTTAGTAGCTTCTCTATTATTCGCCGCATCGTTCTTGAAATCCTTACTATAGCACCTTTTAGAAGCGATTTTTTACTATGTATATAGGTATCAGCTTATTTCCCAAGAACATATGTATTATGCATTATTAGCGATCGCGGCAGTGGTTTGATTGTGAATCGTTTACTTTCATAAACCTTGATTGCTACCCCTAATAATAAAAAGGAACGATTTGTTGTTGTTTTTGCGTCGGTTAACAAATGAAGTTTAATCAACAGTAACTTTCATTCCACAAGTAAACTATCTCAATGATTTTGTAATCAATGGTTTCTATTGCTCGTAAAAACCTGTTTGAAGATATTCCGCGCTTTTTAGTAGCTCAAGCAGGAATAATGTTTGCTGTCAGCTTGGTGACAATTCAAACTGGGGTATTCAACGGCGTAATTCGCTCTACCACAACTTTAGTAGAAAATTCCCGAGCCGATATTTGGCTAGCTTCAGATAAGATGGTGCAGCTTGAATTAACGCAACCGCTTATATACGATTATGCCGTCAGAGCAAAAAAAGTTGATGGTGTAAGACGAGCCGAAGCCTTACTTCAAGGCTCAGCAAGATGGAATGTACCCAATGGTAAATTGAATGTAGTAAAAGTATACGGATTTCCACCCACAGGAAGGTTATTTGTTCCCGGAAATGTGCAAAGAGGAAACGTTAAATCTTTAAGAAACCCTTATACAGCAATTATTGATAAAAGCAATTTTAAGTCTCTCAAAATAAAAAAAATCGGAGACAGCGCTCAAATTGGCTCATTGCCAGTACAGGTAGTTGGTTTAACTGAAAATACTCAATCAGTTGTCTCAAGCCCTTTCTTGTTTACTTCCTTAGAAACTGCTAATGCCTACGCAAACGCCAGCGTTACCACTAACGTTAACTGTACCTGGGTTGAAGAAGAGCTTCAGTGTCGCAACGTTTATCAAAAAGATGCCGATGCCAAGAAAAACCAATCAGCTAGCGAGCCACCACCCAAACTCAGCTTAAATACGCCCATTTCTTACGTATTAATTCAAGCAGAGCAAGATCAAAATATCCGACAATTGAAAAAACGTTTAGAAGCTACTTTCCCAGAAACTAAAGCGTATACAACTAAAGAGATGTCTCAAAAAATACGCGTTTATTGGCGGCAGTCTACGGGTATCGGATTTATTTTGGGCTTGGGAGCAGGAGTTGGGATAGTTGTAGGAGTAGTAATAGTTGGTCAAATTTTATACTCAGCCGTTGCAGACCATTTAAAAGAATTTGGAACACTTAAAGCAATGGGAGCGTCAAATAGGGTGATATACGGCGTAATTATTGAGCAAGCTTTGTGGATGGCAATTCTTGGTTATATACCGGGAATGTTGCTTTGCTGGGGACTGGGTGCTTGGACTTTAGCAACTCAAGGAATTGTCATCTTAATTACTCCATTAACTGCCGTCGGAGTATTTGGCATAACCGTTTTGATGTGTGTTGG
>CAYMZW010000595.1:0-3945 GCA_964395005.1 uncultured Rivularia sp.
CCTCCTTTCTCAATTAACCAGCAGGAATATAAATCAGAACGACGGGGAAAGAAGGATTCTGAAGCATTGCTCGCAATTATTTCAACCGGATATGATAAATACTTCTCAAACGAAGCAACAGCATTTGAAGTAATACAGCCAGTAATTCTGTAACTGATATTTTGCATAATCATTGCTGCTGCTGCGGACTGACAGATAGTATCAGGGTCTTGACTGGATAAAACTATACTCAATCCATCTTTCCGTGCGGTCGCGCAGAGTTCTCCAACCATTGCGCTGAAACCATCTTTGCGGAACAATACAGAAAGCTCATCACCGATAAAAAGGCTTTTAAGATGGGAAAGAGCGACTCGCAAACACGCAGCCTTTGCAGCAACAGCCATTGTGTAAGAATCTTGATCGTTACTCAAGCCTGTTAAAGCGTAGAATTTAACCATTGGTTCTGGAGAAAAGCTGCTTGGTTTACCTATCGCTGTTCCTAAAGGACTTACCAGTAGTGCAGCAATTTGGCTGGTGATTTGATTGATTGCTTGATGATCGATAGCTTCTGGTTTTTGAATGTTTAACCGTGCGATAGAAACTATTCGAGCAAAATCCTTTAATGTTGGTATATCCTGCCATTCTTGTGATTTCCAGCCTTTGGAAAATGCCAAATTATAGCGCTCAATGATGTCGGGGTCACTTAGAAACACGTCCAGTGCTTGCATCAAAATAGCGTCTACTCGTTGTGCGAGGTGAGGAGCATCTAAGCGTCCCATAACGATGACGCTCAAAGCATTACGTATAAACGAACGCCACGATTTCATCCGCGAAGCCCGTTCTGGAGCATCAAAGTCTCGTAAATCTGGAGGTTCCATCAAATTATTAGAAGCGCGGGATAAATCGAAATATGCACCCGAATCTCCTAATAACTCAATTGCCACTTTGAAAGAACTTTCCCCATCTGCTGCGGGTATATCCATTCCCACCACGGGTATTCCTTGCGATAAAGCATCGAGCATAAATCGCCACAGCAATACTGATTTACCAGAACCAGTTTTACCTGTAATTAATGCGTGTTGAGTATGAGTAAATAACTCTACGCAAACGGGTTTACCACCTCGATTAGTCAGAAATTCCACACCTTGGCTATCAAGTTCTTTAGGAAGAGTAAGAGGTAGAACACCTGCGATGGTTTCACTTTCCAATACCAGCCTACGTTCGCTAAGAATAGAACTCGAATGTAAAATTCTTCGCCAGGTTATGGGTAAAGTTTCTAGCCAGATTAAATTCGCAATATTTCTTTCTCGCACAACTTTAGCTGTACCAAAACTGTTGCAAAGTAAGTCGCAAGCTAAATCTAAGTTTTCTGCATTCTCGCGGTAAACCAAAAATACTACCGCACAGTTAAGAGGAACAGCGCCTTTATACAGTTTCTTCTGTGCATCAAAACTTTCCTCCTGCTTAATTTCAGCACCTACATCTCTGCCAGTTCCTTTAAATAATGCTCGTTCCCTAGCAGCTTTGGTTTGCTTCGCTTGACGATGAAGATTATCTTCAGTCAAGTAACGATTAGCTCCTGAAATTTCTACCCAAGCTTCGGTATCTCGGACGTGATTTTCGCTCAAGACTTTCCACATCCATGAAATTTGTTCTTTTGCACTCGTCCATGCGATTACGGTATCTACCATTGTTAAGACACCGCATACTTTGTCCTTCACATAAACGCGGTTTGTACATTGACGATGTTCCGGACAAGAACTTCTACCTTTTTCTCCAGAAATCAAGATAGTTGTGGAGTGTTTAACAGAATTTTGGATTTCCGTTAATTTAATACCGCTATCTTTATCTTCTGCGATAACTAGTAGCTGAGGAATCGGTGGTGCAGTATATTTATTAAATCTGTTCCATAGCCAAGACCATAATTGTGTATCGTCAAGTGGCGTAAGTTCCAATCCTGCTTTGGTATTAAATAGCATTTCCCATTGAATAAATCCTTGGGTATAGGCTTTCATTAATAAGATATTGAGAAGCTGTTCTTGTCTTTGTGATATACGTCCGGTAACGTTATCTAATAAAAAACGTCCGGCTTTCCCCGTATAGTGTATTAGTTTGGATAAAGGGTCAGTTTTATTTTCTCCAAATTTATCTACAGTCCAGGTACAGAATACAATTTGTTGCCAGGTTGACCGTGTTCCCTTGCGAGTTAGTTCTTGTACTCTTGCTTGTTCGTTACGGGTTAATATGGCTGGTAATTTTAACGAACAGTTTTCAGCAAGGCTATTAAGATATTGTTGTCTTGCAGAGTCATCTGAATAACGTCCTAGAAGAAAAGTACATTTTTCTCCTGGAAGAATAGATTTCAGTGCTTCAGAGATAGAAGCTGATATCGATGATATTTCTTCTGGGTAAAGTTGGTTGTGGATACCTTTGATTTGGAATGCAAAAACTACTTGGAATTGGTTTTCATCTTTGATATCACCTTGGTTTAATAAAAATGCTCCTACTTTGCGATTATCCCTTTCGATACGAACCATGCAGCAGAGGTCGAGTTCGTTCTCAAAGGGAATATACTGCGATTTATGATTATTTTGGTCGATAGAATTTATTGAAGGAATGTAAGTTTTCATTGTAATAAGGCATTTCCCATAAACAAATAATTGTCACCATCAATTATTTAAGAATAACTTTTCTTCCCTTTGCCCCCCGCCTTCTTTAGCTGCTTTCTAATATTCCGAGAAAGTAAAGGAGATATATAAATTGCTCCACCGATAATCCAGTTGCTACCTTTGGGTTTGCGAAAACGATTAATATATTTATCGGGGTCTTTTCCGGTCACAAACCACCAACTCAGAATTAACCAAAAACTGACAACTGCGACCTGGGGTATTCCCCAACTGAGCAATCCATCGAAGATAAAGTAGGAGACGGTGATAATCGCGAACCAAGGTAAAATTTGATTGGTTGGAATGGGACCAAAGCCCGCTTGTTTACCTAATATTTTATTTACTTTAATCGGCTCTTTATCCCAATCCATTCAACTATTTTTTTTTATTACGTATTATTTTCCCTCGCTCTCTCACTCTCTCCCTCGCTCACTCCTATCCCCCTCCAGCAGTTCCAGTTCCGTCACCAATAAATAGGAAAGTAATAACATCAATCGTGAGGATAATTCCAATCGCTAAACCAGCTTGAGTCGCGATTGGTCGCCAGTCGTTTCCTTGCTGCGCTTGGTTGTAGGCAAATAATGCAGCAACTCCAACTAACAGTAGAAAAACTCCACGAATTGCGTTAAATACTAAAGTTATTGCTTCCGGGTCAATTGAACTTGTTCCTCCTGTAGAACTTTGCTCGGCAATGTCTGCTAAAAACTGTTCTAATCCACTTAAGAAAATTGCTTGTGCTGGCAATTCAAATACTGTAAGAGTTGCAGTTAATGCAATAATCAATCCGGCGATGTGCCAAAAACGAATTTTTGCTTTTACGAAGTAGTTGAATATTGGGATGAAGCTGACGATTCTATTTAAACAGTAGAAGAATAAGGATAGGGATAAAATAATTGAGATTAAAAGCGGTTCTTTTACTGTTAAATAAACTAAGCCAAATCCTAATAATAAGCTTGTTTTGGTATCTGCTTTCGTCCATACAAAGCTTGTGACAAATGGTAGAATACCACAATAGTAAATATTAGTAGCAGCAGATTTTAAGTTCTTTTCTTCGCATAACCCATCAACAGAATCATGTTCATTGTTACTGTACATAGTTAATTAGTAAGGGTTTGAAACTTTTACATTTCGTAAGAAAAATCCCCAACCGTATCAATAGATACGGTTGAATGATTGGGAAGTGTGGATTTGGTTGCAAGGTTTAAAGATTTAATCTGGTTTTTATTGAAATCACACTGCTCAATACTCCAACGGTTATATTTGGAATCTATTAAAGTTGCTTCAAATACTTGTTGCACAT
>CAYMZW010000596.1:0-3938 GCA_964395005.1 uncultured Rivularia sp.
TCCTAACTCCTAACTCCTAACTCCTAACTCCTAACTCCTAACTCCTAACTCCTCATTAGTAATGACTCGGTTTTGCTAAGTTTTTAAATTTGGTGAATTGCGGATCGAATAATAATTTAACGATTCCTGTGGGGCCGTTTCGATGTTTGGCTATTATGACTTCTGCAATTCCTCTGTCGGGACTGTCGGTATTATAGTATTCATCGCGATACAGCATTGCTACTAGGTCGGCATCTTGTTCGATACTTCCACTTTCTCTTAAGTCTGACAGCATGGGACGTTTGTTTGTCCGGGCTTCTACTCCTCTACTCAACTGGGATAAGGCGATTACGGGAGCGCCTAATTCTCTTGCTAATCCTTTGATACTCCTGGTAATTTTTGATAGTTCCTGTACGCGGTTATCTCCACCACCTTCCATTAGTTGTAGGTAGTCGATTATAACTAAACCGATGTCCGTACCGGCTTCTGCTTGCAAGCGTCGTGCCTGACTACGCATTTCTGTAACTGTAATATTTGGGGTGTCGTCGATAAAAATCGGCATTTCTGAAAGTATGCTGATTGCACGACTTAAAGGCTCCCACTGCGTTTGACTGATACGCCCAGTTCTTAAATAACTACTTTCTATTTCTGCTTCGCTGGATAATAGTCTTTGCACTAATTGATCTTTTGACATTTCTAAGCTAAAAACAGCAACTGGTAGCTTATATAAGGATGCAACATTGTGAGCTATGTTGAGACAAAATGCGGTGTTGTGTACGCAAATATCGTTAGCAACAAAGTTATGGGTATCAGGAATTGTTAAATCGTAAACTTGTTTGTTTCCCATTGGCTCTATAGAAACAATTTCATCCCAATATATATCGCTACTTGCTAACTGCTGTAATCGTAAATTTTCTAATGCTGTTGCTAATAAGAAAAGTCTTTCTCGCGATAAAGCTCGTTTACCAACATGAATATTTGAATACCCTTTAATTCCAGCCCTTTTAGCTAAACCTGTCCAGGTTTCTTCTTCTTTGGCTACTGCTAACTGCTTCCAAACTTCTATAGGTATCAAATCGCGATTTGTTTGATATCTTTTTTGGGTTAATGCTGCTTTAACTTTGCACAATACTTCTTCTTTGCCAAAAATACCAATTTCTGATACGAAGTTTTTAATTGCACGAGCATTGGTAATATCGAGTTGCCAAGCTTCTCGACGTGTATCTTTATACTTGATGGTTCGAGTTTTTAATACTGAAATAATCCCGAAGCGTAACAATAAATGCTGTACCTGTTGCGCTAATTTTTCGCTAACGCTGTAATAACCTAACTGTACTTGTCCGCTTTTAAGTACGCTAGCCCAGCCATCTGTAACAAATAAACGATTTATAAATAGAGCCAGTTGCTGACGCTCTAATTTGAAGATAAAACGAGGTATTATCTTTTCTTCGGCTTTTTTACCCCATAATCCCAATTTTTGCAGGCATTCGATCAGAGGATTGTCTTTTTCTTCGCAAGTCTCCACAAACAGCGTGGGCGATCGCTTGGAGCGTTTTTTCTCTTTTATTCTCAGTTGAGTAGAAAATTCTCTTACCGAAGCGGTAAAGTCTGCCTGAATTGCAGGATTAATATTACTAAATTTGGGTACTGTATCCGTCAAACAACCATCGCCGATTAAATAAGCTAATAATTTAACTTCACATTCCCGAATCCTATGCTTACCAAATACGTTTATTTTACGAGGTACAGCAATGCGATCGCCTACTTTCAATTCTCCAAGCTGCCGCCATCCGTTAATAGTTAAATAAGGATGGGTAATAGTTGTCTCAATATACCTCCCCAAACGGGTTTTAACGCCGAATACTGGCTTAATCCCATCATCAATAAATGCTTCGGGCTTGGTAAAGCTAAATTTCCAATTCTTTTTCAGCGTTAACAATTCTGCTTCGCGACTATTATATATTTCCTTAATTGTGGAAATACTACCGTCACTCAACACTAATTCTGTATCTTCCTGCAAACATTTTCCCATTGACGGGCGACCGGCGATGATGATTAAATCCGAACGTCCAAATCCGCTAGTCATTGCATCTAAATCGTAGAATCCGCAAGGAATACCGGGTAATGCTACACCTTCGTGGCGCTCTTCGATATCGGTGAAGGTATTAATCAGAGTATTAGAAATATGAACTAAACCGCTGGTATTGCGAGCTTGAGCGATGCCGAAAACCTTTTGTTCTGCTTTGTCGATAACGGTACGAAATTCTGTCTCGGTTTCGTAACCCAATGAAACTATCTCGTTACCGGCTCTAATTAACTGTCGCCGTCGATACTTTTCTACTACCAATGCGGCTAAAGCATCGATATTAACTGCTGAAACTGTTCTATCTACCAAAGAAGCTAATTTGTTTCTACCGCCAACTTTCTCAAGCAATTCGCGATCTTTGAGCCAGCTAATCACCGAAAGTAAATCGGTAGGTTTACTTTGAGTCTGAAGCTGGAGCATTCCCGAATAAATATCCTTATGAGCGCCAATATAAAAAGCTTCTGGTTTGAGAGTATCGCTAATTCTGCTAATAGCTTCGGGATCTAGTAAAATTCCGCCTAAAATAGCTTCTTCTGCCTCTATATTTTGTGGTGGGAGACGATCTGCATTCCCTTGAAAATTTAATTCTTCAGACATAAACCCGTGAGATAGATTTTATTATACGAAACAATAATACAGAACAAGTGAACTATTACCGTTGTAGTGTAAATAGTCCTCAAATAATATGTAGAGACACTGCCGCGCAACGTCTCTACACATGATGAATAATTTTGAAATAATTAAACCATAGATTTTCTCAAAAAATACAAATGTATCTTATGTGTCTATGGTTTTCCGCAATAAATCGTAGTAACAAATTTTCAACAATAAATCGGAAATTAATCAAAAATCAAAATCACTCGCTGGCAACAACTTCAATATTTACTGTTGCACTTACATCAGAATGTAGTTTAATTTCTGCTTCGTAAGTACCCAAACTGCTAATATCTGGGATAGTAATACCGCGTTTATCTACTTCCATTTCAGTGGAACCTTGGATGATATCAGCTACATCTTGGCTGGTAACTGTACCAAAAATCGCGTTGTTTTCACCAACTTGTTTAGCAATTTTCAAGCTACCAACTTTTTCTAAAGCAGCTTTTTGCTCAAGGGCTTGTTGCTTCAATTCTTCTTGACGCTGACGTTCTAATTCTCTGCGACGTTCAACTTGTTTAAGAATACCGGGAGTTACAAAAGTTGCCAAATTTTTAGGAAGCAAGTAATTACGAGCATAACCGGGGGCTACATCTACTAAATCGCCAAATTTCCCTAATTTGTAAACGTCTTCATTTAAAACTAACTGTATGCGTTTCGCCATCTTTTTCTTCTCTATTTACTGTAATATCAGGCACTGTGGTGGATGTCGTTTCAACGTTTCGGGCGAATAGCCATTGTTTCCCAAAGTGCTTACCTAAAGCCTACAGATTCTAGCGAAATGCGAGGTACATTGGCAACTGTTTATCCGGGGTGAAATGAAATTAAGGGAATGGGGAATAGGGAACGGGGAATAGTGGAAAAAATTAATAAATAATCTTAGTTTAAGAAAATTTTAGTTTGAGCCGTATTATATAGTATGTCCTCATTTATTGTTAAAAAGCTTGAAATCCTGATTCAAGTTGGATTTTTTTGCTTATTATCTCTACTCCTCCTTCTCTTTAAATAATTAATTCAGTCTCCATCGATAAATCGGTAAGATTGAAACATAAATGTTTTGTAAATCTTACAATTGCCCTATGAGTAAACTTAGCATTGATGAACTTGGTCGTGTTCAACTTCCTCCGGAGGTAAGAGAGCAACTTGGTTTAACAAAGAACGATATACTCAACTTAGAAGTCAAAGAAGGCAAGATTATTCTTATGCCTGTTTCCGAACA
>CAYMZW010000597.1:0-3937 GCA_964395005.1 uncultured Rivularia sp.
TTTATATTGCTAAACGTTTTGGACGTAAAATTGTTCAAAGGTTTGTCGGAGAAAGGTTTATAGATAAAGTTGATAATCTTGCATCAAAGCATCTTGAGGATAATATCTTTTTAGTAGCTGGGTTTTTGATGACGGGATTATTTGATTTTGTCTGCTACGCTGTCGGGCTTACGGAAATGCCTTGGCATAAATTTATTCCGGCTTTGATATTAGGAATAGTAGTTTCTACACCTCCGATTGTTGCTTTGGGTGCGGGTGTATTCAGTCAAGCAAGATGGATGCTTGTGCTTGCTATGTTGGGTATGTTTGGTTTGGCTATTTTTACAGGATGGTTAAATCGGAGACGCGGTAAAAGTTAAAAGAAAAGAAATTGATGTTTCTACAAAGATATTCATATTTGGATAGCCTGCATTAGATAGTAATCTTTTCGTTTGAGTAATTTCATCAATGTATAATCTAAGAAATGAGTCTGAATTTTCAGAATACTCGCTTTTAATGACTAAGATTATCGAATGACTTACCAAGCTATAAATAATGCTTCAGAATTGATTTCCAAGCTACAAAATCTACCGATAGAACAGCAACAACAGGTTTTAGATTTTATAGATTTTTTAACACAAAAGTATATTTCAACTTCAGATAAATTTGAGAAAAAACCAAAGCAACGAATTCTAGGTTTGTATGAAAATCAAATTTGGATAAGCGATGATTTTAACGAACCTTTATCTGATGAGTTTTGGTTGGGTGAAGGTGAAATATGAAATTGTTGTTAGATACTCATGTCTTAATTTGGTCTACAGCACAACCACAAAAACTCTCACAAAAAGTTACAAATTTACTGGCTGATACTAATAATGATTGGGTGGTTAAAAGAAAAGAAATTTATGTTTCTACAAAGACAAAAACTGATTATAAAATTTCCTTTCAATCTTCCATCCCTTTGTAGATGATACTGCTTGTGACTTTGGTAAAAATTCAATATCGTAATCAAAGGGATTTGGTTTACCTAAATTGATCCAATTTTCGTACAGTTCCTGCAATCGATTGTAGAGAGTTTTACTACCTTTTAAAAATATACAATTCTTCTGCGGACTAACTAAAATTATTCCCTCTTGTTCGTCAAAAAGACCGTACCCTGGAGGTTTCATTCCCCACATAGCGCGAGAATCGCACATTGCCATAAAATAATGAAAACCAATCGGGAAAACATTCCACATTAAAGGATTGCTAGTATGTTCGGTTTGGAGGTTATCAAATAAAGGAAGTTGCTCAAACTCTTCCATAGGAGGAAATGACTTTAGAGAACCCAAAGGAGAAGGATTGTAAGCAAATTCATTACCTTGAAAAGGCATAAATCCAGAGATACCCACTACTTTGCCTTTGAGCTTATCATCCTGCCACCAAATTTTTACTAGCGGATTCCAGCCTCCATGATATAGCGGTAATATCATCAAACCAGAAGTAGAAAGTTGATCTACCCAGTGAGGTGAAACATCTTGAGTTCCTACAGTTGCAATAATTCTGTCGTAGGGTGCTTGCTCTGAAACCCCGTAAAAGCCATCACCTAAGACTATATTAATATTTGGATAGCCTGCATTTGATAGTAATCTTTTAGTTTGAGCAATTACATCTTCTTGAATATCTACGGAAACAATTTGATTTTGATTGCCAACAATTTCTGACATTAGTGCAGCATTATAACCCGTACCCGTACCAATTTTTAACACTTTCAAATTGGGAGAAAGCGCCAGCAATTCAAGCATATAAGCCATTAAAAATGGTTCGGATGTTGAACTTGATGCTTTTCCATGACTTACACGAGTAATCAGAGATTTATTAGAGTAAATAAGTTTTAAATGTTCTGGATTTGGGTTATGTGGTTGATTGATAATTGGTTGTTGTAAATCGGTAGGAAGATAGAATGTTTCGATGAATTTATGGCGTAAAACTTTACTAAATGCCTTTTCTACTTCTATAGATTTTATAGCACCTTGTTGTTTTAATTTACTCATCATTTGATTCAATAAATCTGTATTCATATCAATCTTTTTTATGATTTATTATTGATTACTTCCTAAACTACTATACTAAACTAGATATAAACTAAAATTAGATTTCCAATACAAGAAATGCGGTAAGTCTAGCTATACCGCACTAATAAAATTATTTGTCGTTGAGAAAATTATCTAGACTGTTTTATTTGTTTGCAGCCAGTTTAGTAAATCATCAACCGTCGCAAAATCTAACAAAGCTTCACCAAGATTTTCCAATTGCTCTAAACAAAGAGTTTGAATATCTTGAATAAGCTCTTGTGGCAATTCTCCAATCCGTCTTTGTAGTAGTCGTAACACAAGATTTTGCTCACCTTCTTGTATTCCTTCTTGTATTCCTTCTTCTTTCCCGCGTTCGTAACCAATGCGCTCGCCCGTGGTAATATAATTCATGCTCCGCTCCTGTTCAAAATCTTTAAATTCTTGCCAAAATTCTGCTTCTAATTCTTTTGGTAAAATCATAACCCAATCTATAAATCGATACAGGTTACGAATATCTTTTTCTTGAAATCCTAATTCATAAAGTCTACGAATCAAGCTAAATTTCCAAGTTTTACGCTCTCCGAATTTTTTATTCGTCTCCTGAGTTTTCAAATGCGCCATAACCACTGTCGCAAATGGATTATCGCTATTCTCTAATTCCGTCCACCGATTTCGATAATCAAGCAATTTTACGGTTCCAAATTCAAAAAGGTGCCTGGTATCGGGATAATCATAACTGTATTGATTCGGTCGCCAATTTGGATCTGTATCGCACAAAATTGCTAAACTAATCGCAGGTTTGGCAAATTTATCGAAAATTCGTAGGTTGTAAGTAAACATTCTTTGGGGAAAGATGTCTTCCGGTATAGCTTGAATTTCTATATGGATTAACAACCACATTTCTTGCCCTTGAATATGCCAAACTTTGACTAATTTATCTGCATATCTTCTTCCTTGTTCGGATTCGCGAGCTATTTGTTGAAATTCTTTATCAAGAAATTCGTAAGGACGTTCCCAATCTATTAATGCTGCTGTGCGAGGAAAGAAAAATTGCATTGCTTGGGGAAAGTATGCTTCTAAAATTTCCTTCCACGGACTATCATTGTCTGCTCTTTCTAATTCTTGATTCATGATTAGATAAGTAGATGCTGTAACTGTTTCGTCTATCTCTTCAGATATAAGACAATCTAATCTTACAAAAAAGCGCGTTAATCGGTAATTCGGTGTATAAAAAAAATAGCTATTAATGCTGGCTAAATTTGATACAAATATAGCTATTAAAAAGTGATAAATTTGATAAATAATAAAGTATAAATATTTTAATCTTGTAGAGGATTTGCCTTTACTTTTTCGTTTAGCATAGATTACTGTGCTTACTTCTACAAGATCATAATCTGTAAATATAAAACTTACATTTAATTTTCGATATCTATTTTATTAGAGTAGCTCCACAGCTTTTGATTGAGCATAAAAATCCTATTAACTATCACCTATTACCTATTACCCACTACCCACCACTCTTGTTATCGTGTTAATTTGCCAAGTTCCTAATTGTTCAAATCCCTTCAATGTGGATGGTACTCAACATTGTATCGGTTGCGGAGGTAGCAATTTCGGTAAGTTTTTGAGGAACCGTTATCGGGTATTAAAGTTGTTGGGAGAAGGTGGTTTTAGTAAAACTTATGCTGCTGTTGATGCGGATAGATTGGATGCACCTTGCGTTATTAAGCAGTTTTTTCCTCAAGTGCAAGGAACGAAATCGCGAGCTAAAGCGGCTCAGTTATTTCGAGAAGAAGCATTTCGGCTGTACGATTTGGGCGAAAATCACTGGCAAATTCCCAGATTATTAGCTTTCTTTGAACAAGGTTCGAGTTTGTATTTGGTGCAGGAACTTATTGAAGGAC
>CAYMZW010000598.1:0-3929 GCA_964395005.1 uncultured Rivularia sp.
AAGGCGGATTTGATGTTGTTTAATTGTAATTCTCCGGGGGATTTGGAATAGTTTTTATAATAGTTAGCCCTCAGACTGGAAGTCTGGGGCTACAGAAACAAAGTCCGCCTTCGCGGACTAAAGAATCATAAAAGTTTTAAATGCAAACTCACAACTTAAATCAAATTTTGCTCTAATATCAACTCACAGCATAATCACTAAACTTACGCATGAATGGCGTTTGAAATCCTATAACAATATCTTCTCTAGATACACCTTTTTCAATTAATTCAACAGCAATATCATCTTCCGTACCGTTCCACTGAATCCAAATCTTGCTATTTTTAATATCTAAGTGCATTACCGGGCCATAAACTCTTTTGTCTTTTTTATCCCATCCCACATAAATTAGCTGATAATGGTCGCGTACTGTATCAAAAATGGTTTGCATTTCCAATTTATCATCGGGATTGTGTGAAGTTTTACTTTCAGCATAATCTGTTAATATACTTTGGATGTATTCTCGATATTTTTCTACTTTTTCCATTGACTTTAATACCGATTTTGATTTTAAATTCAATGTAGAGAAAGTTTAATAAAATTATTTTAGCTTTATTAATGAATAATCTATCTTTAATCCTTCCTCCAAACTGGCAAGATTGGATAACCGTATTCAGCTACGTAGGTTTTACTGTCTTTATTCTTGCCTGTATACTCGTTGCAAGCAACAAATAAACTCTCTTTAACCTCTTCCCTCAGCGCCCTCCGCGTCTAGTAAGGTTTTTTTCAATCCATAATCAAACTACTTTTTAAAATACTTACATACCAAATTACCCACACCATCTTCCTTAAACCTTACTAGTTTGCCATCATTTTGAATCTTGTATTCGCTACGACAGTTATAGACTTCTCTAGGTTGTTTCTTGCCATCAATACTAATAGTTGTTCTGTAATTCCAATATCTTTTAGCACTACGCTTAATATCAAGAACGCAAATTTCATGTCCATTATAATCCTTGCAAGTTATAGCAGCATTCGCGGGGAAAGCAAATGAAAACATAATACTTAGCGAAACCAGCACTAAAGCAATTAATTTCATCAATTTTGAATTTTATATTTTATGTAAGTGGCTAGAAATTCAGATAACCCTTTCTTAACCACACTACTACAAATGATACGAAGATAAAACAATTATTCTGCGCTTGCTAAACGAGAATTATCGTAGTTTTCTACCAAATCAGCCGCATCGTTATAAATGGCGATCGCCTTTTCAAGCTTAGAATCATCAAATCCACCGCTACGCACCGCAATAACTTCGACTCCTGCTTTGTTAGCTGCTTCAATATCGTAAGGAGTATCGCCTATCATCACAATTTCGTTGGGCTGTATTTCAAACTTTTTCAAAGCAGCTTGAACAATATCAGGTGCTGGCTTAGAATTTTCCGCATCATCGGAACTTGTAGCGTCATCTTGACTGAGAATATCTTCTACTTTGGCAATTTTGAGCAAAGCTGAAAGTTCTTTATCGCTTGCCGAAGTTGCAATTATGATACGTTTACCGTCTTCTTGCAACTTCAATACCATATCTCTTGCACCATTAACCGGAGAAACATTTGGTATGTATTTATCAAGAACTATTTCTTTTCGATAACTGCTTATTTCCTTTCCTTTTCCTTCCTCATCAGAAAGCCCCGGTGCAAATTTGGGAATAATATAATCGCCACCCATACCCATTAAAGGTCGAACTTCCTCGAATTTTACTTCATAACCAAATTTTGCAAATGCTTCCACCCAAGCATTAGCATGAGCATCATTACTGAGAACTAAAGTTCCATCTACATCCAAAATTACGCCTTTAAATGCCATTTTTTAGATATTTAATTATTTGTACAAAGGATTTTCCACGAATAATTTAACAGTTAAACTTTATTACTAAACTGCTCTCAAGACAGATATGCTAGTCAAGATAAATCATTCTTTGTACATAGTTGTGCTGTGCTAGCTAATAATTATAGGATACCTATCCATTCTCGTAACCCTTCCGTTAAAATGCTTAGTTGATTATAAGTTCGTGCTAAATTATCTGCATCAACATAAACTTCATTGGTTGGATAATTTTGAATTATTTCAATCAGTGAAACTTTATTATCTTCAGCGCTAGATAATACAATTGCCGAACGTAAAGCTTTTCTATTTTCTCGATCTGATGAAGTATGAATTGTCTGACTAATTTGGTCTAATAAAAATTCGCCAATCTTGCTATTTAACGTCCTATCTAAAGTTGTAGTACTAACATTTACCTCTTTATTCAATACTTCGCGAACTGCTTGTGGATTTTGCTTCGTCTGCTTCAAGTAATAATCTAAATTTGGCGAAACTTCTCCCGTTTCCGACAATTGTGTTAATTCTTTTACTGGTAAAGACTGACTAAAGATTTTGTATCTAAACACAACTTTTTCCGCTGCATTTACACTGTTAGTTTTTAATAAAAAAATACTAGTCATCAGAATAAATATAGTCCGCAAAAAAGAATATGATTTCATTTCAATATATTTAAATCGTATTTAAGATTACAATAATTTTCGTCAATTCAACACACAATTCTTATCGTTATTACTTACGTAATTATTTATAGTGTATTGTCAAAAAAAAGCCTCGGCTTCTAACCAAGGCTATATATAACTATATGCAAATAGAGGGATAGGAAAATAAAAATAATTCCAACTCCTAACTCTTAACTTCTAACTTGATAATTGGGGAGTAGGGAGCAGGGAGTAGAAAGCAGGAAGGGGGAAGAGGGGGAAGATAACTCCTAACTCCTAACTCTTAACTCTTAACTCCTAAATCTTATAATCCACCATTCGCCAACATTTGAATCAAACGCGGCGCACCTGGATCGAATCCGCCGATATCCCAAGATAAAGGATCTTTAGGATCTACCAAAGTGATTCGGTAAGGTGCCAGAGTGATATAAACTGCTTTCGCATTAGGGTTGACTTTTTCGCGATATTGTGCAAGCGCCTGCGATGGATGACTTCTACCAGCCCAACTTTCTGAATCAGTCCAAAAACAAATTACATCAGCTTTGAATTTATTTTTAATCATCCATTTATAAGCAACTGAAGCATCGGTTCCGCCGAAGTTTTGATTGCTAGCTTTACGAATCGCCGAAGTAAAACTATCTTTTGCAGTAATACCCAAACTACGAAAGTCGGTAGCAAAGCCGCGAATCATGTAGTTTTTCTCAGCTTTTGCAGTAGCAAGCGCCATTGTAGTCGCAATTTCGCAGCAGGTAAGTCCAATTGAACTCACGCTGGTGTAAGACATGGAACCAGAAACATCAACCGCGTGCATAAAAACTTTACCCGTAGGTTCTACCACATCAAAAGACAGTTCGACAGCTTTTTCTAAAATGTCTACTATGCGGCTAACAGGATTCCAAGTCTTTTTACTGCGTCCTAATTTTCCTCCAGATTGATAGGTTTTAAGCGCTTTCAAAACATCAATGGGATGAATGCGTCCTTTTCGTAATTGCTTTTTACTATTTAAAACTGCTTCAACGCGATCGAGATTTGCGGTTTCATCAGTACGCAATACATCCAATTGTGTCAAAGAACCCAAATTACGCAACATTGCCCCAATTGGCATTTCGTTAAATAACAATTGCCAAGCTTGTTTATCCATTCTGCCCACCGGAGCAGACATTTCATGAGTCAAACGCCCTTGAATAATAGCTTCATGGGTTCGATCTGGATTGCGTTTCAACCATTCGTACCACCAAATTTGCGCCAAAGCTTCGCTAGGAATATTTGTTGGTAATTCTTCCCAACCTTTAACTACCCAATTAAACAATAATTCATGATCTTGAGAAGGTGGTTTGACGTGAAACAACCTTAAAGCATCGCGGTTGGTAAAGTCATGACGTTGCTGATATTTCAATAATTGATAAG
>CAYMZW010000599.1:0-3920 GCA_964395005.1 uncultured Rivularia sp.
ACTGTTTTAGCAAACCCTAAACTATTATTCAGTTTTTAAACTTCTATACAATGAAGTTTCTGTAAGAACTTGCTAGAGCTTTTTAAAGGTTTTTACATCAAACTTATCTCCACGTCAATAACAGTTTTACTTTTAACTAAAACTGAAGTAATACTACGTAAGTAAAAACGCTGAAATTATTTTATTAGACTATAGCCTACGGTTGCTGTTTAGCAATTCCGTAAAAATACTAGATGTAAGTTTTATTCATTAAAAAAACACAATTGGGTGTTAAGACCAAAATTTTTCCGGGTAAATTTTAGGAATAGAGCATCAATTAGCACATCATCCAAATTATTTCTTCTATCGGAAAACATAAGGCACAATTCTCAAATATTCTATGAATTCCTACAAACAAAAAGTATGCGTTTGTGTTTATGCCGATTAAAGCTTACCAGACTGACCGTAATGATAAATTCGTGGTTCCCCAATTAATGAAAATATTGCCGCTTTTAGCAATTAAATTATAAATACACAAGGCGGGTTTATTGAAAGGTCTGTAAAAAATCTCAGACGCGTGATAGTTTGCGCCGGGAGACTTTGATGCGAGCAATGTAATGTCGATGTTTCCTTTGAGGATTTAGAGTCTACAATAATTGCAGTGTTACTTAACTATTGAAGAACGAAAGCCTCCTATGGATAACCAGATGCTGCTTAAATCCACAACTCGCCATATCCGTATTTTCGCGGCAGAAGTTGAGGATGGCGAATTGGTTCCTAGCAATCAGGTCTTGACCTTGGATATCGATCCAGATAACGAATTTACTTGGACTGAAGATACTTTACAGGTTGTATATCGTAAATTTGATGAATTAGTTGAAGCTAATAGCGGTGAAGACCTAACAGACTATAATTTGCGTCGCATTGGTTCGGATTTAGAACATTTAGTGCGTTCGCTTTTACAGAAAGGCTCTATTAGCTATAACGTGTCAGCACGAGTCAACAACTATAGTATGGGACTTCCACGAGTAGCAGGATCGTCGGGTAATTAAATCGCTGCTCTTTATACTTAATCTTTAAGATTTTATAAAGATGTCTGCCATCAGTTATTTGAGGTGAATCCATTACTCACCTCGAATAACCTCTAAATCTTTACGCAAACTTTATATTTATCACACCAGAAAGCAGTTCAGCTAGAGTAACAAGAAAGCTAACTGCTGTCTTAATACATTCAATAAAAATCTATGAAATCGAGGTCATACCTAGCTGTACTTAAAATTTGTTAAGGGCGCACGTAGTTCCTTACAATACTGGCTTGTTGTGACCCCTACACTTTAGATAATTTCCAATATGATGGGTACTAAAATAAAGGCAAGCAAACCCGTAATCGCTTGTTAATTCGAGTCTAATCACGGATATAACAAAGTAAATTAAATAACTTAAAAAAAATAAATACTTAAATGACTATCGTTTAATTCTTTGTAAAGTAGATATATATATAGAAAATAGATAAAGAAATAATATTCAATAAAGTGTATGTCAAGACTCAATAATTGATTCTGCTTGCCTACAAAATAGTATAAGCATCGTTCCAGAGGTGGTAATTTTTTATATACTTTCTCTAAAAGACGTATCATAACTAATTAACTGGCTAGATTTATAAATCATGCTGCCTACTCGCTTATAGTGTCTGTTATAAAATCCCGAGTCAAAATGGAATATATCGTTTTATGCGAACGCGAACGGTTTAGAAAGCCGTTCTTTATGAATAAACAAAAATGAACATGAATCGCCTTCTTGGTGGGAAACTATGGAAAATGACGCGGCAACGCTCTACTGTCCAAACGAACTTTGTCAAGCTGCTAACCCCCTTACCCACAAGTTTTGCCAGCGATGCTCCACACCCCTACCTAAACGTTATCTTTGGGCTGTGGCGGAATCGGTTGTGGGTAATTCTGGGGAATTGCTACAAGAGCGTTATTTAATTATTGAACAAAATGTTTTATTAGATACCAAACCCGGTATTTTGCCACAAATACCCGAACAGCAAAAGCTAGATGATATAAAATCCTATCTCAGATTAATTCCCTATCGGCTACACGTTCCTCAAGTTTATGGACTGCTGTCTTTAGATGCCCGAAACACCCAAACAGAAATATTACTTTTAGAAAAGCCTCCGCTAAGTCATCATGAATCTCCACCTGCGGTGCGATTATGCGAGCAATTGACAGATGTTTGGCAGAAGGCAAATTCCATACGACAACTTAATTGGCTGTGGCAAATATCTCAGTTATGGCAACCTTTAGCTACTGTTGGTGTTGCTTCTAGCTTACTTACAAAAAATTTAATTAGGACGGAAGGTTCAATAGTACGCTTATTAGAATTAAGTTCCGATGGTGAAACTAAACCGAAGTTGGCCGCTTTAGGAGAATTTTGGCAAGAAGAATTATTATCTACCGCAGTAGGGACTATTCGCAATTTTTTGGGCGAAGTTTGTCGTTTATTGGTTGAAGGAGAAATACATTCAAGCGAACAGTTAACTGCTCTTTTAGATAAGGGGTTAACTGAGATTAGCGAATCTAACAAGATTACTATAAATGCGTTCGCGCTGACAGATACAGGACCATCGCGGCAACGTAATGAAGATTCTTGTTATCCCCAAAGCGGTACAAAAATCTCTAAACCACCCTCAAAATCAGCTTTGACTATCGTTTGTGACGGTATTGGCGGACATGAAGGGGGCGATGTAGCTTCTAAAACGGCGATTGAGACAATTCAACACTCTGTAGCGCAATTAGCTTCTTTGCCAGAAGATCGTATCGATCCTTATACATTACTTGCAGACTTAGAACAAGCTGCTGCTATTGCTAACGATAAAATTAGCCAGCTTAACGATAGTGAAAATCGTCAAGGACGGCAGCGCATGGGAACTACTGTGGTAATGGCGTTGCCTGTTGCCCATCAAATGTATATTACCCATGTAGGAGACAGTCGTGCTTACTTAATTACACGCAATAACTGCCATCAAATAACTCTTGACGATGATGTGGCTTCACGAGAAGTACGACTTGGCTATGCGGTTTATCGAGATGCTGTAGGTCAGACTGCTTCTGGTTCTTTAGTACAGGCGTTGGGTATGAATGCGAGTAGCGCTTTACACCCAACGGCACAGCGATTCATGATTGATGAGGACTGCGTTTTTCTACTGTGTTCAGATGGACTAAGTGATTTTGACCGTGTAGAACAATACTGGGAAACGGAAATTTTACCGTTACTCGATGGTTATAGTGATGTAACTAGCGTTACTAAGCAATTGTTAGAGATTGCTAACAATCAAAATGGTCATGATAACGTGACTATCGCCACGGTACATTGTCAAACTAAATATTCCGAGCCGAAATTAGCATTGGAAGCAAAATTGGCCGATATTTCTTCAATTTCGGTAGCGGATTCTTCACATTTACCCCCTGTTACACAAAACATTCCCAGTCAGAAAACTCAGGTTATTCCCGAAAAGGTTACTCGTAAAGACATGAAATTGCCGTTAATGTTGGGAGCAATTGCTTTATTAACTATGGCTGGAGTTAGTGTAGGGCATTTATGGCGGCAAGGATTATTTAGTAGTAAATCTGAGCGAGAAGAATTAGAACAATCAAAAATAACTACGTCGAGCAGCCCTAAGCAAACTTCTGAGGATAATGCTAAAAGACTTGCTCAAATTGATAAAGGCTGGGAAATTTTTGCTAAAGAAAAACTAAACCTTAGTAGAGGCACCTCACCACCTGCTGAGGATGCACCCCAGGGAGCATTACCAATTTTTGCGCCACCTGCTAGTTTGTTACAAGTTGTGCAGAAAAAGCAGATTTCATCATCACAAGATTATTGGTTACAGGTTAAGGTATGCTCGGTGGGAGATGCACCGGCTGCAACCACCGGCAGCA
>CAYMZW010000600.1:0-3910 GCA_964395005.1 uncultured Rivularia sp.
TTGAGTTGGTTCAACACATTCTTTGGCTAACAAGTTTTGAGCTAATCCAATTTTTCTTTCTTGCTCCTGTTGAAATTTAACCCATCCAAACGAACTACCCGTAACTAAAAATGTTGCGAATAACAGAAAAAAGATAGTTTTTCTATATTTCAGATGTTGATTTTTATCTTTTGTGAGTGTCATAATACACCTTCCTTTCAATATCACTTCTACAGATTTTTATATAGTGGATGTATCTGTAAGCAAATATAGACTGAGGATTTGACAAATGTTATTGTAAATATATGATTTTGCTATTAAATGTAACTACAAATTCAATTTACTATTTACAGCAGAATACTGAATCAAATTTAACTCAGCATCTTTATACTTATAGTTATAAATTACAAGTTTGAGAAAGTTGTGAGGAAGTAATTATCCTTAGTTAATTTTTGCTATATTCAATACCTACTACAAAATACCACTTACAAATTGTTGAGTATAGTTTAATTTAAGACTCCACAAGTTCCTCACATTTAATTTTTAGGATGAAATTAAAGAAATCACTATACGATAAAGTTTTTTAACCAGCGAGGAAGTGAATTATGCTATCAACAATCGAAACATACAACATCGAAACCATCAAAGATGAAATAAGAGAACTGGTTGACAGAGGAAAACTTTGCCGCAACGAACCAATTTGCCATGCATGTAGATTTATCTCTCCTCGTGAATGGATCTGTTTTGAATGCGAGTTAGAAAGAAATGATTATTTACCTAGAGATTGGATTATAGACCTTTTAGGGAATGGAGAATGGGCTGAGGATTAGCTGGTTTAATGACTAAATTATAAAGACGTAGCAATGCTACGTCTCTACATATGTTTATTTTGGTAAATGTAATACTCAACTTTTAAACACTCATCGCACTTGCTGCACTTTAGTTTTCCGATTTTGATTACCCGAACTCAATTTTTACAATACTTGTTGTTTATGGTCGTTGATTTCTTTGGAAATCGATAATGCTGGTTGCCTGTGTCGTAAATCTCTAAGTTTTTCCATCATCCACGGCGAAGATAAAACACCTCCAAAACCGAAAATAGTTAGTATAAGAAATACCATTCCACCAAATACTGGAATCAAACTGATTACTCCCATAACTACAATTCCTACTAGCAATTGCGGTATAGAGTAATGTTGATTTCTTAATATTTTTTCACCTATAAAAAGGCAAATTGCATTTATTCCTAATAGTTTAGCGAACCCTAAAGCCAAAGTAGCGATAGGAATTAAAATGCTACCTAATATACTTCCAGTAGTTAGAATGACTAAAATAAGAAATGCAACGAAACCTCCCAAACCCGAACCTATACTTAAAACAGGTTTTTGATTGATAGTTTCTGCAATACTTTGGAGAAAGCTGGGTACTAACAACATTAAAACGATGCCGATAATAGCAACTGATAACATCAGCAAAGCGTAAAAAGTAGCATTAATCAGATAAATCCGTCCTAATAGTCCCCAAAAACCCCAACGTCTTAAACCTTGAATAATTCCGCCATTCTCTTCGGTAATCGTGACTGCATCACCAGCGATAGTGACTCCTTCTTCTTGAAAAATTTCTCCACCTACAGCGGTAGCATCCCCGTCTACTTTTGCACCTGCTTTTAGCCTCACATCACCACCAACCGCTACCGCATCACCTGTCACATGTCCGTTGCTTAATACTATTACCGAACCTGCAACTGCCGTCACATCATTGACAACTTCATTTTCTTCAACTGTAATATTGCTGCCAAAATGAATTATATCTCGATTGGATATTTTACTTTGTGCAACCGCAGTACCCGATAGCAGAATCATTAACAGTGCTAAAACTATCGCTGCGATTATCCTGAATTTCCTGTTATGTGCCATTTGAACCTCTCTGATGTGGAAGTCGGAAACACAGCTTTTTAATTTTGAGTTATACACAAAAAATGTGAGGAAGTTGTGAGGAATTAGAAAGCCTTTTTTTGATATACTTAGTATCACAAAAAGTGAATTGTGATGATTAACATTTGTATACTCACGAGTTTCTCAAGTTTTTTCGTTATCTTAAAAGTAGATAGAAAGTTGATAAATAGCAACTATTCCTTTCTATCGAATCAAGAAAATGTAGAAAAAATCCTACATCAAGATAAATCTTTTAATTGATATAGCTAAGAATTAACTTAGTTTATATCGGGAGGATAATATGAGATTTTTTAATGTAGCAATCAGTGTATTTGCTGCAACTTCCGTTATTCTTTCAGGCGGAATTGCTGCTGCTCAACCGATGGGTATGGACGGTAGTTATATCGGTGTTGGTATTGCAGGAGGTGTTACTAGCGGCGGACAAGGAAACGATGGTGAAGTATTCGGTGGTAACGTTCAAGGACGTTATGCAATTCCGGAAGCATCTATGTCTGCGAGGGGTGCAGTTCTATTTGGTGGAGATGCTGCGGCTATTATGCCAATGCTAACTATTGATACACCAATTGCCGACAATACTAACCTTTACTTCGGTGCTGGTTATTCCTGGATTACAGACGAAGGTGACAACACCCCTCTGGGTAACAGAAATGCTGCTGTAATTACCCTTGGTGCAGAATCCGAAGTTAGCGATCGCGTTATCGTTTATGGTGATGCAAAATGGGGTATTGATGCCTATGAAAATAGCTCTGCTGATGCTGTTAGTCTTCAAGGAGGAGTTGGTTATAGATTCTAAATGGTGAGTTGTTTAGTTTGGTGGTTGCTTATGAATAAATTATGGGTGCGATTGGCTTTTAGTCAGTCGCACTTTGATTGTCGTTTATCTAATATTGCACCAGTTGCAATCGGAGGCAGAGCCTCAAAATTCTAGTTCCCAGGCTCAGCCTGGGAACCAGAACCCACAGAAGGCTGTTGTAGATTATCCCAATACTTCCCCTGGCATCTCAACCTCTTCCTTCATCACCCGCCAACCTGTTTGAGAACCCATCTTACCTGCTTTCACAAACACCCAGCAGCCGCGCTGATAAGAATTTTTACCCGCTTCACATCTAGGTTTTACTCCAATCAAATCTTCTACTTCTTCGGTAGTAAGTACCCAACCATTAGCTTGAGCGCGTTCTAATATATCCATGTACCAAAGTGGATTTGAGGGTTGAAGTCTTGAAAATACTATGTCTTCAAGATTTCTCAATGATTCTGCTATTTCTGCAAGACTTTCATCAATCCACTGCTTTGTGGAATCATCTACTTGTGGTTTTGGTGTAGTAGTTTCTTGTGGTATCCCATTTTCTGGCTTTTCTTTGGGAATTGCCAAAGGCTGGTTAAATTTTTCAAAGTTGACAAAGCTATTGTTTTTATCTAAATCAGCCAGCGAAGCATCTTTCTGTAAATTGGCTTTATAATTATCAACTGGCACTAAGTTGCGACCAATTTCAGCAGCTAAATTGCTCAAAAAACGGGCCGCTTCTTCTTCATCACGTTTAGCCATTTGAGCCGCGACTTGTTTCATCATTTTGACTAAACTCGCATCAATTAAGTTTTCGTTTGCTGCCAACATATCTACTTCCGAACCGCTAGGACAATCTAACAATGCTTGAACAAGTTGCAGATAAGCTTGAGATTTTTCGTCACTACTTTGGTGATGAACTGCTTGTTGAAATAGGTGATTGATTTGTTTTGACCAATGGTGTAAATATTTGGATGCTTCTGCTTTTCCTTCTCCTGCCATTTGTACTGCAAGATGTTCGAGTATTTTTACAAATTCAGGAGTAACCAATTGTTCGTTTCGTTCTAATAATGTCCATTCTTCACCGTGAGGACAAATTAGCAATTGTTGAGCTAATTGTAGGTAAGCTTCGAGGTGTTGTTGTTTAATTTTCATGATAATTTTAATTATTAATAATTGGGTGAATGCCTAG
>CAYMZW010000601.1:0-3904 GCA_964395005.1 uncultured Rivularia sp.
AATTAAATCAAAATTTCTCTTTAAAATGTAAATTATCAGTGTTTATACTAGCTAGTTGTGTGTAGCATACTACTTATAATCGCGCTATAAAAGAAGCTATGAACAAGAATCAAATCATAACTATGAAGAAAAATTAAAGATTCAAAAAATATCCGCAAGATTGGCAACGGATGAAAGGAGTTTAACGGATATATTTTTGCTTGATTAGGAAAAGTAGTTGGAATTAAGATTGGCAACGGATAAAATGAGTTTAACGGATATATTTTTATTTGATTAGGGAAAGTTGTTGGAATTAAGATTGGCAACGGATGAAAGGAGTTTAACGGATATATTTTTGCTTGATTAGGGAAAGTTGTTGGAATTAAGATTGGCAACGGATGAAATGAGTTTAACGGATATATTTTTCGTAGTAGTGACAATTTGATTTATTTATCCATTGAGCATCCAATTGCCATCCGTTACCCAATTACCATCCGTTGCCCAATTACCATCCGTTACTAATTACCATCCGTTGCCCAATTACCATCCGCTAACCAATCACCATCCATTACCCAATCACCATCCGCTAACCAATTACCATCCGTTACCCAATTACCATCCGTTACTAATTACCATCCGTTGCCCAATTACCATCCGCTAACCAATCACCATCCATTACCCAATCACCATCCGCTAACCAATTACCATCCGTTACCCAATTATCATCCGTTGCCCAATTACCATTCGTTACCATTCAACACAGTTATGATGTAATATTTATACATTTATTTTAGTTTTCTTCTCAACTACAATAAAAAGTCTATTGTAATTACCTATTTTTCAAAGCTTGTGAGATATTACCGCTATATAATCATAATTCTGCTAACTTTTATTTTAACTACGACGATTACACCAGTTGCAGCAAAATATCCGATTTCTGTTAATCCTGCTTCGGTGACACAAGTAAAACAATTGAATATCCTTGTCAAAGGAAAACAATTTTATGACGAAGGGAAGTTAAATCAAGCAGCACAAATATGGGAAGAAGCTGTAAAAGAGTTTGAAAGAAAGCAAGATTTACGCAATCAAGTTTTAGCTAATAACTATTTAAGCGTTGTTTATCAAGATTTGGGTAAATGGGAAGCTGCAAAAACATCTGTAAATAATGCCTTAAAATTAGTTAAACAGGTTGATGATGGATTGCTTTCGGCTCAAGTTTTAAATACAAAAGGTAATTTAGAGTTAAAAACTGGTAATCCTCAAGCTGCTTTGAATAGTTGGCAGCAATCGGAGCAGATTTATCGCAAACTTAATGATGTAACCGGAATTATTATCAGTCAGATTAATCAAGCTCAAGCTTTGCAAAATTTGGGATTTTATCGTCGTGCTAGAAGTAAGTTAGAACAAGTTGCTATTGATTTAGAAAAATTACCTGATTCTTTACTCAAAGCTAGGGGTTTACGGAGTTTGGGAATTACTTTACAAGCGGTAGGGGAAACTAAATCCAAAAAGATATTATTGCAAAGTTTGAATATTGCTCAAAAATTAGATTCGAGAGCAGATATTGCTCAAGCTTTACTAACATTAGGAAATTCTGCAAAAGTAAAGGGTGATTTGGCTATTGCTTTGGATTACTATCAACAAGCAGCAGCCATAGCTCCAGATAATCGTAGTAAGTTATCAGCGAATATCAATCAATTTAGCTTATTGATTAAAACCGAACAATCTTCCTTAGCTAATAAGTTATTTCCTGAAATTAAAAAATTACTTGATATACTTCCTACAAGTCGTTTTTCCGTTTACAGTCGAGTTAATTTAACTCAAAGTGTTATTAAGAATAGGGAATCGGGAATCGGGAATCGGGAATTAGGACAAATATTAGCGATCGCACTAAAACAAGCGCGAGAATTGCAAGATATTAGAGCGGAAGCTTATGCTGTGGGAGAATTAGGACATCTTTACGAACAAACTTCTCAGTTTTCGGAAGCTCTTGACTTAACCACAAATGGATTAACTTTAGCTCAAAATATTCAAGCGATCGATATTTCGGCTAGTTTATTATGGCAGCAAGGAAGAATTTATAAAGCAAGGGGAAATCAAGAAGCAGCAATCAATGCTTATTCTCAAGCGGTAAATAATTTAGAATCTTTGCGTCAAGATTTGGTACAGATGAATCCCAACGTACAGTTTACTTTTCGAGATGAAGTTGAGCCTGTATATCGGCAATTGGTACAGCTACTTTTACAAGACGTTGATAATTTAAATCCCGAAATTAAACAGCAGCGTTTGGAAAAATCTCGTCAAATAATTGAAGGATTGCAGGTAGCTGAATTAGAAAACTTTTTACGAGCAGCTTGTTTAACTTATCAACCCCAACCTATAGAAAAAATTGACGCAAATGCGGCGGTAATATATCCGATTATTATTGATAACCGTTTAGAAATTGTTCTTTCTCTTCCCAATCTTCCTTTGCAGCATTATTCTACTAAGGTTTCACCACAGGAAGAAAATTCTGTATTTAATCAGCTACGCCAATCTTTAAATGTCGCATTTCCAGCTTCAGAAGTATTACCACCCGCTCAAAAAGTTTACGATTGGTTGATACGCCCGATTGAAGCAGAATTAGAAACATCAAATATTAAAACTTTAGTATTTGTTCTCGATGGTTTTCTTCGCAGTTTACCAATGTCAGTTTTACACGATGGTGAAAAATTTATCATCGAGAAATACAACATTGCTTTAACACCAAGCTTAAAACTGTTCGAGTCGCGAAATCTTCCACCACAACAGCTTAAAGCTTTAACCGGGGGATTAACACAACCGCGTCAAGGATTTTCAGCTTTACCTGCTGTGGAAACAGAAATTGCTAGAATTTCTAAGTTAATTAAAAACCAAACTTTATTAAACGAACAATTTACCCGTCCCCAAGTACAAAACAAAATAGAATCCGCTCCTTTTTCTGTAATTCACCTTGCTACTCACGGACAATTTAGCTCCAAAGCCGAAGACACATTTTTATTAACTTGGAAAAATCGAATTAACGTTAAAGATTTGGGTAAATGGTTAAAAAATCCATCTTCAAATTTACGAAATCGCGAACCAATTGAACTTTTAGTATTAAGCGCTTGCCAAACTGCTAAAGGAGATAACAGAGCAGCTTTAGGATTAGCAGGAGTTGCAGTTCGTTCTGGTGCTAGAAGTACTCTAGCAACACTTTGGTCAGTACAAGATAAATCAACAGCCGACCTCGTAACCGAATTTTACCGCGTTTTGACACAAGATGGAATTAATAAAGCTCAAGCATTGCGACAAGCACAACTATCTTTATTGAAAAATCCCAAATACCAACATCCTTATTATTGGTCCCCTTTTGTTTTAGTGGGGAATTGGCAATGATTGGTAATGGGGCATTGGGGATTGGGCATTGGGCATTGGGTATGTGCGATATCTAACTGTGCGGTACTGATATCTACACCATACACCGAACCATTAATTCCTACTTTGGATGCGATTAAACAAGAAACATTCCCCGTACCACAACCAATATCGGCTACTTACATTCCTTGTGCTAATCCGGCTCGTTGCAATAAAAATTCTGTATATGGCTGGTGGATTGGATTGAGAATTTGTAAGCGATAGGCTCCACTATCCCCGGTTGCTAGAGTATATGCTTTGTCTTGCATAGGGCTTACTGTAATTGTGAAATTGTAGTTACAACAGAACGGCAAACTAAAATAAATGTATATTAATATACTCTATGTTAATTAGTTTCTACTTATTTATAACAATATGTAATATAAATTATTTATACAAATATCACTATTGATAGATATCTAAAATTAATTTTTCTTACATATAATATAATCTTGTCAAGAGTAAATTAAAAATCAAGTTTCAAGTATTTTATGACAATAATAGTAATACT
>CAYMZW010000602.1:0-3898 GCA_964395005.1 uncultured Rivularia sp.
TGCTTTCATAGCTTCGTCTACTACTTCTTCGGGAGTAGACATGCTTTTTGCATTACGTGCTAATGCTGGAGGAAAGTTTGCTTCCTCGAAAAAGTTGGTTTCGGTGGGGCCAGGAGAAACTACCAAAACTCTAACTCCATATTGACGATTTTCAGCCCATAGTGCTTCGCTAAAACTGCGGACGAAAGCTTTTGATGCTGCGTAAACTGATATATATGGTAATGGTTGATATGCTGCAATTGAAGATACATTGATAATACTTCCCGAACCTCTTTCGCGCATTTGTGGTAGAAATTTGTGAGTTAAAGCTACTACCGCAATATTGTTTAACTGAATCATTTCAATTTGGCGATCGCAATCGGTGTGAACAAATTCACCGTAATCACCAAAACCAGCATTGTTAATCAATATATCAACGCTCAATCCTTTAGCTTGAACGGCATCGAAGACTTCTTGAGGTGCTGATATTTGAGATAAATCTTTAACAATAACATCAACTTGAATATTATGTTGCTGCTGTAACTCTTGAGCAAGAGTATTAAGCTTATCTTCCGAGCGAGCAATGATAATTAGATTTGTATTTTTTGCTGCAAGTTTTTGTGCAAAGCATTTACCAATACCACCAGAAGCACCAGTAATTAAAGCTGTAGGCATCTTTATAAATAATAATTTTGTTAACCACCTTACAGATGCTAGCAACAATCAGCACTTAGTTAGACCTATCCAAAGTCATATAACAGTGAACAGTTATCAGTGAACAGTTATCAGTTATCAGTCAAATTAATTAACTCTTAACTCATAACTCCTAACTTTCAACTCCTAACTCTCTATCATGGTGTTGTAATTTTTCTCTCACGAATGGGAATAATAACAAGAGTTACAGGGTGAAAAGATGTACCGTTTGCATAATAAAGCTTTTGAAATATTACGTGATGAGATTGAAATAATAAGCAGTAATGATAAGGAAGGGAAACAAAAAAGGCTAATTGCTCTCAAACGTTTAGAGCAACTACGGGTGAAAGCTGGAAGACGTGCAAAATTACATGAATTGCGAGATGCTGTTGTAGACGTATTTCCTATATTCAGCGAAACGATTCTCAAGCAAGCAGCTAAAGCAAATCGGGAACCAAGTGTTTTTGGTAAATTAAAGTATTTAGCGATTGGTTTAACAAGTGCTGCTGGAGTGCTGATAATACTTAACTTACCGCATCCAAAGATACGCTGGTTCGTTGCAAGAACAGCACCTATATTACTTGTACCTTCTTATATGAGCATGGATTTCCACTATTGGGGTGCGAGAAGTTCTGTTCAAGAAGCGAACAATCTGCTGCAATCTGCTGCGACTTTTTCAGATATTAAACAAATTGAAAGTAAAATCGCAGAAGCTGAAAAACATTTGAGTAGCATTCCCGTTTGGTTTCTAGGATATTACCCAGAAGTTTATTGCCAAAAGTTTAGCTGTAGTTGGAATTTTGGTTTTGATGAATTTGAAAATATTCGTACTGAAATCATTCATATAGAAACGACAACAATGAGAGAAAAACAGGCTTTTGTTCCTTTAATAGAAGCAGAACAAGCTTATAGGGGAGCGAAGAGAGAATTAAGCATAGCAAAGAGCAAGAGGCAGAAAGAGTTAGCAATTGCTTCTATGCAAGCAGCTATCAAAATAACAGAAGAAGTTCCCACCGGGACATTAGCTCATATAAAAGCACAAGAAAAAGTAAAAGCATATAAGCGTTATTACGAGAAAATAGCTCAAAGAAAATAGCGTTTATTCGGGGGTTTTGAATAAATCCTCACTTTTTAGATTGCACATTTAAAATCAACGTTTCAAACCAACCTTTTAAATCAACTATAAAATCATGTATCGTCTTAATGATTCCGCTTTTAAAATTTTACGTTCGGAATTGCTTAATTGTGGTTCTAATAATGATATTGGTAGAACTGAAAGACAAATTGTCGCCAAGCGTTTTGAAAAGCTTCGTAGAGAAAAAGGCTCTCCAGCAACTTTTGAAGAATTACTTTTATTAGTTGTCGATGTATTTCCAGATTTTAGCGAAAAAGCTATTAGAAAAGCTGCGAAAGCTAATCAACCACCGGGAATTTTCAGTGAGTTAAAATGGGTGGCAATTTTTATTACTGTTTTTGGAGGTGGTTTGGCAGGGATTATCTGGTTAGTTAATTTACCTTACCCAATGATTCGTAAACCCGTTGCAGAAAAAGCTCCCTTACTGCTTCTACCTTCTTATATCATTATGGATAACAGCTATCGGGGAGCAATCAACGCTACGGAACAAGCAGATCAGTTGGTAAATAAAGCTACCAGCTTAGAAGATATTAAGCGAGGTAGCCAAAAAGCCAATCAAGCACAAGCAAATTTAGATAACTTACCCGTTTGGTTTTTGGGTTATTATCCTCAAGCTTACTGCGGTTTATTTGGGTGTAGTTGGAAATTCACTTTTGATGAATTTGAAACAGCACGTCGTCGAGTTGCGCGGATAGATGCCAAAGCCTTTCAAGAAAAAAACGCTTTTGAGTCGCTTCTTCAAGCAGAAGAAACTCTACAAGCAGGCAAGCAGCAATATCAACAAGCTAAAAACGCCGTTGAAAAAGAAAAAGCTGTAGCCCAGATGCAAACTGCGATGATTACTTTAGAGCAAATTCCCAGAGAAACCTTGGCAGGTAAAAAAGCTCTGAGTGTAATTGCAGCTACCAAACCCGAGATAAATAAAATAATTGCTAGAGATGGGAAAAGTGGAGTTTCGGGCAACTTAATTGAAGCAGCGAAAGTATTCGCCATACAAGCAGCACAAGCATCGCAAAATCCACCGCACCCAACTTATAAATGGGAGCAAGTTGAAAAGTTATGGTTACAAGCAATCAAACGATTGCAAAATATTGAGGTAACAAATCCCAATTATCTCGAAGCCCAGAAACTATTAGCCAAATACCAAGCTAACCAAGGAATTATTCAAACTAGACTGCAAGCAGAAAGAGAATCCCAAAAAATTCTCAATCAAGCCGAAGCGCAAATCGAAAGGTTTATAGCCAATCCCCCATCCGAGCTTAACCAATACAAAGCCCAATTACGGACAATGATCGCAAAATTGAAAACCGTAAAATCTGGTACAACATCTTATCCAAGAGCGCAAGAACTAATATTATCAATTCAAAAGCAACTGAAAAAATAAACTAGTAACGTCTGTAGAGACGTAAAATTTTACGTCTCTCTTACTGTGCAGAAACCAATTACCCAAAAAACTTGCATTCATAGCAGAATCTATGTTATACAAATAAAGCTTCGGACGTATAGCTCAGTTGGTTAGAGCGCTACGTTGACATCGTAGAGGTCACTGGTTCGAATCCAGTTACGTCCATTGTTTGAAAGAATATTGTTTATTAATGGTTGTCATTTAAAGTTTGTTTTTACCGCAACGGCAAAGTTATGCTTCCGATTCGCGGTGGCAATATTATAGTTCCATTAATACTACCATTACTATTGAGCAATTGCACATCAGCATCTCCAGTCAAACCCAACAGGTCAAGCTGAAATTCGCTAGTGCTACCAAGACTAAAGCAATAGTAGTCGTTATCTATGGCATGATTATACATAGACTTTGCTGGCAGTTAAAACAAATATGATGCAGAGTAGGGGCAATACAAATCAACCAAGTTATATTCTGGCTTTAGATTTAGGCACTACGGGTAATCGCGCTTTTGTGTTTGATTCCAACAATCAAGTTGTCGGACAAGCATACCTCGAACTCAAACAATATTATCCTCAACCGGGATGGTTGGAACATGATGCGGTAGAAATCTGGGAAGCTACCATTTCGGTAATCCAAAGTGCGATCGCCTCTGCAAAAATTTCCCCTTCACAAATAGCTGCTATTGGTTT
>CAYMZW010000603.1:0-3891 GCA_964395005.1 uncultured Rivularia sp.
GCTGTAAAGCATGACCAGTTATTTCTTCTGTCAAGGCTTGCGATACCCGCTTTTCGTCAATGTCTGTTGCTAATACTTGATAACCTAATCTATGCAAGGTTGAACAAACCGAACGACCAAAGCGTCCTAAACCAATCACCGCAAACTGCTGATTGGTTTTATTTAAAGTACGAAAAAACCCTAATGAGGACAGATTCACTGTTGTTATCCTTAATTATTACAGCTTTTGTATAACAAAAAAAATCGGTCATAACCAATAACTTTAAATCATTTTTTTGCCCGACTGTACTTATTTTATCATTTGCGATCGATAGAATTTTAATTTATTAGGACTTACGCAGCGATGATCCACACCCTCCGGGTGAAAACGTAAAATATAGTATTCCAGACATTCTAGATCCCCCCAACCCCCCTTTTTAAGGGGGGCTTGCGTAAGTCCTATTTATATATTTGCTATAATTTTCTTGTTATGTCATTATTAAAAATTTAGAGTAAAAAGGTAAGGGCGAACAGGCAATGGGAAAGAGTAAGAATGCCCATTTTAATAAATAAGATAATTTATAGATGTAATTTTCTTTATCTGTTCCCCGTTTCCTATAGACCAACTGCTTAATCAGCATACTAGATGAAGAATAATATCTATTATTTATGACTAGGTATTTAACAGTTTGCAGCTATAGAAACTTATTAATTTTAAACAACTGTAAACCGATATTTTATTGTAGAAAATTGTAGACAATTATCCTACAAGTAAATCTTCTTCTGGAAAATGAATATTAGTGGGTTTGGGGTCGCCAAGTACGGCGGACATTAACAGTAAAACACCAACTCTTCCCATATACATAGTCAGGATTAATACTATTTTACCAACAAGAGAAAAATCGCTAGTTATTCCTGTGGAAAGCCCTACAGTTGCATAAGCAGAAACAACTTCAAATAATATTTGGATAAAGTCAAATGTTGGGTCACTAAGAGATATTAAAATAGTACAGATGATGACAACAGTTACAGAACCGACGATTACACCAACAGCTTTTAATATTAAAGATACGGCGATGCGGCGTTCGTAAAGTAAAACTTCCTGTTTGCCTTGAAGAATTGATTTAGTACAACTGGTAAGTACTCGAATAGTGGTAGTTTTCATGCCTCCTCCAGTACCACCAGGACTTGCTCCTACGAACATAAAAGCAATAGTAATAAACAGTCCAGCATTTGTCATGCCACCAATATCAATACTGTTAAAACCAGCAGTTCTAGTAGTCATGGATTGAAACCAAGCTGCTAAAAATTGGCTGCGGAAACTGAGATTTTTTAAAGTTTCACTATTCCTAATCTCTACACAAAAGAAGGCTAGGGTTCCTAAAAGTAATAAAAATATTGTTGTACTAACGGCAACTTTGTAATCAAGTGATAGCACTATATTGCGTGGCCTTCTACGTAGGCGATCGCGCAACCAGAAAAACATTTCAAGGATTACTTGATATCCGATTCCACCAAAGATAACTAAGCCGGAAATGGTAAATACTACTATGGCATTCGAGTTGTAGCTAACTAAACTGTCTGAGAATAAGCTAAAACCTGCATTATTCCAAGCACTAACGCTGTGAAAAATCGCATACCAGATTCCTTTATCCCATCCAAATTCGGGAACAAATTCCAACAGTAATAAAAAGATTCCCGTAATTTCAAAAAATAGCGTTACCGCGATGATAGAGCGAATAATATTGCCGCTACCTTCCATTTCTCGTCGATCTAAAGCTTGTTGAATTGCCATTTTATGTCTTAGATCGAACCTCCGACCAGTCAACATAATTAGAAAAGTTGTAAACGTCATGTAGCCCAAACCGCCAACTTGTGCTAGCAACAGGATGAACAACTGACCCCAGAAAGAAAAATCCGTACCAGTATCAACTACTGCTAAACCCGTTACGCAAACAGCTGATGTTGCCGTAAATAAAGCAACAACTGGGCTATTCCACGTACCTGTAGCCGTAGAAAAAGGCATCATTAATAGGATAAATCCTACAGTGATGACAGCGAAAAAGCCAAAGCAAATTTTTTGAGAAGCGGTCATATTGATTTTAGATTTTGGATTTTAGATTTCGGATTATCTTTTTGGGAATAAAAGAATAACGGATTTGAGATTTGGCGATTTTAATATTTTTGATTATCCCCTGCTTGAAAGCAAGATTTGCGATGTCCGCAGAAAGCTGGCTAGCTGATTTAGCCGAAAATGTCATTTAGACACTGCTAGTAATTGTTTTTAAGCTTGTCCCTGCATTATTCGGCTCTACCTCGGGACTTGTTTTTTAATTTAAAATCCAAAATTAGCAAAATCATAAAAAATCTATCTTTACAAATTATTCCATCTTCGGAGCCGTAGCGGTATTTTAATTTCAGAAAACAAATACTTGGTTCTAATTAAAAATACTCATGGTAGCCTACCAAGTATATGGTTTTTTATTCTGCGACATTCTTAACACATTGCTTAATCCATGAGTGCAACACTAAGCCAGCAAATTCAAGAGTTTTACGATGCTTCTTCCGGACTTTGGGAAGATATATGGGGGGAGCATATGCACCACGGTTATTATGGTGCGGATGGTAGAGAGGAGAAAAACCGCCGTCAGGCACAAATTGATTTAATTGAGGAGTTGCTGCAATGGGCACAGGTGCAGCAAGCTGAGAATATTTTAGATGTGGGTTGTGGTATCGGTGGAAGTTCTTTGTATTTAGCTCAGAAGTTCAACGCTGCGGCTACTGGTATAACTTTGAGTCCGGTACAAGCAAAAAGAGCTTCCGAGCGGGCTGTTGAGTTTGGTTTACAAAATAGAACCAATTTTCAGGTAGCAGATGCTTTAAATATGCCCTTCGAGGACAATAGTTTCGATTTAGTTTGGTCCCTCGAAAGCGGCGAGCATATGCCGGATAAAAACAGATTTATGCAAGAATGTTACCGAGTACTTAAGCCTGGCGGAAAGTTTATTTTAGTCACATGGTGTCATCGTTCTACTGATGAATCCCCCTTAAGTCCACAAGAAAAAAAGCATTTAGAACAGATTTATGACGTTTATTGCTTACCATACGTAATTTCCTTAGCAGATTATGAGGCGATCGCCCATCTACTACCTTTACAGAATATTCGCACGGCGGATTGGTCGCAAGCTGTAGCACCTTTTTGGAATGTAGTAATTGGTTCGGCGTTTACTCCCCAAGCCTTTTTCGGTTTACTGCGTGCCGGTTGGAAAACCATTCAAGGTGCAATGAGTTTGGGTTTAATGAGTAAAGGCTATGAAAGCGGTTTGATTGAGTTTGGTTTGTTAACTGGAATTAAGGAAAAGAGTTAGGAGTTAGGAGTCAGGAGTTAGGAGTCAGGAGTTAGGAGTTATTAACTTTTAACCTTTAACCTTTGACCTGTTTTAAATCTAAAATCCAAAATCTAAAATCTAAAATCATTAAGATGAGTCAAATTTCACAAACGGGGTTGCAAAGTAATTGGCTTTACGCTTTTTGGAAGTTTTCTCGTCCACATACTATTTATGGTACGAGTTTAAGCGTTTTGGGATTGTATGTAGTTGCTGTTGCTTTAACTAATAGCGTTCCATTCGCAAATTCTTATTCTCTTTTATCTGTTATCGGTGCTTGGATTGCTTGTTTATCGGGAAATGTTTATATTGTCGGACTCAATCAATTACAAGATGTAGAAATCGACAAAATTAATAAGCCTCATTTACCCGTTGCTTCTGGAGAGTTTACGCAACGCACGGGAGAAATTATTGTAATTACTACGGGTGTTTTAGCTCTCTCGTTATCTTGGTTATTAGGACCTTTTTTGTTTGGAATGGTGGCTATTAGTTTAGCTATCGGTACGGCTTATTCTTTACCACCAAT
>CAYMZW010000604.1:0-3888 GCA_964395005.1 uncultured Rivularia sp.
GGAGCAAGTTCGGCGCGAGGAGTTCCACCACCACCAATACTATTTGGACTATTATTATCGACAATATATAGTCGCTCAAACAGCTTCATAAAGTCATCGTAAAATTTGCCGCTTTTAGTCTCGAAGTCATAACCGTACTTGTCACGAAACTCGTCGGTAACTCCTTTTTCTACTGCAAAGTAATGAGCATCCCAATTTGAATCATCTACAACATACGCACCATAGTTTTGCAAGGTATCAAATAACTTTTTACCTGCTGGTGTTTGTAATTCAAGACTTTCCTTTGTCGTTTCTGGCGGAATTGCTAGCAAGGAACCCTGTACTAAAGCATCATTGCTACCACCGTAACGTTCTGCTGCATAACGATCGGCACGATCTGCGGGCCAGCGATATCCACGTATTTTATCATCGTAAAATAAATATTTTTCCGCCCAAATTACAACTTTCAAAGCGTGACGAATCGGTTTGTCGTTAGTGAGTTCGCCTTTACGAATTGAACCGCCAATTGAGGATAATCCAGAACCAAAATGTGCCCCACCTATTCCTTCTCCATAGATATCTACGTTTTCATATCGCCAACCGTATACCGAACCTTTTTCATCACAACGAGCCAAGGGTGAAAGCTGCACTAATGTTCTACCATCGGGCATAAAAAAGGCTGAAACGTTATTTGGTGTACGGAATGGTTTTTTTGTTGCGTCTGGAACAATCAAATCATCGGGAATAGGTATGTCAATATCCATATATTTTGTACCCGTACAGCGCCCTTCACCCCAAGCACCGGGAGCGTAAACGGCACGTTTTGGATACTTATCTTTCAACTGAAAAAAATATTCTCTGTCTGCTGCTGCTCGTTTGGATTTACCAATATTTGCCTCGACGTAACGCGCATCGGAGCCTATGGGCATATTCCAAATTGATGTAGACAAAAAGGGCTGCAAAAACTTGTCTCTTTTAGGCGTGTTACCGAAAGTACTTGGATAGCCCCAAGCTAAAGCGATAATTACGCCAGTTAAGAAAATAACCAAAATACGCAGCCATGCAGTACTTGTTAAAAGTGAAAAGTTTTTCAGTCTAATCAAACAATCGCACCAATTTATGTTTTTACGCAAAATAATTAAGAAATAATAAAGCATTTGATTGAGTTATCGTGGTCATTATAATAAATCCCACATTCAAAACCGACGATAGCAATCGTTCGCTTCACTTACTTATCATTTCTTGATTTATTTTTAAAAAACCTTTAGAAAAATTATAGATTAGATGTATTTATTTACTTTGCAACCTTAGCTATGAAAAAGCATAATTCACTGAGGAAGATGTTTTGGTTGAGCGTATAGATCGATCGCTTTAACTTACACTTACCAATATTGTGGCAACAGGCGTAAGGCTCTCGGACAGGCTCTCTAACTGTATAATTGCTAAATTCGCACTTCTATTTAAAACCGTTGCAATCTCAATGCTAAACAATCTCGTCTCAATCGGATTGCCTGCTTATTACCAGAACATTGTTAACCGAAATGATTTCATGACATTTATTGAAGTTTAGCCATAATTCTTTATTGCGAAGTAAAATTAATGACTCATTATTGACTCAGGTTGCTTATCCTTAAGTTCCTTGTGCATTAAGGCCCGAGATCAATACAATTCGCAGCGATCGCCTAACTCTAACCGCAGCAATATAGGTCATTTTATACATATCTACTTGCGAGTTTCCAATATTTTGATTGCGTGGCTAAGTATTTATACTTTTATGTAGTAATATAAAATAATAAGAGATAAAAAGTAACTTTTAATAAACTTTGGCTAAAAAATGCAAAGTTGAACCCGAAAGCATCACAAAGAAGTTTGTTTAACTGATGGGTGCCCATAACCGCTTTTTTTAAACATTGAGTTTGATTCCAATTTTCATAGGTAAAGAGGTAAAAAAGGGAAGTGAATTCACAAACCCTCACACAAAACAGTCGTAAGTACGACGCACGTCAAATAGCGCGATATCATCGCCTACGTCCTTGGCTAGCTTGGGGACGTGCAATTACAATTGTCTGGAATTTCGTTTGGTTTATTCTGGGTCTAAAGTGGGATGATTGGCAGGGAGTATCCGAGCGCAATAAACTCAGACGAGCCGTTCAGTTACGAAAAATTTTGGTGCGTTTGGGGCCAGCATTTATTAAAGTTGGTCAAGCTTTATCAACTAGGCCCGATTTAATCCGCAAAGATTTTCTTGAGGAACTGATCAAATTACAAGATCAATTGCCACCGTTTGATAATGCTATTGCTTTGAGACAGATTCAAAGCGAATTAGGTCATCCCATCAAAGAAATATTTAGCGAACTTTCTCCCGCTCCGGTTGCTGCTGCAAGTTTGGGACAAGTTTATCGGGGCCGTTTGCACACGGGTGAAGAAGTTGCCGTCAAAGTACAGCGACCGAATTTACGCCCAATTCTTTCGCTTGACTTATATTTAATGCGTTGGGCTGCGGGCTGGTTGGCTCCTTGGTTGCCTTTAAATTTGGGACACGACTTGACATTAATTGTTGATGAGTTTGGTACCAAATTATTTGAGGAAATTGACTATTTAAATGAAGGCCGTAACGCTGAAAGATTCGCTACTAACTTTCGCGATAACCCCCATGTCAAGGTTCCGGCGATTTACTGGCGCTACACTACAACTCGTGTTTTAACTTTAGAATGGCTCAACGGATTTAAGCTCACCGATACCGAAAGTATCATTGCAGCAGGTTTAGATCCGCAAGAAATTATTCAAATAGCTGTAACTTCAGGTTTACAGCAGTTGTTAGAACATGGTTTCTTTCACGCCGATCCCCATCCCGGTAACTTGTTCGCCATGCCAGATGGTAGAATGGGCTACATAGATTTCGGTATGATGGATCAGCTTTCGGAAACCATTAAAGAAACTCTTGTAGATGCGATCGTTCATCTGATCAACAAAGATTATACCGACTTAGCTGGCGATTATGTAAAGCTGGGTTTTCTAACCCCAGATACAGATATCCGTCCAATTGTACCGGCTCTAGAAGCATTACTTGGAGACGCTATAAACCGTAACGTCGGCGACTTCAACTTCAAGACAATAACCGATGAGTTTTCCAAACTCATGTACGATTATCCTTTTCGAGTACCCGCCAAATTCGCCTTAATTATTCGTTCCTTGGTGACTCAAGAAGGTATCGCACTATCGTTAAATCCCAACTTCAAAATTGTAGAAGTCGCATATCCTTATGTAGCGCGGCGATTACTCACGGGTGAATCCGCCCAACTGCGACGAAGATTGATTAACGTGCTGTTTAAAGATGGCACATTCCAATGGGAACGATTGGAAAACATGATTGCGATCGCGCGTACCGACAATAGTTTTGATTTGTTACCGACAGCAAAAATGGGTTTGCAGTATTTACTGAGTGATGAAGGTCAGTTTCTTCAGCAGCAGTTAGTACTCGCACTTACTGAAGATGACCGCTTACATGCCCAAGAAGTGCAGCGCTTATGGAATATGGTCAAAGACGATTTAAACCCATCTCGCTTGTTAGGTGTGGCTGTTGGAGTTTTGACTCAGTTTTCTAGAGAGAGAGTTGCAGCGATATTACCCCCATTAGGTACTTCAAGTTCGGTGAAAAATACTTGAAGAATGTTTGTAGTAAGTAGCTTTAGCTCTTAATTAAGACTAAAGTCCTTACTACCTTCCGTCATCAGTTAAATGCAATACTTATTAAACAACCTCTTAGAACGCAGTATAGAAATTAGGAGTTTTCATGTATTATTATCCTTCAGATCCCCCGTATTTAATTTTAGTTTTGGGACTTTTTATTGCCATAACTTCCGGTGCTGCATTAGGCGGAACTTTAAAAGTAATTTCAAAAACATGGCG
>CAYMZW010000605.1:0-3884 GCA_964395005.1 uncultured Rivularia sp.
AAAGTAAGGATTTAGCATTAGTTGCTTTTATTGCTTGCAAGTGGGCAATTAATAAGCGACCTGTGACAATGAAATCCGCTAACCCAGAGTCATACAAATTAACCATTGGGAGGAGTAATAATGGCAAATAAATTTATAAATATTGTCCGCAATCGTTTGTACAAGAAAGGTTATCAAGGCATCACTAAGCAAGAATTTATTGATTGCGCGATTGCTATTGGTATGGAAGATATGGATAACCCCACCAAGGAGGAATTAAGTAAGGCTGTTGATTTCTTGATTGATAAGCAATTGAACCAATTATCCTCATTTGAAAAAGACGAACTACTGGTTGATGAAACTTCTGGGCAACTGGAAGAAACAGCATTAACAAAAAGCGAGAAACAAGAGTTAGTACAACAGCAATCCGACGCAATGGGAATTACTTTGAGCGAGCAAGATGTAATCGCGATCGCCTCCAATTCCGACTCGCAAATAGCGGATGGGGTAGCGTTTCTACAAGAAGCTAAAGAATTAATTACCCAGTATTTAGCGTCGCAGGTAAATGATTATCGGCAACAAACCTCCAAATTGTTAGGAGAGATAAACGGCGCTGTAAGTGATGCGAGCAGCCAAATATCTCAGATTGACGAGGGTATTAATCAAGGTTTAAGCCGAATACTTGGAGGTGTAGCGGCAACTGCCGAGAAGAGGAAAAGCGCTAAAAAAGCAAGTCTCACAAGGTTACGATCTGCTCTTAACCTTAGTAATTAGCATTATTTTTCTAGGGATTTGCGTTATTCCCTCCCTACGTCCGCCGTCATATCGACAGCAACACCAAAGATTAATTAATGAAGGATTTATCTGTAAAGGATATTGCGAATATGAGTAAGAAAGCAAAGTACATCCGCGATAGAGTATCAACCTATGCCCCCGACTTGAGCAAAGCAACTCGTAAAGAATTTGGTGTAAGTAAATCCTTAATAATGAAGGCAATACAAGGAGATACCAAAGCCTTAGAACAGATAGGGGATATGGGTAAAACAGGCGATCGCATTTTAACTGTGATGCCCAAAATACGACAGGATTTAACTGACTATATTAACGGGATAACCGAGTACAACCAATCAGTCGCCGACATCCTCAAAGCAGGTGGTAAAGGTTCGGCAGCAATTAATAAAGCAGGTGGCGACTTAAGCCTAGAGAATACCCGGTATAACAATTTGATTGAGGAATACAAGGAACAGCTTTTCGCCAATTTGGAAGCGGAAGGAGAGAAGCATATAGACGCAATGGATTTAATCAAGTTGAAAGCTTGGATTGATAGCCATATGCGGGACGTTACAAGTAATGCCCGCTTTGAAGCGACTTCTAATAAACCCTACATTGCTCAAATGCAAGCCGATAGGGATTATGAGAAGGAAAAAGCATTACACCTACTAGAAAATGGCTCGGATAGCGACTTAGAACTTATACCCCGCAAGCACTTTACTACAAATCCAGTGGTGCGGATGTGGAACGGTATTAGAGACTTCTTCAGTTAAATAAACAATTCCCTCAAGTCAAAGATTTTGCGGTCACGACTTGGGGGAATCAAACTTATCTAAATTAAATATTATCATGATTGATTTTGATTCGGAAGAGAAATCTTTGAGCAATTACCCCACAGAAGAAGATACAGCATTTACTCCTGACGAACAAGAAGCAATTAAAGAATACAAAGCTAATCTAGTCAAACGAATAAATAAACATAGAAGCATTTTACGAGGCTTTGAATCGGCATTTTGGGGTATCACTTCTTATTCTTTTGCTAGATTTTTAATTCTTGTTTCTGGTAGTAGTGCTTTGGGTTTTGCTGTTGCCTCGGTATTTCTTATCAATAATATTGTTAACCGAGATTGCCTTGATGCATTTCGGCTAGATCGTAATGACGCAGAATGGAAGGTAGAAGGAATGGGAAAACTATTAAAGTTTGCATTAACTACTGTAGGAGCCGCATTTATCTTATGGGGTTCTATTGGCGACTTTTACCATATTTATAATAATTCAAATGAAACTTATAATAACTTAAATAAAACTGTTGAAGAATTTCAGGCATTACCAACTGACGACCAAAACAAGCTTTTAGTACTTGGTGGGGTTGTTGCAATCGCTGGTTTATACATTGCGGTTGATTCCAGGGGTAGGTAATGAAGAAAAAGGGAGAGCTACCATTGGGAGGTCTGGCTTTAGCAGGGCTAGCCATTGGTACTTGCTGTGCGACTTTGATGGGTGAAACCGTCCGCCCGTATGATATGGTTGGCGTTAAATTTTGCCCAAAGACAGCAAATATCCGCAAGAATAATTACGAACAAAGCCAACAACAATTAGATAAACAATACTGCCAGTACGAACATAAAATGCTGTCTGAAGTATGGGAAATAAAGCAGTACGAAGCTCTCAAACCACTACCAGAAAACTCATTCATTATTAGAGATATTCCTGCTACAAAAACTACTCATTGGTGGTATTTATTATCTATCGCTTCCGTTGGTGGTGGTGTGCTTGCTTGGGCGAAAAAGTGCGAGAAAGTAGAGGAGGACGCACATTATGAATTAGAAGGATATAAGACTCAAATTAAAATATTTGGAGTTAATTCCCGTGAAGAAAGAGACTTTAAAACTGATACAGTTCGCAATCAATGGGTAGGGATGAGATTAGAAACTGGGCTGATATCTCAAGAGGGAGTTAATGAACGATATAAAAAACAAAGTGAAGTACAAGATGCTACGCACGTTGCAGCTTTAAAACAGTTTGATGCTGGCAACTCGGAGATGGATAAAACCATCGCAGAAAACCTTCGTGATGCTGCCAAAGCCGACAAGGAGCGGGTAAAACTTCAAGGGAAAGGAGGCGTGAGCGATACTGATACTACCACTCAAAATGTTGATGAATTGCGGATGGCAGAGCTTACCAAAGCGCTCAAAGCCCATGAAGATGGCTGGTTATTTGATTTAATTAATTCTGTTAAACCCATATTTTTAATAGGAGATATGGGAAGTGCTAAAACCTCAATGGCTGTCAGTTTGGGGCTTATTCGAGAAAAGTTAGGACACATTGTTTTTCGGATTGCTGACAAACATCTTAATGGTGAGAATAGCGATAAATGGAACTTGTTAAAGCCCGAATGTAAACATGATAATAACTCCTCAATCCTTGAAGCATTGCAAGACCAAATTGAACGGAGAAGTGAAAGGATTAACCAACGACCTGTTGAGAAAGAACAATTTATTCTTGATGAATTTACCCAATTAGCGAAGATTTCAAAAGAAGCTAAGGAATTAATTCCCCTCTTTGTTACCTCTACTTATTCCGATACCAGAAAAGCCAAGGAATTGTTTATTGGTGTTACTCACTCCTTCACTAATGCATCATTTGGTGATGGTAACTATGAGCTTAGAGGTAGGGGATGGTTAATAGAAAAGTTTAGCGTAGATGGAGAGAAACCTATTCCTAGAGTTGTTATTAAATTCGGTATGAAGGATAACGATGGCAACAACTTAGAAGATGTAGAAAAAACCTTACCTTCATGGTTCCGACCCGAACTAATACACGGTCATTTCAATGACTTCCCTATTAACTTTGATAACTAATTAAAAAGGACAGTTGTGCGCGTTATATAAACTTAGGTTAGATAAAAATATGCACTTTCGGTCCGTTAAAGCGAATGCAATTTATTAAAGCATCAGCATAAAAGCTAGATGTTTTTTATCTTGTTGGAATAGCAAGTTTAGTAGAGGTTTAATAGAAACTTAACTTAGTATTATTAAAAACTCAATGCAGGAGTAACTAATTCAGCGGTTGCATTTAATTAAGTCAACAAACTGTATAGTGAAACTCTTGTTTAACATAAATACAAATCAAAC
>CAYMZW010000606.1:0-3882 GCA_964395005.1 uncultured Rivularia sp.
CAACCCGGACCACCCCGCACTAAATAACCTCGCTTCGGGATTAAACCACCATTCAGAATTTCATCAAAACCTACAATTCCGGTAGAAAGACGAGCTAAATTCATTGAAAAAAATTCTGTCCTGTAAAATTTAATTATCTATAAAATCCAAATTATTATACTTCAGTCTTTATTAGTAAATAGATATTATAAGTAACCTTTAAGATAAGAACGCTGTAAATTTTATACTTACAACTAACTCATGATTAAGAATAAATTAGTTTATTATCTAATCAGATTTTAAAAAATACTAAAAAATTATTATCTACAAACTAACCTCATAATTACACTCCCCATCTCCCTATCTCCCCATCTCCCCACCTCCCTATCTCCCCCATCCACCTGCTTGCTAAGATAAATAAAGCGGAATCATTATGATGTAAATATTTGTGAGTTATAAGACTATGCCCTCTGCGATCGCTGTTGAGAAGAAAAAGTTAAAAAATCCGCCTTTGGAACTTCACTACTTAGGCGATAAGGTTTTACGACAACCAGCCAAACGTATATCAAAGGTTGATGACGAGATTCGTCAAATAGCGCGGCAAATGCTGCAAACGATGTATAGTAGCGACGGTATTGGTTTAGCTGCACCCCAAGTGGGAATTCATAAGCAACTTATTGTTATAGATATCGAACCAGATAACCCAGCCAATCCGCCGTTAATTCTAATTAATCCCGTTATTAAAAAATCATTCGGCAACATCTGCGTAGAGCAAGAAGGATGTTTGAGTATTCCCGGCGTTTACCTCGATGTTAAGCGTCCTGAAATGGTAGAAGTTAGTTATAAAGACGAAAATGGTCGCCCGCAAACCTTGAAAGCAGGAGATTTACTCGGACGTTGCATCCAGCACGAGATGGATCACCTTAACGGTGTAGTATTCGTAGACAGAGTAGAAAACGCTTTAGCACTGACACAAGAACTATCAAAGAATGGTTTTTCCCATCAAGCTGTAAAATCAATAGTATAGGGGGAAAAATAGGCGGAAATACTTATGAACACGATGACACCGATTAGCGGTTTGTTTTTACTTGGTTCCTGCATCGCGGCAATTGCAGCAGTTGGTTCGATATTTGAACTTTCATCAGGGCAACCTGATTTAGGAATGCAAAACACCGCAATTATTTTAGGTATTAGCATTCCACTAGCAGCTTTGTTTTTCTTTGCCGCAGTTAAAGATGCACGAGCTAACATGAAATAAGCATCAGGTACGAAAGTACAAATAAAGGAAAAAGGAAAAAGAGTAAGGGGAAACTTTATTCTTTTACCTTTTGCCTTTTTATTTTTTTATAGGAAATAGGAATTGGGCATAAGGATAGCTCACGGAGTTAGGAGTTAGGAGTTAAGAGTTAGGAGTTATATAATTTTAGATTTTAGATTTTAGATTAAGTATTAGGAGTTAATTTCTCCTTGTCCCCTTGTCCCCTTCTCGCCTTCTCTTCATTCAGTGTCCCGAAATCTTCTCTCCATAGCCGACTTCTAAATCGTCGAAGTAAATAATTCTAGTATCTACGATAGATTTTTGCGGACTGTATTTCCAATCTGGTTTGTATAAGCCAATCTTTAAATACACGCCTCTTTCATCGTTATAAGTATTGGCACCTTTATGAGTAACAATTTTTTCTTGATTTTTCCACACTTCTATTATTCCATCCTGGGAATGGGACCATTTAATATGAAAAGTCCAGTTAACCCATTTACCTTTTAATTTATCTAAGTTTCCTTTCCATAAAACTGCTTTTCCTTCGGGAGTATTGTTAACTGTTACTTCCTTAGAATCCCATTGCGATTTTAGCTTGATTGTATTGCCTTCAATTATCATTGATAAAGGTGGACTTCGCCACGTTTCACCCTTATCAAAATCAGGATAGCCATGCCATTGAGTGATAATATCAAATGATTTAGGGTCAGTTTCCCAATTTTCTGGGATAAACATTCTAAAGCGATACCAATTATCACCATTAGCTTTTTCTACACGTGCTGCAAATTCAGAACGCTTGCTGTTATGAACTTCTTTGTCGTTCCGTCGCAACTCAAATTTGACAGATTTTTTGCCTTTATAAGATTCATCGCTTGAATATTTATAAGAATGTTCGCAGCAAGTTTCTAAAACATTCCATATATTCCCTTTTTTAAATTTTTCTCCCTCAAAATCATAGTGAAAAGTGTTTGTTTTGGAAGATTGAATACCTAAGTATACAAATAGAAGAAAACAAAGACGAATAACTGATATTTTCATGGTAAAAACTTGAATAATTCGTAATATGTCACAAATCGCTGTTCTTTATAATTGAAGTTGCACGCAGGCTACACAATTCATATTTAGTAATTATGGAGATTTTAGCTCTGACATAAAACAAACAATCTCTACAGAATCAAGCTTCAAACTTTTCTGTCGTATGTATAGCACTATAGCCTATTAATATTATTTATTAAGCCAAAATATCTAATTATTAAAAATTTTAATATCTCGTTTTATTCTTTATATAAAGTTTATTGTTAGTCTTTTAAAAATACAGCCAATCTAATATAAATTTTCTTTCATCACTAATAATTAGAAGTTTAAGATAAGATTACATATTTTCATTATTTTTCTGGGGAGGGCGGAATATGCGAACGTGTAGCGGGCGCTGCGGTGCTTAGAAAAATCACTACATTTTTTCTATTCCCTGTTGTTTGTACGATCGCCCAAACAAGTTATTTCAGAAAGAAAAGCTGATTCCTATAATTATAAAAAAATGATAAATTTTGCTAATCTAGAATTATGATGTTCACGGCAAATTCTGTGCAAAATCAATTACTGCGACTTTCTCAAGGGCAGCTAAATCTATTAGAAACTTGTCCCCGTAAGTTTCAAAACACTTATTTGGAACAACTCCGCCCTCCTACAAATCCAGAATATGAAGAGAAACAGTTGCTGGGAAGTCGCTTTCACTTATTGATGCAGCAGCGGGAAATGGGTTTGAAAATTAGAAGCTTTCTAGAAACAGATAGTCAATTAGAAAGTTGGATGAGGGCTTTTGCTATTACTGCCCCAGATATTTTAACTCCGGCAACCGATAGCGATTTCCGCGAAAGCGAACATCTCCGCACGCTACAAGTACAAAACTATCTGCTGAGTGCTATTTACGATTTATTAATTGCAGACAAAGAAAAGGCAGAAATTCTGGATTGGAAAACCTATCGGCGATCGCCAAATAAACGTAAGCTGCAATATGATTGGCAGACACGTCTCTATATGTATGTATTGGCAGAAACCAGCGATTATTTACCAGAAAATATTTCGATGACTTATTGGTTTGTGCAATCGGAAAGCAAGCCGCACTGCATTAAATTTACTTACAGTTCCCTCCAGCATCAGCAAACACAGAAAAAACTCAATAGTCATTTAAAGAAGCTAACTAAATGGCTACAGGCTTACCAACAGGGAGAAGATTTTCCTCAAGTACCTGAAGGCACCAAAACCTGTAATAATTGTCAGTATGCTTCTCGCTGCGAGAGAGTTTCTATTAATTCCAAAGAAAAATCACAAGATTTACTCGGAGTTGATAGCAACTTAGTTAACTTAGCTAATATACAAGAAGTACCTCTTTGAATTAGTCAGTTATCAGTTATCAGTTATCAGTAAAAAGCATCCGTTGTTAAAATCTAAAATAAACGTATCCGTTGCCAAAATCTAAAATCCTATGTCCGAACAACAATGGATTGTAGCATCAACAGAAGAGCCTCCAAAATGGTTCTTAGAATTAGTTGAGCAGCATCTTAGAGCATCAAAAGGAAACTTTGCCGCGCAATTATTATGGCAGCGAGGAATTAGAGATAAAACTCAATTAGAAAATCATATTA
>CAYMZW010000607.1:0-3881 GCA_964395005.1 uncultured Rivularia sp.
GACAAACCAACGTAGAAATTCACGTACTCCAAGGTGAGCGTGAAATGTCCAACGACAACAAGAGCTTAGGAACCTTCCGTCTAGATGGAATTCCTCCCGCACCTCGTGGAGTACCTCAAATTGAAGTTGTTTTCGATATTGATGCTAACGGTATCTTGAACGTTACTGCAAAAGATAAGGGTACTGGAAAAGAACAATCCATCAGCATCACTGGTGCTTCCACTTTGGATAAAACCGAAGTTGAAAGAATGGTTAACGAAGCAGAAAGCTTCTCTTCAACCGACAAAGAGCGTCGCGAAAAAATCGACCGCAAAAACCAAGCTGACTCCTTGGCATATCAAGCAGAAAAGCAGTTGCAAGAATTGGGCGATAAAGTTCCCGCAGACGACAAAACCAAAATCGAAGGTTTAGTCAAAGATTTGAAAGAAGCCGTCACCAAAGAAGACGACGAGCAAATTCAAAAGGTAATGCCAGAATTGCAACAAGCACTATTCACAGTCGGTAGCAATATGTATCAGCAAGGTGGTGGCGCTCCCGATGGTGCTGCTCCCGATGGAGAAGTTCCTCCTAACGGTGCTACAGGAGATGCAGGTGCAGGTTCGACTGGTGATGATGTAATTGATGCTGACTTCACCGAGTCTAAGTAATCATGTTAAAGGTGGGTTTTTTGCTCGCCTTTATCTCAAATAATATTGAATAATATTTTTATCCCCGCAATTCTTGGAATGTGGGGATTTTTGATGTCTTAATCGCTAAAGCATATCTACCAAGCACCTAAAATTTCTCGGTAATATTAGAACGTGATGGAGGTAAGAAGTCTTTTTTCTTCCGTTTTGATATTAAACCCATACTCAAAACACTCAAAAAACCCAAAACAGAGCTTGATTCTGGAACAGATGCAATGCTCAAAGTATTAATTGCAAATGCAAGATTGGGTTCTGAACTACGGAAAACCAACCGAGAAATATCAGCTTTATCGCTTTGAATTCCCAGAAAAATAGCAGAATTATCTAAAGCTAGGGAAGAAGTACCCAGAGTTGAAAAAGTCCCCAGTAAATTATCATCTTTATCAAAAGCAGAAATGAATGCCGTAAAACTAGGAGAGTCATCCACAGCTATTTGACTGCCAGCAGCCTTTACTGGCCGATCAAAAGTAATACTTAAGGGACCTGGATTACCAGGAGCGGGAAAAATACCGGGCAAAAAACCCGTAAACAGCAGATAATCGCCATTCGCAAAGTTGGTTGGAACTCCTTGAGGATCGGTTAAAGTTTGAAATACAAATGGTTGTGTTAACCCATCTACTTGAGGAATTTCAACATTCAATCCTAAATTCCTTTCCGATGTTGCAGAAAACGAGTTAGGTAAAAAATCAGCAGGATTAGGAGAACGAGGATTAAGTACTTTACCTAAACTTAACCAATCAACTTGGTCATTACTGTTCAAAGCATTTCGTTGAGAAACAAATGTAACTGCTTGGACTTTGGAGGAAACAGGAGTTATAAAGGTTGTGCAAACGGCAATAGAAAGAGTAATCGATAAATTTGCACCCGAAAAAACCTGAGATTTGATAGTCATATTGAAGCTTGTATAAAACGCTTTAAATATTTAAAGCCATAAAAGTGTAATTACTTATATTGTTAATTGTTATGCCATCTTTATTTAAAAAGATTCCGCAAAGTTCTTCTGAATCTAACGTCAAGCAGAAAAGCTTCTTGCTCATACCTCGTTCCGAACGACGAGAATTCTTTTTGCTATTTACGTTTATGACAATGCTGGGATGGATTGGAGGTGGAATTGCCAGTGTTGCTTTAGAAAAGATTCTCAGAGAGAATATACCCGCTTATTTTTTCCAAAATGAAATACTGTGGTACAGAATTGTAAAGTTAATAGCTAACAGTTTATTCGCATTAATTTTTGCCGCAGATCAATCTATTCCTTTAAATAAATATATATCTGGTTGGTCATGGATGTTTGCTACCGCAATCGGATGGTTAGTAGGTAATACCGTTTCTACAGCTTGGATTGCCTACATTTCTTCTATGGCTGCTTCAACAAATCAAATATCACCACAAGCAGCGATCTTTTTTGGAATATTACCAACTGCTGCTTATATATTTTCTGGTTTGTGGCTGGGTTTATTGCAATGGTTAGTATTACGAAAACAGGTAAAAGGTGGATGGTGGTGGATTTTTGTACCTTCGATTTCGTACTTTTTTATTAGTATTTCAATATTATTAATTTCCTTTATACAAAACTTAATTCCAGCGGTACATCGCCCTGTAACCTTATTTTTACTAACCCAAGGATTTACAGCATTGATTTTAGCAGTTATTCCTGCGATTGCTTTTTGTCGGTTGCGGAAAACAGCGAACAGTTAACAGTTATCAATTATCAATCTTGGAAGTAATATAGTCATAAAAAACTGTTTGTAGTAGCGCTTGAGCGCCTCCATCTCGGAATAGAGGCGCTGAAGCGCTACTACGAAGGAACCTTAACTGCTAACTGTTAACTGTCAAAATTCCTTCTTCTGCATCCAAAGTTGCCATCATTCCTACGGGTAGAGCTGCATTGGGTGCTTGATGTCCGAAAGGTAAATCTGAGACTACGGGAATACCTAAATCCCCAAGGCGATCGCGCAAGACTTCCGCAACACTAAAACTAGGAATATTTGCTGGTACTTCGCATCTGGTAAAGCTACCTACAGCAACACCGGCTATTTTTGATAAAGCTCCACTCATTCTCCACTGAGTTAACATTCTATCGATGCGGTAGGGGGCTTCTTGTACGTCTTCTATTGCCAAAATTACGCCATCAAGCTCTGGCTGCATTGGTGTACCTAAGAGATGAGTTGCGACGGTAAGGTTTGCTGGTAGTAATTTACCGCTAACTATTCCACCTCCCCATCCCTTACCTTTTAAAGGTTGGAGAGATTTACCTTCTACTAAATCGAATAATCTTTGTATTGACCAAGTTGGTTCTTCAGCTAAAGTAGTCATTACGGGTGCATGAATTCCACAAATTCCAGCTTTGTAAAGACTCCACAATAAAGCTGTAATATCAGAGAAACCTATTAACCATTTTGGGGCATGGGGAATGGGGGATGGGGCATTGGGAATTGTTTGGTTTTGCAACATCCACGTCCATTCTTCCAAAATTCTGGTAGTGCCAAAACCACCTCTAGCGCAAAGAATACCGTGACATTCGGGATCTTGCCAAGCTGCGGCTAAGTGATTGCGGCGATTTTGATCGTTACCAGCTAAATATCCCCATCTATCTTCTATTTCCGGAATTACTTCTACTCGATAACCGCGCGATCGCCAAATTTCTACACCGCGTTGCAATGCTTCAAATTCTCGCAAAGCACCGCTAGGAGCGACGACTCTTAATAAATCTCCTGGTTGTAAAGGTTGCGGTATTAATAAACTTTTGGTGGATTGAATTTGCACTTGCATTGATTGCTGGTTATTTGTAATAGAGATGGATGGGGAAGATGTCATTCGATTTTAGATTTTGGATTTTAGATTTTGGATTGGGGATTATTTACAAGGCTCACAAGTTTCAAATTTTGGGCTAATAATTTAGTAATTTTGGTTGATGTCTCATAAAAAACCAGAAGCTTACAAGTTTTATAATTCAAAATCCGTCTTGGAAATTTTGAAGAGAAGAACATCTACAGCCTCACTTTCGGCAAAACAGAAACATCCGTTGTTAAAATTTAAAATCCAAAATCGGCTGTGATTCCTAGTTCATACTTGGTAAGTGTTTATCCGTAAATTGAGTTGAAAAAATAATAAACAAACTAAAAACTTCTAAAATTTTCCGAATTTTAAAGCGCAAAATTCAAAATGTCCACAAACCATTTTTCAAAACGCTCGCCT
>CAYMZW010000608.1:0-3872 GCA_964395005.1 uncultured Rivularia sp.
ATATTTAAAGGATTAGGGAGTTCGTAGTAAGCGATTTATCGCTTTTATTAAAGGACTAAAGTCCTTACTACGAACGATTTAGCTATAACAGGACTTACGCAGCGACAAGGGGAAATATAGTGTTCCAGACCCCTCCGATCCCCCCAACCCCCCTTAAAAAGTGGGGCTTTGCGTAAGTCCTATATAAAATAAAATAGCCTTGGATAATTAAATCATCCAAAGCGAGTTGATAGCAAAAGTGGTAATTATTTTTGTGAATTTTTAGAAACTTTTGAGCAACCATTATCGGACGTTCGCCATCTAAGACCGCTCTGACGGAGGGTTGCGCCTCCCCTCGATGGCGACGAAACAGAGGAAACGATAAAAACTCCATAACGTCCAAGGTTATTATGTTATTGAACCTTTACACTGTCCGAACACCTGCCAATTCGTTCTTCTTCGGTATTCGATAATGGATCACTGCGGCATAACCTCCATCCAGTGTGCTGTTGCTCTGAATCAACTTCGGATTATTTAAACCCGTGGCATAACTCAATTAAGAGTTGCAAGCTGATAACATGATATAATTGCATTTGGAAATACGAGCAAACCATTATCGGACGTTCGCCATCTAAGACCGCTCTGACGGAGGGTTGCGCCTCCCCTCGATGGCGACGAAACAGAGGAAACGATAAAAACTCCATAACGTCCAAGGTTATTAAATTATTCACACTGTCCGAACACCTGACAAATCGTTCTTCTTCGGTATTCGATAATGGGTCACTGCGGCATAACCCCCAGCCAGTGCGCTGCTCTGTTCCTTACATTTATAGAATATCAAGAATAAATCTAATATTTGTCGCTCTGAGGTTCAATTGTTTGTAATACTTTGGGTAGAACTGCTTAAGTAGTACAATTATTCCTATTAGCAGTGAGAATATTTTTATTTTATAGCGATCGCAGTTATTAAAAAACCTGCGAAGCAAATCCCAATATAGAATGCAGACAATTCGATCTTATAATCCTTCAGATATAGAAGCAGTTGTAAAGCTGTGGTGGAAAACTTGGTAAGCTGTCGAAGAATAAAATCAACAGACAGCCGAATCTAGAATATCGATGGATGCCGAATTAGGGGTTTGGCAGCGGATGAAGATTGGCAACGGATGAATTTTGGTGACGGATGAAGATTGGTAACGGATGAAGATTGGTGACGGATGAAGATTGGTAACGGATGAATTTTGGTGACGGATGAATTTTGGTGACGGATGAATTTTGGTGACGGATGGAGATAGGTGACGGATGGAGGTGCGGAGTTAGAAGTTATCAACCAGCAACTATCAACTATCAACTATCTACTAACAACCAACAACTATCTATCTACAGAACCCATCACTACATCAATGCTTCCTAAAATCACGAAAATATCTGCGACTTTTACGCCTTTGATTAATTGCGGTAATGCTTGTAAATTATTGAAATCTGCGGGACGAATTTTCCAGCGCCAAGGAAAAACGTTGTCGTCACCAACTAAATAAATTCCTAATTCTCCTCTACCGGATTCAACTCTGACGTAATGTTCGCCTTGGGGAATTTTGAATGTAGGTGCAACTTTTTTGGCAATATATTGATAATCAAAATCGTTCCATTCAGATTTTTTACCTTCTGCGATGCGTTTCGCTTCTAGATTCTCGTAAGCACCACCCGGTAAACCTGCAATTGCTTGTTTAATAATACTTACAGACTCGCGCATCTCTCCGATTCTTACTACGTAACGAGCTAAACAATCGCCGCTTTTATCCCACTTTACTTCCCAATCAAAATCGTCATAACATTCGTAACGATCAACTTTACGTAAATCCCACTTTACCCCGGAAGCCCGCAACATTGGGCCGGAAATACCCCAATTAATCGCGTTTTCGCGACTGAGAACTCCTATTCCTTCAACGCGACGACGAAATATAGGATTGTTGGTAATTAATTTTTCGTATTCATCTATCTTAGGTAAGAAATAATCGCAAAATTCCTGACATTTACTTACCCAACCATAAGGTAAATCGGCAGCAATACCGCCAATGCGAAAATAATTATTGTTAACCATGCGGTATCCCGTAACGGCTTCAAACAAATCAAGAATGAATTCGCGATCGCGCAGGGTGTAGAAAAACGGACTGTGTGCCCCAATATCACTAATAAAAGGCCCCAACCACAGCAAATGATTGACAATTCGCGCTAATTCCAGCATGATTACTCGGATATAGCTGGCACGTTTGGGAATTTGCACGTCAGCTAATTTTTCAACAGCATTAACAGTAACTGCTTCATTAAATAATCCACCGTAGTAATCCCAACGACTAACGTAGGGAACGTACATTATATTAGTGCGATTTTCGGCGATTTTCTCCATTCCCCGATGCAGATATCCCAAAACAGGTTCGCAATCTACTACATCTTCCCCATCAAGCGTGACAACGATTCGGAAACAGCCATGCATCGCCGGATGATGGGGACCGAAATTTATCGTCATCGGTTCGGTTTTGGTTTCGATTCTCGGCATTAGAAAGTACCACTTAACATTAAACTGCTACTTCCTAATATGGCGATCGCCTTTCTGTTTGTCTTGCAGATTAATCCGATTTTTTGTAGGTTTTTGGGATGTTTACCAACTTTATTTCTTATGAGGAAAGCACTTTCAATAAAACTCGCGGATGATAAAGTGCTAAAGGCGATTTGAGTAAGTGGCTAATTTGAATAAATAAATTATATAAATCCTCATCTTGATTAATAGTTTGCATAAGTCGCTGATTGTACCAACCTAGAAGCTTAGAAACTGCATTTGGATTGCTTCTACCTGCTGTTGTAGGAAAGCGAGAGTCGCTTGCTGTAGCTACCATCCAAGCGCACAAGCAGCACTTAAATCGTTACCAATACCGGGAAAAAGTTCTTCTAAAATCCGGTATCCTTTAGTAAATAAGACATGAGGCTGCACGGATTGCGGTACACCTTTACGTTTATCGGGTTGTAAAGGTAGTTTATCGGATTCTATAATCGTTACTGATTCAAAACTTTCGGCAAGCACGCGGGCTGTTAGCAATCCTGCAATACTACCACCAATAACCACAGCTTTATCTTTTTTCATATTATTTATTAATTTTGCCGGGAGTTACACCAATCAACTTTTTAAAATGACGATTCAAATGACTTTGATTGGCAAAACCAACCATCAAAGCAACTTGTGCAATAGTATACTTTCCCTTCAATAATAATTCTTTAGCACGATTAACGCGAGTTTGAATCACATATTGATGAGGAGTCATTCTCATTGACTGTTTAAATAGGGAACAAAAATAATGCGGACTCATATGTAATAAAAATGCTAATTCTTTTAAACCTAAATCTCGATCTAAATGATTTTGAATGTATTCTATAATTATATTTAATTGACGTTTTGATAAACCATTTGAATACTGCTTAATTTGCGGTTTTCGCGCAGAATAATGTTGTAATAAATGTACTGATAAAGCATTTGCCATTGTCTCTGCATACAAACGACTTCCTGACGGATTATTTTGTAACGCATTTTTGATTGCAAGTCCAATCTGTAAAACTAAAGGATCTGGTGTCGCGAAATTTGGTATTAATTGAACTTGTTCCGATTGCTTCGATTCGTCAATTGCACTGGCAAAACTTTTTGTTTCAATACCTAAAATAATAAAATCACCACTCGCATCCCAAGCACACTTTTGACCGATATTTGCAGGCTGAATTACTATATCTCCACCAACTACTGAGTCGCGATGAAAACGTCCATCCAGTTTTCTATCTCCGTGAATAACATAGTCACCGTGAGTAAAAATAGTAATAGTGTGTCCGAGGGTAGTACAAACTTCAGGAGT
>CAYMZW010000609.1:0-3872 GCA_964395005.1 uncultured Rivularia sp.
TTAGTTGTTAGTTGTTAGTGGTTAGTTATTAGTGGTTAGTTGTTAGTTGTTAGTTGTTAGTTGTTAGTGGTTAGTTGATGATCCACACCCTCCGGGTGAAAGTGGTTAGGAGTTAAATTATCAATTATCAATTACCAATTACCAATTCCCTACTCCCCACTCCCTACTTCCTGCTCCCTTAGTTGCAAAATCATTTCTGCTTGTTGGCAAAGCATTTCGTGGCATTTACCGTTGCTGGCTAATAAACCACCCCATTGACTAATATCTCCAGTATTGTATTGTAATGGCGTTCCGTCAAAGTGAGTAAATTTCCCGCCAGCTTCAGTTAATATTAATTCTGGTGCAGCCATATCCCAATCTTTGGGTGCGGATTTACCAGAAAGTGAAATATAAATATCTGCTTGCTGTTCGATTATTGCAACAATTTTACCACCAACGCTTCCTACTGATTTTTGATTTTGAAAAGTTAATTTTTCTAAGAGATAATTTAATCTTTCATTGCGGTGGTTGCGACTTGCTACTAAGGTTAATTCTTGAGGATTATCGCGTTGGGAAACCCTTACAGATTTTCTATTACCATCAAGAGTTTCTACAAATGTACCTCCACCTTTAATTGCATAATATAGCTTTTCTGCTTCGGGAATTGCCACTAATGCTAATTCCGGACTCTTATTTCTAACTAAAGCAATGTGAATCGCATATTCGCCAGTTTTATTAATAAAATCTTTTGTACCATCCAAAGGATCGATAATCCATACCCATTCTGAATTATTTATACCATCTTGATTTCGATAAGTTTCTTCGCTAATATAGCCAAACTCTTCACTACCTAATTCATTTTTTAATTTTTGTAAAATATAATTATTAACTGCTAAATCTGCTGCTGTAACTGGATCTTTACCTTTCTCATCTTTATATTCTACATTCAAATCATCTTGTTTATTACCACGATAGTAAGAGCGTAATATATCAGATGCACGCCAACCAATGGGACGAATTAATTCGAGAATTGATAGTAAATTTTTCATGTTAGTGGTTAGTTGTTAGTTGTTAGTTGTTAGTTGTTAGTCGTGTTTATTAACTTATAACTGTTAACCGATCTCAGCTTAAAGAAACCGGGTTTATTACAGTAACTGATAACTGATAACTGATAACTGTTCACTGCTCACTGTTCACTGCTCACTGTTCACTGATTTTTCATCCAGCGGCGAGTACCGAAAGATTGGCAGGATAAAGCTGCAATTTTCGCTGCTTTTTCTAATGCGGTGGTAAATGTTTCTTGCAATATATAGTTACAAAAAGCACCGTGAAAAATATCTCCAGCCCCTAGTGTATCAGCAGGCTGTATTTTGGGAACATCTAATATTTGAATTTTATTTTGAGATGATTTAGATAAATGTTGAATCGGTTTTTCTCCGTGAGTTATGGCGATATGAGGAATACCCATTTGCAAAAGATAAGCAAACACTTCTTGGGAATTATGGCAATCGGGAGGATAAAAATTAGCCGAACAAATGGCATAATCAACGAAGGGTAAAAGTTTATCAAATCCAGGTTTCCAGCTTCCACCATCGATAACTACTGGTATATTTTCGGCTTTGGCTTTTTGCGCGATCGCACATCCTAATTTCATTTGATGCCCGTCAATTAGTACAATATCTATATCTTGCAAATCTGGTAAAATAACTTGGCTATCAACTTGGGTTTTAACGGCATTAATAGAAATCACAGCACGCTCTCCCGTACCTTTAGTCACAATAATTGAAGATACTGGTGGTGGGTTTTCTGTGGTAGGGTAATAGTCAATTATTTCTACTTGATAATTAGCTAGATCGCTTTTAATTAATTGCGTCATTGGATGAGTGCCAACAACACTAGAAACAACAGCGTTATTGCCCAAACAACTAAAAGTTACAGCAGCATTTGTTACCGGACCACCTGCCGCAACTATGTAATCTTCCGCAACTAATTTTTGATTATTTTTCGGCGGAGATTCAGCAAGATAAATCAAATCCAGCGTTACTAAACCTACGAATAAACCGTTGAAATTTTGATTTTTATTAGGGGATTGGGGATTGGGCATGGGGGATTGGGCATGGGGGATTGGGCATGGGGCATTGGGAATTGGGGGGAGAGTAGATAGATATTTTTACAACTAACAACTATCCACTAACAACTATCCACTAACAACTATCAACTAACAACTATCCACTAACTGATAAATGTCCGATTTAAAACCAGGTATACTCTACATTGTTGCCACTCCGATTGGAAATTTGGAGGATATGACTTTCCGGGGGGTGAGAATTTTGCAGTCGGTGGATTTTATTGCTGCTGAAGATACTCGCCATACGGGAAAACTTTTGAAGCATTTTCAAGTTAATACGCCACAAATTAGTTATCACGAACATAATCGCCACAGTAGAATTCCAGAATTATTAAAGCAGTTGCATGAAGGAATTACTATAGCTCTGGTTTCAGATGCTGGGATGCCGGGAATTTCCGATCCAGGTTACGAATTAGTAAAAGCTTGCGCGGAAGTTGGTATTACTGTAACTCCTATTCCTGGAGCGGTGGCAGCGATTACGGCATTAAGTGCTTCGGGGATTTCTACAGAAAAATTTGTATTTGAAGGATTTCTGAATGCTAAAGCAAAACAAAGGCGATCGCACTTAGAATCGTTGAAGTTAGAAGAGCGTACTTTAATATTTTACGAATCTCCCCATCGTTTGCGCTCGACTTTGCAAGATATGAAAGAAATATTTGGTGATGATAGACAAATTGTCTTAGCGCGAGAATTAACTAAAATGTATGAAGAGTTTTGGCGCGGGAATTTAGAGGGTGCTTGTTTGTACTATGAATCAAAAGCTCCTGTGGGTGAATATACTTTAGTAGTAGCTGGGAGTACTCCCATTCAACGGGAGTTTACACAAGCAGAACTCATCGCTGAGTTAGAAACAATCATGAATCAAGGAATATCCCCTTCACAAGCGAGTCGGCAGCTAGCTGCATCAACATTTTTACCTCGTCGTCAGCTTTATCAACTTGCTCTAACTCTAAAAAATTCCGATTGTAAGATACAGGATACCTAGAAACCCAATTGAAAGGTAAAATAGTAAATCTGGAAAATTTCCAGCTTCTACATTCAAGACAACAGTCTTGTTTTTTTTGGTAAATCGTGGAATATTTTCATCCCGATAAACCAGCATATTAAAATAAAGAACGAAAATAGTTGTTGACAACGAGGGATTAGAATGACCCAAGTGGTTTTAGGTGAAAACGAAGGTATAGATTCAGCTTTACGTCGATTTAAGCGTCAAGTATCCAAAGCGGGTATTTTGTCCGATGTTAAGTCTCATCGGCATTTTGAAACCCCACAGGATAAGCGTAAACGTAAAGCTGTGGCAGCAAGACGCAAAAGACGTTTCAACAAGTAAACATGAGTAACTTTACTAACTGCAAGCATTTCAAATCCATTACAAGACACTGCTTAGTATGTCCAGGGGACATAGTAAACAGCAGAATATATCTAAACACTAAAAACTCGAATAAGGACTTTTCTAAATGTAAAGCACTTTGAAATTTCCGTAATATAGTTGAATTAGACAAGAATCAATCATGAATTGTCCATCAACAAATCATTCCTAAAAGCAAACAACCATCGTTGATTTGACGGTGGTTGTTTGGTAATTGGGAATTGGGGATTGGGCATAGGGCATTGGGCATTGGGCATTGGGCGTTGGGCATTGGGAATAGGTTAAAGGTGAGAGTTAATAGGTAATAGGTAAATAATATTAACTACCTCCTAACTCCTAATTCCTAATTCTTAACTCCTAATTCTTAACTCCTAATTCCTAACTCCTAATTCCTAA
>CAYMZW010000610.1:0-3872 GCA_964395005.1 uncultured Rivularia sp.
CTAAGGCTGCTTGCTGACGCTTGGAAAGCTTAAGTTTTGTATCCATTGTGCTTTTTAATCCTATTTGTAATACGCAAAGGATGTATTACTACTACACAATGGATTTAATGAATTATGATTTTTTTGAAAATTTATTTATTCTAATATAAAATCGGCGATCGCCCTATCTTTTTCTGTAGGTGTAATATCTGGAACGCTTAATAAAACCGAACGCTGAATGAACTTATTATTACTGTTATTACTATTATTACTATCTTGAATTCGTCTTTCTACACGACTTGGAATACCGTAGCCGTATACAATATGCCCTTGCCCTGCTAAAACAACCATTTGATAGTCGGGGTTAGCTTTGATAAATTTGGCGATACCATCCGCCATTGTTTCATCCCACAATACCTGAGCTAGAAAAAAGCGATTTGCACTGTTGCTATTTCCATGCCCCGCACTTTGATGTTGTTCAAATGCTTTCAACACAATTTGCCGATATGGTATGTTATCGAGACGAATTTCTGTGACGGGTGGAATTAATTGTTTTTCTTCAGTGGTAAGTTTTTCGATGCCTTCTTTGGCAACTTTACGGCTAATTTCGCTAGGAGTATTTAAAGCTAAAACGGGTATTTGCTTTTCTTTTGCAAAACGTAAGATAGGAGCATAAAGTTCCCAATCAAAACCCCAACGATTTTTATATTCGGTTTTTTCAACTAGCTGTGATTCAGTTATTTTTCCTGCAATATACTGATTGATAATTTCTTGAAAGGGGCGTTGGAACATTTCCATCCCAATAGAAATTTTGGGATTATTTTTATATAATTCTTGAATAATTTTTAATTGATTTTTATGATGTTGGGAGCTATCGTGAATTTCTCCAAGATATACTACTTTCGCTTTTTTTAACTCTGGTAGAATTTTATTTAAATTATCAACGCATTGACTATTAGAAAATTGAGTTGTACAAGAAGTTGTGTTATTAGGTTGAGCGTAACTTGTGCAAGAAAACAGAAAAAATATTCCTACTGATAAAGCAAATAATTTACTCAAATAAAACGGTGCAGGCTGCATATTTTTGATGAACTTGAGAATAGCAATTTTATCGATTCATAAATCGAATACATTAATAGTAGTCGAAATTTAAATTATTTAGGTTTTTCAAATTTCTACAAATCTGATTTTTATGAAAAAATAGTTATGGAGTTAATTTAAGAGAATAAAAACAAATGCCTCAAATTCAACATATGGCTCTTTTAAAATTTAAACCAGAAGTGACTACCGATAAAATAGAGTATTTATTTAATCAACTTGCAGAATTAAAACAATTAATTCCAGGTATAACTTATTTTTCTGGCGGTTGCTATTCTAGTAATGAAGGACTAAATAAAGATTTTAACCACGGCTTTCTAACGACTTTCGAGAGTATAGAAGCACGAGATATTTATTTACCTCATCCAGAGCATGAACGAGTCAAAGCAGAAATATTACCTTGTATTGACGACATAATTGTATTTGATTTTGAAGCTTAATAAACAGTTTCATCTTGTTTACGCCAAGCTGGATCTACAATACAAATAAATACTAATGGTTCGCTGCCACAACTGTGAATAAATTGTTTTGCATTGGGAGGAATGTACACAGCATCACCTGGCTCTACAATTTGAATTTCATCATCAATATGCATTTCTCCTTTACCATTCAAGATGTAGTAAACTTCCGAAGTCGTCAAAGAATGCGGCTGAGAAGTTTTCCCAATTGGTAATGTCGCGTGAGCAAAGCTATAGCGTAATTCTAAAGGTTGTTTATCCGGGTGAAGTAATTCTCGTAAAATAGTATTGTCACCCGCGATAAACTCCGGACAATCTAACAGTTTTTTAACAAACATTTAATGTTAGTGGTTAGTGGTTAGTGGTTAGTTGTTAGTGGTTAGTTGTTAGTGGTTAGTGGTTAGTGGTTAGTGGTTAGTGATTAATAGCTCAGCCCTGGCGATTACAAATCGCGGCTACAGAGGCAAAACCCGCCTAAACGGGTTATTTAATTAAGTCCACGGAGGTGGACTTCGTTTCTATGTAGTAGCGAATTATATTCGCCAGATTATTTTTACTATCAACTTTCACCCAGAGGGTGTGGATCATCAACTATCAACTATCAACTATCAACTATCAAAATCTAATACAACATCGGATTTGTTTTTGGTTGATAATCCATACATTCTATTGCTTCTTCGGTGTTAGCCATAGAAGGATTTACGGTGCATTTTAAACGATAATCGTCAGTAAAATATTGACAGCCCGAACATGGAATTTGATGCATTTGCTGTGCTGTATTCACAGTATCTCGTGCTGCCGTCCACATACTCCAGCCCATTAAAATAACTAATGCCCAAGCACAAACAAAACAAATAGGCACTAAGAAAGGCTGAATCGCATTGACTAAATAATAAAGTATTTGAAACAACATTTTCAGTTATCAGTTATCAGTTATCAGTTAGGAGTTAGGAGTTATCAGTTAGGAGTTAGGAATTGAGAGTTAGGAGTTAGGAGTTGAGAGCTAGGAGGTTATTCTTCTCCTTGTCCCCTTGTCTTCTTGTCCCCCCATCTCTCCATGCCCTATGCCCCATGCCCAATTCCCTAATTATTAATTAAACACCGGAATGACCGAGTGCTATACCCGCTACTAACATTCCTAAAACTAGAAATGGTTGGGCACTAGCTTGATATTTTACATCGTTTTCTAAGGGGTCGCGCAGGAAGTACATATCTTGCAATGTGATTTGGGGAATCACTAGTAAAAGTAGTATTGCAGCGTACAAATTTTGATGCAGGTAAATTAAATATGCCGCGATCGCAACTTGAAAAATATCAATCATCCCGGCGCAAATCCAAGCTGCTTTTTTGACACCAAAGACTACTGGTAATGATTTCAGTCCAAATTGCTTGTCGCCTTCTACGCTCTTAAAGTCGTTGACGATCGCAATTCCTAAGCCTGCCAAACTATATACAACGGTAAATACTACTACTTTCCAGTTGAGTTCGCCGAATAATGCATGACCAGTACACCAAGGGAAAGCAATGTAGCTTGCACCGAGTGCATAACCGCCCAACCAACCATTCTGCTTTAGTTTAAGCGGTGGTGCTGAATAAATATAGGCGATTATTATACCTAATACGGCGATTACTGAAATTGTGGGAAACTCATTTCCCGCCCATTTATCCAAAGCGATCGCCAAGCCCAAACCGGCTATCATTAATACCCAGATTTGCGTAATTACCTGGGGTAAAGGAATTGCACCCGAAGGAATCGGACGATAGGGTTCGTTGACAGCATCAATTTCGCGGTCGTAATATTCGTTTAAAGTTTGGGTATAGCCTGCCAAAATTGGGCCAGCAAGCAACATACAAGCCGCTGACTTGAGAACATTTTCCGTCTGCCAAGTATAGTTACCTGAAGAAGCCGCACCACAGACAACTCCCCAAATCAAGGGAATCCAGGTAATCGGCTTCATTAACTGCAAGCGAATTTTCCATACAGAAGTTTCACCAGAAGCTGCACCCTTCATTCCAAGCAGCTGTCTGGTTTTTGCACTGCGATCGGCATCTGATTTTGGTTGAGTTGATTCAGACATTTTTCTCTAAATTGGGAATTGGGCATTGGGGATTGGGCATTGGGCATTGGGAATTGAGAGAGGTATGACTGGTTCCCAGTCTCTGGCTGGGAACCCTTATACAAGAGGCTCTGCCTACTGTATAAGAGGAGAGGCAGAGCCTCTTAAAAGGCATTCCCAGGTGGAACCTGGGAACGAGAAAAGGAGAAGACGGGACTTACTCGCTACTCCTAACTCCTAACTCCTAACTCCTAACTCCTAACTCCTAACTCCTAACTCC
>CAYMZW010000611.1:0-3855 GCA_964395005.1 uncultured Rivularia sp.
ATTCCAAGCAACAAAAAATGGTAATTCAACGCTACTTTAACGGAATTACCATTTAGAATTCTTTTACTTTCAGAGATAAACGATAGTTTAACTTGCCAATCCCGAACGAATATTTATAGCTAGAGCAAATAAAATTGCTGCCAATAATGCTGCTGCTGTCCTGACGTGATTCCAAAATGTCCAATTGGTGAGATATTTCGACCAGAGAGTAGAACCCTTAATACTAGTTGGAGTAACTACTGCCAAAGCATCATTCAGAGGTATGTTTCCCACAACAGTTACGCCAATCGTGCCAATTAGATAGAGCAGACTAGCAGTGAGTAAATATGCAGCAATGGAAGGCTGCCACTGAAACAGTAGGGAAACAGATAGCAAAATTCCAGCTACAGCAGGGGCGAAAAATGCTGCCATGAACCAGGGATTGATAACAGTAATATTAATCGATTGCATGGTAGCGATGCCCTGAGATGCTGGTTGCTTGGCTAAAGCCTGCATTACAAAAGTTGAAAAGGCAAAGAAAATTCCCCCACTCACAGCACTACCAACAGTTGCCAACAAAATTAACGGTAGACGCGAATTTTCTACAATAGTCATCATGTTTTCACTTCTTATTCTTTAAATATATTTTTAGTAAGATAAGCTGGCTGCTTTACCCGAATAAGTATTGTCGCTGAGTTGTTTGAGAATAAAATCAGCTACATCTGGGCGAGAGATAGTTAAACTTGAAGTGCGATCGCTACTAGGGAAACCATGACGATATTTGCCAGTGCGAGTCCCTTCAACAAAAGCTGCTGGACGAATAATTGTCCAATCAAGGTCACTTTGTTGAACGTATTTTTCTTGTATTTGATGATCGGCGAATACTTTGCGTAAAATAAAGCCGAACATAATATATTTCCAGTAAAAGTTGAGATTACTCCAGCTATCTCCCGCACCTAAAGTTGACTGACAGATAAATCTTTTGATTCCTGCTTTCTCTAGTGCTTGAATAATGTTTTTTGTGCCTTGCGATCGCACATTACCTGAAAGCTTTTTACCCGAACCTAGAATGCAGATTGCAGCATCGTGATTGATTACCGCTTCTTCTACCAAAGCGGGATTCATCACATCCCCTGTAAAGATATTGAGATCGGGATGTTGAAGGTTTAACTTATTGGGGTTACGGACAAATGCCGTAACGGTATGTCCTTGTTCTAATGCTTGTTCTACAACTTGATTGCCAACACTACCAGTCGAACCAAAAATTACTAATTTCATGATTTTGTCCCCTAAACTCGAACACCTTTAGCTTAGGTTGACTTAAAAATCTCAACTATCAAATTCCGATCAAACTGTCATAATCTTGCGATCGCTTTTGAAAATTGTGATATCAGTTAAATAATATTGAAACTAGAAATACTGGACTCAAACTATGGCAAATCCAGCTAACCAATGGTCGGAAAATAGCTCGTCCCAGTTTTGTGTACCAACTACTCCCCGTCAAAAAAATATAATACTTCAAAACCTGCAAAATCCTGCTGGGGAAGGTAGTTGTTGTTTTGAGTCGGAACACACACTTTTTATATCTCTTGCTCCTCGTCCGATTGAATACCTGCAAGTTCAAGATGGTAAAACTTATACGGGTTTATATCAAAGAGGAGATATTTTGATTACTCCTGCTAATACACCTTTATTTGTGCGTTGGGAAGATGAAGAAAACTGCTTGCAGATTCAACTAAATTCTCAATTTATCAAAGCTATTGCCGAACAAACCCTTAATCGCGATCCAGATCGAATTGAGTTGTTGCCCGCATTTCAAGTTAGAGATTCTCAGTTAGAAGCGATCGCCATGATGTTGTTTACCGAATTTCAACAACAACACTTTGATAATGGACTTTATCTTGATTCTTTAACGAACGTTCTGGCAGTAAATTTACTTAGACACCACACCGCGAGTAAACCTCGATTGCCTATCTACGAAGGAAGTTTACCTCCGCGCCAATTAAGTAAAGTGCTAAATTACATCGATGCTTACTTAGATAAAAATATTAAACTGGCAGATTTGGCTCAACTATTAGATATGAGTCCATTTCACTTTAGCCGTCTTTTTAAACAATCAATTGGGATGACACCCCATCAATATTTAAGCCAGCAACGAGTGGAACGAGCAAAAGAATTATTGAAAAAAACAGATCGATTGATTATCGATATTGCTTTGGAGTGCGGTTTTAGCAGTCATAGCCATTTGAGCAAACAGTTCCGACAGATTACTGGTATTACACCGAAAGCTTATAGATTGAGTTAGATGGATATCCGCCAGCAATTTTAAACCAGCGACACATGGGTGTAGAGAATTAGCGGACACTTTGAGTTTAGACGATTTTGTGTTTCACGCTCGAATCACGGTAATAGCACGTTGATTTTCAGTTGTCACAACCTCAGTTGATAAACGTTCTTCAATTGGTAATGCATTTTTTCTTCGGTCAAATATAAGTAACCAACCTTCATTTAATCCTAACCGTGCTAAGTATGATTCTAATTGTTCGATTCCTTCAGCTTGTGGATCGCGTTTCTTCTCACGCCAAACTTTTAATTCAATCCCAAGAGTAATAGAACCATACCTTAAACATAAATCCATCCTGTCACTACCAATTGCATATTCTCGCTCTAAGGTTCCACCACCATTAACCACGCGATGCAGGAAAGCCATTAATACTAAATGTGGTGCGATTTCATGATAGCCAGTGCTACCTAATAAAGGTTCTCCATGCTGTCGCCAAAATTTGATAAAAGCTTCTAATAAAGCATCTTTATTTAATTCTCCTTCTGGAGTTAACCAAGTTGGTGCAATCATGGGTAGAGAAGCCATTGGTGTCACCGTTAGTACTCTCGGTAAAACCTCGCGATAAATTGGGTTTGCCATTGTTAATCCACCTTGGGGATGCATGATACACAAACCCAAATCAATTACAAATTGAATATCATCATTGGGGATATCTCCTAATTCCAAACCAGCTAACATTGGTTGGATAATTGCTTTTATCCTTGGTTCCCGCAAGCGTTCGGCTAAACTATCAAGATGGGTATCTCGACGAGCAATTAATATTTCCTTGGCTTGTAAAATATGCTCTTTAGTAATAGCAATACTTCTATCCTTAACCATTTTTTCCACAACTTCTTTAGCTAATGCATTAACTAACCAAGGTTGTCCCTGAGTTAAATCAAAAGCTGTTGCACTTGCTTCTGGTGTGAAAATTTGTCCTGTATCTTCAGTATGTTGTTGGTATAACTCTGCAACTTCTGCGGCGTTAAAATTTCTTAGAGTAATGGAACTAACTTTAATATTAAAAGGGCTTGCTGTGTTTAATCTGTCACTTCCACCGGATGCAACCTTATAATCGCGCACATCTCGTAAACCAATCAACCCCACAGATGAAGGAAAATTTTCTGGACGATTGGGATAACCATCGCGTAGCTGCCGCAACACCGAAATCAAGGTATCATCTTGCAGGGAATCAATTTCGTCAATAAATATTGCTAAAGGTTTCGTTGAAGCTTTTGCCCAAGCCTGCAAAAAAGCTCGAATTCTACGTCCTGGTTCTTCTTTTTGCCATTGATTTAGAACGGGTGGCTGTAGTTCATCGGGCAATCGAATCGAAATTGTATCGTACCAAGTTCCCAGAATTGCCAATTCTGCCGCACCTGGATCATGATTAAAAGCACTTCCCACTTCTACTGATACCATCACTGCTGCATAACGTTCAGTTGCGGTAAGTTGTTGCGCTAAAGCTAGCATTGCCGTAGTTTTACCAGTTTGGCGGGGTGCATGAACGACAAAATAGCTTTCTTGTTCGATAAGCATTGACAAATCGGGTA
>CAYMZW010000612.1:0-3848 GCA_964395005.1 uncultured Rivularia sp.
GTATTAACTTGGAAAGATATTTAATTAATAAACCTGGTCATGTGTTCCGATATCAAGTAGAACTATAACTTCACTATCAGTTTCAGCATCTTGCTCAATTGAGAAAACAATTCTACAGTCGTAACCACAGGAACAGGATTGAAGACCTTCAAGCTTACCACTCAACTTATGCGTTCCTAAATTTGCAGCAAATACGTCTACTTCCATCTGCTCAAGCGTATCTTCAATACGTTGCTGAAGATTCGCATTTCGCTTGACAAATTTACGAAATGCTCTTTTAAATTTTGAGGTTGAAATCAGCAATCTCATGCTTCTGAGTCATTCAATGACTGACGCAATTCTGCAATAATACTTTTGGCCGATTGAGGTTGATAATTACCACTACGAAAATCAGCTAAAGTTTTTTGTGCATCTTCTGCGATTTCTGCTCGACGGCTTTCATTTTGGCGATTTTGCAGAATTTTTACCAGCATTTCTTGTTGCTCGTAAGGCAATTGCAAAGCGCTTTCTAGTACTTGATTAAGAGTATTCATAAAATTAGATTATCAGCTTTAGGCTTCTAAAAGCTTATATATTTTACTAAATTTCAACGCTCATAGAAATGCTACAAGACATCTTTCCTGAAAATACTTAGAGCAAAATTAATTAAAAATTCCTTTTTTCTCCCCCCTCTCCCCCCTCTCCCCCCTCTAATTCCTCACTTCAGACGATCGCCTTTTATTTCTCCAAGTAGATTTATGTTTAACTGTGGCAAGGTAAATTTACAAATATTATTATTTAATCTCATCTTTGTAATATGCAGTTAAAGCTGAAAAATAAACTTGTGAAACAGGAGGTTAAAGCCGCTCTAGCTGCGGAGCCTGCGGAGTCTGCGGAGATTGTTGGTTTAGTTTATGTAAGCGATACAATTCCGGGTATCAAGCGTCAGCGTAAGGGTAAAGGATTTTGTTATTACGATGCCGAAGGTAATAAAATCTGTTGCGAGGATGAGTTGAATAGAATTAATGCTCTTGTTATACCTCCAGCTTGGAATGAAGTATGGATTTGTACTGATGTCAACGGACATTTACAGGCTACGGGAAGAGATGAAAAAGGACGCAAGCAGTATAGATATCACGCACATTGGCGGCAAATCCGTTCTCAAACTAAGTTTAATCGCACAATTGCCTTTGGTTTGGCTTTACCAAAAATTCGGCAACAGGTACAAAAAGATTTGAGAAGACACGGTTTACCTAAAGAAAAAGTTTTAGCCGCTACTGTAAAACTTTTAGAAATTACTAAAATTCGCGTCGGTAACGAACAATATGCCCAGAGAAATAAGTCTTTTGGGTTAACGACAATGAAACAGCGTCACGTTGATATTTCCGGTTCGCGATTGCGATTCAAGTTTCGTGGTAAAAGTGGTGTAGATCATGATATTGAATTGTGTGATCGCCGTTTGGCAAAGATTGTTAAACGAATTCAAGAATTACCAGGGCAAGAGTTGTTTCAATTTATTGATGATGATGACAAACGTCAATCTATTGATTCTGGTGATGTTAATGATTATCTCAAAGAAATTACAGAATTAGATTTTACAGCAAAAGATTTTCGTACCTGGTTTGGAACGGTATTAGCAGCGGAAGAATTGTACGAATTGGGCGAATTTGAATCGGAAAAACAAGCTAATAAAAATATTGTTCAAGCAATTAAAAATGTAGCTCAAGAATTAGGAAATCGTCCTGCAACCTGCCGTAAATATTACGTTCATCCAGGTATTTTAGCAGCATATAAAAATGGTTCGTTATTTCCCGTAATTGAAAAATTTAATAAAATCAAGAATAACTCTAAATTGCACCCGGTAGAACAAGCTGTATTAAATATTTTGGAACAGTATTTATTAGAGCAAGTTGAACAATGATAGTTTATTATTTATAGGAATAGGCAATAGCGAACAGGGAAAGGGGAACAGGGAACGGAATAATTTTAAACAATTAAAAGTTATATAGCAAAAGCTGATTATTTTATCTCCTTCATATTATAGATTTATTTTTTTAACAAAAAGTTTAAGGTAACAGTTAGTGAAATGAAATAAGCAATTAATTATCAACTGCTAACTGTTTACTGCTCACTGCTCACTGATTCCTACTAACTGAAAAATGGATAGTTTAAATCTTGACGTACAAACAGATTTGCTCAAAGCAATTCAGGGACACGCGGACGGCGTATCATTTGAAGGTAAAGGATTAAAATTCAAAGATATTCGCCTCTCGGAAATTCAGTTAGAAACTGACGATATTGATATCAATCCCCTCAAAGTTTTGATCGGGGAAGTGGAATTAGATCATCCTGTAAATATTCAAACTCGAATTGTAGTAGAAGAAGCTGATATTAATCAAGCTTTAAAATTAGATTTAGTTCGCAATATACTGCATGAGTTTTTGACATTCCATACTGAAAAAAGAATTGTCAGTATTTATCCTCAAGATATCCAATTCCGTTTACCTGGAAATAATAAAATTATCATTGAAGGAAAAATAATTTTAGATTCAGGTTTGGAAAAGAAACCTTTAAGCTTTAGAGCTGATGTACGCTTGGAGTCTTTAGATAAACCTATTGTGCTTGATGGCTTTAAATGCAATAGTCCAGAAGGAATTGAATTAGAAATTATGGTTGCCTTAATAGATAAAATTCATAAGTTGCGACAATCGCCTTATTTTGAGATGAAAGATACTAGATTACGCATTAATCGTTTAGAAGTGCAACAAGGTAGTATAATATTGCACGCGCAAATCAATCTTCAACAAATACCCGATAATATACCCTTAAAGTAATAAATCCGATCGGATGCTTATATGACTGGGGTATGATGTAACATTTTACAAAAATAATTAAGATAAGGATTACCATATATTCCATATCTAGAACTATTAATTATGCAACAATATGATGTTGTAATTATTGGCGCGGGACATAACGGATTAGTTTGTGCTGCTTATTTATTGAAAGCTGGCTATACTGTTGCGTTATTAGAAAAACGTGCTGTTCCCGGTGGTGCGGCTACTACTGAGGAAATTTTGCCTAAAGAAGCGCCGGGATTTAAATTTAATTTGTGCGCGATCGACCACGAATTTATTCACCTTGGTCCTGTTGAAGAAGAATTAGAATTAAAAAAATTCGGGTTGGAATATTTATACTGCGATCCAGTTGTATTTTGTCCCCATCCAGACGGAAAGTATTTCTTAGGACATAAGTCTTTAGATAAAACCTGTGCGGAAATCGCTCGTTACTCTCAGCGCGATGCTGTAAAGTATAAAGAATTTACAGAATATTGGCAGCGGGCTTTGGGTGCAATGATTCCGATGTTTAATGCACCTCCAAAGTCTATTTTAGATATTGCTGGTAACTATGACGTTACTAAAATTAAAGATTTATTTTCAGTAATTGGTTCGGTAGATAAAACGCTGGACTTTATACGTAATATGTTAACCAGCGGTGAGGATATTCTTAACGAATGGTTTGATTCGGAATTTCTCAAAGCACCTTTAGCTAGACTTTGCGCCGAATTGGGTGCCCCACCTTCGCAAAAAACCTTGGCGATCGGTGCGATAATGATGGCGATGCGTCACAATCCAGGAATGGCAAGACCTCGTGGTGGTACTGGTGCATTAACCCAAGCTTTGGTAAATTGTGTTACCAGCAAAGGTGGCGTAATTTTAACCGAGCAGCACGTAGAAAAAATCTTGATTGATAACGGTAAAGCTGTTGGTGTTAGAGTCGCGGGTGGTAAAGAATATCGTGCAAAAGAAGCGGTAATTTCTAACATTGACGCGAAACGAGTATTCATGCAAATGGTAGATAAAAGCGAT